>PLKG01000081.1:187-28491 GCA_003140595.1 Acidimicrobiaceae bacterium | reverse complement strand
CCTCGAACCTCCTGACTGCCAGGTAGCTCAATACTGTCGCAGCTCGTGTCAGATCGTCCCGCATCGTCGCGTTCTAGCCGGTCCGGGCGGCCTCCCGGGGGGACATCTGCCACAGCGTGCAACTGCGTGCGACGCTCTGGGACGGGTTTGTTGGCTCGAATGTTGGCTCTCCGTGACCGTGGAGCAAGGGCCGTCGGAGGCGTGGTTGTCGAGACTAGGTCCGATGCTCCCGGACAGGTTTCGTAGCGGGTGGAGAAGCCTGGAGCGACGAAGACGATGCCAGCCCGTCTTCGGAAGACAATGTCTTCGTCGTGTTCGGCTCCGTCGTGATCCTCGTGGTGGCGAGGGTCATCGCTTGTCGAACGTGATGCCGTGCCGCTTGGCCAGCTCGTCGATGGCATTGGAGGTCGTTCGTGTTGGCCGTCCAACCGGCTTCGCGGAAAGGACGCCTTCGCGCTTTGAGAAAGCCGACCGGGGCGGCCGGCGGGACGGGACCGAGAGAAAGGGAAGGAAACCTAGGGGGTCTTGTAAGGAAACTACATGTTGGGTATACTTAGTCCATCCCCCCAGGTGCTTCGGCGCCTGGGTGCGAAACCCGCCGAGAGGCGGGTTTCTGCGTTTCTGACGCCGCTACCAGCCTCCTGGCTTGTAGAAACGTCCACGCGCGTCGTACAACACGTCCGGAAACTGGCTCTTGGCCAGCGCGCCTCTCCGTAGCTGCTTGAAGAAGTGAGCATCCTGGCTGAGCACTCGGCTTCGTTTCGCCGCTGGATGCGGATTGACCACTCCAACGGTCAGCCCAAGTTCAAATCTGACCATGCGGACTGGCTCGCAGAGATCGGAGTCGTTCGAGATCACCACAGCGGTGTCGTAGTCCTTGTTGAAGCCGTCAAGGAGCATGTACGACGCGATGTTTACGTCCGAACCCTTTTCCTCAGTCTTGATGACCTGCGCCTTCCTAGACCCTCCCGGTGGCGGGGGGTTCGTCAACCACATCCAAGTGTTACTGGTCAAGAAGTGCCCGAAGTGAATCGATACGAGCGGGAGTGTTTCGAGCGCCCTGAGGTAGGTCTGCTGGCGTTGCGGCGCTTGGACGTCATCGGGCCTGGCCGTGACTTTGGCAGTGAAGTACCGAATGCGGTGTATCGAGTCGTTTGGGAGAAGGTTCTGACAAAGCGCCTCAAGGTCCAGCCACCTGAAATGGGTCCGCTTCAAGGCTCCGTAGTACAGGTTGAAGCCGTCTATGTAGACGTTCGTCGCCACTTTTCCATCGTCTCACGTCCAAGCGAGATGCTGCGCTGCCTTGGAAGGTGCCAGGGCCCCGCGGGCTACGAGCGGACTGGGACCAAGTGGTCGCCGACGTACCGGCCGACGATGCCCGGACGACCGCAGAAGGCGACAGGAAGCGGTGTCAGCCGTAACGCCAGGATCCAACGGATCTGACAGGATCGTCTCGTGTCGGCAAGCCCACCGGGTCATGGCTCCGACGTGAGCTGATAGCTCTTGTTGTTACGCAGCCAGATGGCCCCTGCGACGACGATAATCACGACGAGGCCGATCACTCCGAGGACGTTGGCTCCCGAGGGGTGGGCCGACATCGTCTTCGTTGCTCCAGGCTTCTTGGTTGGGCGAAGCGATGAAGAGTTGCGCACTGGCGCTGCTGGCTCCGTCGCGTACGCGTGCCGGATATAGACAACGGTCCTACGGCTCCGCAGCGCGAGCGTGCAGAGTTGGCGTTGCTCCACCATGAGTACCCACAGTTTCCGCAGGTCAGCTGCCCTGGCATGGTTGGCGGATCGAGATAATACCGGCCTGCCTCAACGGCGGCGCCAGCATCGGAGGCAAGCGGTCCGGTAGCCCATCGTGAACCTGAAAGAATCCCCACTTGGAGGTTGCCAGGGTTGAGCGACGACGATCTGCTTTCGCGACTGCCGCCCGAGGAACGGGCGAGAGTGATGATCGACCGCCTGCTCGCCGCGTCGGGGTGGGCAGTCCAGGACGCCACAAGAGCGAACCTGTCGGCAGGTCACGGCGTCGCAATCAGAGAGTTCATTTTGGAACCGCCCCATGGACGCGTCGACTACCTGTGCTACGTCGACGGTAAGGCGGCCGGCACGATCGAGGCCAAACCTGAGGGCTACCCGCTGATCTCTGTCGAGCCGCAAACCGCTCAGTACGTGGGTGGCTTACCGAAGGATCTTCCCACCTGGGGTGACTCACTCCCGTTCTCCTACGAGTCGACGGGCTCTCAGACGCGCTTCACGAATTGGCTCGATCCCGAGCCCCGCGGACGCGAGGTGTTCACGTTCCACCGCCCGGAGACGCTCGCTGCATGGCTGGACGAACGGCAGAGAGCACCAGAACGAGCGACGCTGAGATCGCGACTTCAGCAGATGCCACCGCTCGAGATGGGGCTGCTCTGGCCGCCGAAGGACGTGGCAATCACCAACCTCGAGCGTTCGCTCGCGGAGAGCCGACCCCGCGCCTTGATCCAGATGGCAACCGGTTCGGGCAAAACCCTCCTCGCTGCGTTCGCGGCATACCGCCTCGTGAAGTTCGCCGGAGCCAGGAGGGTCCTATTCCTGGTGGACCGGGCGAACCTCGGCCGCCAAACGCTGAAGGAGTTCCAGGGTTTCACAACGCCGGACGACGGCCGGAAGTTCACCGAGCTCTACAACGTGCAGCGTCTTTCCTCGAACGTCATCGATCCCGTGAGCCGGGTGACCATCACGACGATCCAGCGCCTGTACTCGATCATGAGGGGTGAGCCCGAACTGGACGAGGAGATCGACGAGCATTCCTCATACGAGCTGTCCGGACCAGATGCCGCCCCGGTCGTCTATAGCCCCACCCTGCCGATCGAGTTCTTCGACTTCGTCATCGTGGACGAGTGCCATCGCTCGATCTACGGGCTCTGGCGACAGGTTCTCGACTACTTCGACGCCTTCATTATCGGCTTGACGGCGACACCGAACAAGCAGGCGTTCGGATTCTTCCACAAGAACCTCGTCATGGAGTACACCCACGAACAGGCCGTCGCTGACCATGTGAACGTCGGCTTCGACGTGTATCGGATCGCAACCGAGATGACGGAGATCGGTGGCAAGGTCGAGGCGGGCGTGTACGTGGGGCACCGCGAGCGCTCCACCCGCAAGGTGCGCTGGGAGGAAGCCGACGAGGAACTTGAGTACGAAGCCAGCCAGCTCGACCGCGCCGTTGTCGCCCCGGACCAGATCCGAACAGTGATCAGGACCTTCAAGGACCGGCTCTTCACCGAGATCTTCCCCGGCAGGACCGAGGTCCCGAAGACCTTGATCTTCGCCAAGGACGACTCGCATGCCGAGGACATCGTCGAGATCGTCCGTGAGGAGTTCGGCAAGGGCAACGACTTCGCCGCAAAGATCACCTACCGCACGACCGGCAAGAAGCCAGAGGACCTCCTCGCCGAGTTCCGCAACTCCTACAATCCTCGCATCGCCGTCACCGTGGACATGATCGCGACCGGCACCGACGTGAAGCCCTTGGAGTGCGTCTTCTTCATGCGCGGAGTGAAGTCCCGGACGTACTTCGAGCAGATGAAGGGTCGCGGCGTCCGGGTCATCAATCCGACCGACCTTCAGCAGGTGACTCCCGACGCCAGGATCAAGGACCACTTCGTCATCATCGACGCCGTCGGCGTGACCGAAACCCAGCTCATGGAGACCAAGCCCCTCGATCGCAAGCCGAACGTTCCTCTGGACCGACTCTTCAAGGAGCTGGCTTTCGGCAAACGTGATCCCGATCTTGTCTCCTCCATCGCCGATCGGCTTGCCAGGCTCGACCTTCGCCTCCGCCAGGCTGACCGAGTGATGCTTCAGGAGCTCGCCAACGGGACGAGCATCCGGGAGATAACCGAGACGTTGATCGCCGCCCTCGATCCCGACCACCAGTACGCAGTCGCGGAGGTTGGCACCGAAGCCGGTGAGCCAACCGCCAAGGACGTGAAGAAGGCAGCAGCCGACCTGATCGAAGCCGCCGTCTACCCACTGGCGTCGAACCCGGAGCTGAGGCTCAAGATCGTCGACTTCCGCCGCTCCTACGAGCAGATCATCGACGAAACGAGCATGGACAAGGTCCTGCATGCTGGTTACTCCACGGACAGAGCGCGACAGACCGTCGAGGACTTCCGGCAGTTCATCGAGGACAACAAGGACGAAATCACCGCCCTTCAGATCCTTTACAGCCACCCGTACAGCCGGCGTCTGAGCTTCAAGGACCTTCGTGACCTCGCGAACGCCATCGGGCGGCCGCCGCACCAATGGACGCCTGAGGGTCTCTGGGCTGCCTACGAGGCGCTCGACAAGTCAAAGGTGCACGGCTCTGGCCAGAGAGTTACGACGGATCTCGTCTCGCTGGTGCGCTTCGCGCTCGGTGAGGAGAACGAGTTGGTGCCGTTCCCCGAGAAGGTCAACGAGCGATTCGCGGTGTGGCTCGCGCAACAGGAGTACGCCGGATCAGAGTTTACAAACGAGCAAAGACGCTGGCTGGAAGAGATCAAGGATCACATCGCCGCCTCGATGAGCATTTCCACCGATGACTTGGATTACACGCCGTTCGTCGAACGAGGCGGGATCGGCAAAGCCTTCGAGGTGTTCGGTGTCAACTTGAGTCCGCTCCTCGATGAGTTGAATAAGGCCCTTGCGGCATGAGGGACCTGCCCCGCGGATGGGAGCTTCGGACCATCGCCGATGTGGGAGAAACTCGACTTGGCAAGCAGCGTTCACCTAAGTGGCACACGGGCCCGAACATGCGGCCATACCTGCGCGTGGCAAACGTCTTCGAAGATCGCATCGACGTTGCGGATGTCAAGTCGATGCACTTTGCGCCACATGAGGTCACCACGTTCGAGTTGCACTCAGGTGATGTGCTGTTGAACGAGGGACAAAGTCCAGAGTTTCTCGGCCGGCCTGCGATTTATCGAGGCGAGCTACCGGGAGTCTGCTTCACGAACAGCTTGATTCGCTTTCGTCCGCATCCAGGTGTTCTCAGCGAGTGGGCGCTGACGGTCTTCCGTCACCACATGCATTCCGGGCGATTCCGGCAAGAGTCGCGGATTACGACGAACATCGCGCATCTCTCGCTAGGGAGGCTCAATACAGTCGAGTTCCCGTTGCCGCCGACGACCGAGCAGGTCCGCATCGTCGCTGCCATCGAGGAACAGCTCTCACGACTCGACGCCGGAGTGGCAGCCTTGGAGCAAGCACAGCGCAACCTGGGGCGATTGCGGACCGCGCTACTGGGTCGCGCCGTAGACATCTCTGGTCCCCGAAAGCTCCTAGGGGACGTGTTGCATTCACTAAGAAACGGACTCTTTGTGTCACGACCAGCGGCGTCGCCGCCTGGCATCGCGATACTTCGCATAAGCGCCGTTCGGCCAATGAGTCTCGACGCCACGGACATTCGGTACGCGACCGTAGACGCGGACCAGGTCGCCTCCTACTTCCTCTGTGACGGGGACCTTCTCTTTACGCGCTACAGCGGGAACCCCACTTACGTAGGGTCGTCTGCCGTGGTGCGGAACCTGCCGCAACCCACGGTGCATCCAGACAAACTCATCCGCGCCGTGCCGGATCAGTCTCAAGTCGTTCCCGAATTCCTCGCGCTGGTCCTCAACACCGGGCGAAGTAGGCAAGAAATCGAGAGTCGCCTCAAGACGACGGCTGGTCAGGTCGGTATCTCAGGTGGTCAACTCAAGACGGTCACGATTCCGCTTCCACCCCTCGAACGCCAGATGGAGATGGTGAATGAGGTCGAGGACCAGTTGTCCAGCATCACCCCGGTTGCTGCCTGGGTCGAAGTCGCGTTGAGACGGGCGAACTCTCTCCGGCGAGCACTCCTGGCGATGGCCTTCCGCGGAGAACTAGTAGCGCAAGATGCGCTCGACGACCGCAGGCCAGCGTTGGTTGCGAAAGGAACACATGACTGACTCAAACGGCCTGGTTCAGAAGCTCTGGAACTACTGCAACGTTCTTCGCGACGACGGGCTGTCCTACGGCGACTACATCGAGCAGTTGACTTACCTGCTGTTCCTGAAAATGGCCGACGAGCAGACCAAGGCTCCGTTCAATCGCCCCGCGCTCGTACCCTCTGACCTCGACTGGCAGTCGCTCTTGCGCCGTGACGGTGACGATCTGGAGGTCCACTACCGTCACATCCTCACCGAACTCGGGCGCAGAACGGGCATGGTGGGTGTCGTCTTCCGCAAGAGCCAGAACCGCATCCAGGACCCGGCGAAGCTAAAGCGGCTCATCTCGGACCTGATCGACCGCGAGAACTGGATGACGCTCGACGCTGACGTGAAAGGCGATGCCTACGAGGGGCTGTTGGAGAAGAACGCCGAGGACGTGAAGACGGGAGCGGGCCAGTACTTCACGCCCCGCGCGCTGATCAAGGCAATGGTCGAAGTGATGCGGCCCGAGCCGGGCATGACGATATGCGATCCTGCCTGCGGCACCGGTGGATTCTTCCTCGCAGCGCACGACTACATCTCCAACCACTACCTGCTCGATCCTGACCAGAAGCGCCATCTTCGCTTCGAGGCCCTCCACGGTTGGGAGATCGTGGACAACACCGCCCGGCTTTGTGTCATGAACATGCTCTTGCATGGCATCGGCTCGGAGGACGCAGACAGCCCGATCCGCGTCGAGGACTCGCTCAGGGCTGACCCCGGTGACCGGTTCGAGATGGTCCTCACCAATCCGCCCTTCGGCAAGAAATCGTCGATGACCGTGGTCAACGCGGAGGGCGATACCGAGCGCGAGGACCTCGTGATCCTCCGCGACGACTTCTGGGCCTCCACGTCAAACAAGCAGTTGAACTTCGTCCAGCACGTCAAGACCCTTCTCGCCATGCACGGACGCGCCGCCGTCGTGGTCCCCGACAACGTGCTGTTCGAGGGTGGAGCCGGGGAGACCGTCAGGCGAAAGCTCCTGCACGAGTGCGAGGTTCACACGCTCCTGCGGCTGCCGACGGGCATCTTCTATGCCCAGGGCGTCAAGGCCAACGTCCTGTTCTTCGATCGGAAGCCCGCCTCGGAGACGGCGTGGACACAGCGGCTGTGGGTCTACGACTACCGCACGAACATCCATCACACCTTGAAACAAAACCCGCTGCGGTACGAAGACCTTGCGGACTTCATCGACGCCTTCCGTGCCGACAACCGTTTCACACGCGCCGAGTCGGAACGTTTCCACTCCTTCAGTTGCGACGAGCTTCTCCAACGCGACAAGGTGAGCCTCGATCTGATCTGGCTGCGGGACGAGTCACTGGAGGACTCCGCCAACCTTCCGCCCCCCGACGTGCTCGCGGCTGAGATTGTGGAGGACCTGGAAGCTGCGTTGACCGAATTCGCTCAGATCGCCGCCTCGTTGAAGCCGAAGCCTTAGGAGGGCACGGGCTCCGTTATCCGGTCGGTTTCCGACTCAGGAACGAGCTAATCCATGACCCCGTTGGAGTCGGGTGTTTCTTCGTTCCGCATGGCATCCTCCAGTGCTTCCAAAATCTTCCAAGCCGGGACGACGGTCATCATCCCCGCGTTGACAAGCGTTGTTCGTGGCGTTCCGGGGATCGCCATCGCGGGTTCCCATCCAGGGATGGGGGCACCGTCAGCGTCGACCTTCTGTCTCATATGACCACAATCGATCCCCAGGAACCGCCAGAGCTTGTGGCTTTCTTCCCCAATATGCATGGCGAGGCCGTCCCAAGTCACCGCCGGATGGAACAGGTAGACCGCAGAGCCGCTATAGCCCGGCAAGGAGTGAGATTCGGCCAATAGGCACTCTTGCTGCGACGACCGAGGTTCGCCGAACTCCACAGTGAGGACGCCGGCAGATGCGAGATTCCCGAAGCGCACGGTGGGGGTCTGCGAGAGCACTCCGTCTGCGGCAAGAAAGCGACCGATCATCACGGCGTCATCTCCGACCCCGGCTAACTCGCCCAAGTAGTAGGGCTGATTTTGCAGGTCATCGCCTGGGGGTGCCGAAAAGTCGTCAAGGCTGAGGAACCTCTCAACGGGAACGTACGAGTAGGGACAGTCCCCACCAGACTCGGAGACGTGCTTGAAGTGAGCGACCGCAACGTCAGGGGAAAGGTCCGGGTGCCGCTTCCAGCCGGACTCCTCGATCTCGACAGCCCCTCGGCGCGTCACGATCCGGACGACTGGCGCGCCCCTGTTCGCCACGTGGTCACAGGTGACGAAATAGAGGTTGACATTCCGCGACTCAGGCCCGTAGGTGCGACCAACCAGCACGCCGCTACCCCCCACCGTGTCGCCGAACTCGGCAGCCTTGCGTGACTCGTAGAGGTAGATCGTCGCTTGGAGCAGCAAATCAGAGACTCTTGGCATGTCGCGCTCCCACACTCGCCAACGGGTGCCATTCGGCCACGTCCGTTCGATTGGATGGTAGCCATTCACAGACGGCGTGTCCGGATCCCTAGCAGGGTCCGAGAGACCGACTTTGTCCTTGACTGCCAGTCTGTAAATGTACTGTCCAGCTGGTAGTGTCGAGTATGCGTAGGTCCAGGTGAATCGGCAATTCCGCTGAAGTCCAATGCTGCCTAGTTATGTCCAGTCCGGCTAAACGTAGCCAGTATGGCTGAAGGGCCAGAAAGTTAAGGGGCGTCCAGGTCGGAGATGGCTAGCTTCGTTCCCGAGCCCCGTCAGGCAGGATCGCAAGAATCCGCGCGAGGCGGCGTTCGGCTTTGAGGACACCGAGGGCGGTTCTGTCGACTCAGCCCGAGATGTTGCCCCGCAGAGCGTTGCCTTCGAAGGCTCACTAGAGTTGCGACGGATATGGTGCGGGGCGTGGCGCGCCCAGACGATTCGAGAAGGCTGGCCGTGGGAGGGTCGTCACCCCGAGGAGTCGGAAATGGCTGATCACAGCTCGATCGAGTGGACCCAGGCCACATGGAATCCAACGACCGGCTGCGACCGCATCTCGCCGGGATGTGACCACTGCTACGCACTGACCCTGGCGAAACGGCTAAAGGCGATGGGCAATCCAAAGTACCAAGCGGATGGAGACGCGAGAACCTCTGGTCCGGGCTTCGGCCTGACCGTCCACTCCAGCGCGCTAAACCTGCCTCGCCAGTGGCGGCACCCCCGCATGATCTTCGTCAACTCGATGAGCGACCTGTTTCATCCCGACGTTCCCACCGAATTCATCGATGACGTCTTCGCTGTTATGGCGGACACGCCGCGGCACACATTCCAGTTGCTCACAAAGCGCTCTAAGCGGATGGTTGATCTAGCTGATCGCCTGACATGGCCCCTGAACCTGTGGGTCGGTGTGAGCATCGAGTCGGACCCCTACTCATACAGGGCAAACCATCTCAGGCGCGTTCCCTCGGCGGTCCGCTTTGTCTCTGCTGAACCATTGCTCGGTCCGCTGCCGTCACTTAATCTCACTCAAGTTGACTGGCTGATCGCTGGTGGCGAGTCTGGCCATGATGCTCGTCCCATGCATCCAGAGTGGGCGCGAGATCTCCGAGACCGCTGTCGAGACGCAAACGTGGCCTTCTTCTTCAAACAGTGGGGATCGTGGGCACCTGCTTATGGGCCGACAGCAGTGACGGTCGCCTTCGACGGATCAACGAGTATCAACTCCGATCCAGAATTGGCCGATACTGCTGTGAGAATGCACCGCGTCAGCAGGGCAACGGCTGGACGCGTGTTAGACGGCGATACCTGGGATCAACTACCTGAGCCGTGGTCCCACATGATGGTTACGAGGGCAGATGGTGGAGCAGGTCGAGAACGTTCGAGAGTGGGGACCGTGGAGCGTTTGGAAGACTGAAATCGTCCTCGGCGCGTACGCTCCGCAGTTTCTTCGAGCAGCGACAGGTTCCCGCGACCGTATATTCATTGATTGCTTCGCGGGCTCCACGAGAAACTTAGAACGAGGAACCGGACGACCAATCCGAAGCTCGCCGCAGGTCGCACTTCAAGCAGGCGACAGGAGCACGTTCACTCACCTCGTTCTGTTTGAGCTTCCCGAAAAGGCTGCTGCGCTCCAGGAAACTCTGTGTTCTCGGTACCCGAGTCGGCGGATTCGCGTTGTCCCTGGTGATTGCAACCTCAACATCGCCGAAGGGCTGGCGTGGCTCCGCAGACAGGGTGGTCCGAGATACGGACCACACCTGGGGGCTGCGCTTGCATATCTGGATCCCAACGCGTTGGAGCTCAGATGGTCAACAGTGCAGGCGCTGGCGAGCTGGTGCATGAATCCTCCCGAAGGCGAGTACCGCCGTCGTAACCGGGTCGAACTGCTGATTCTGTTTCCGACCGGACCGCTACGTCGCAAACTTCCCCAGGCAGGTAAGGACATCGCGTCAGACGAACACCAACTAGAGATTGATCAACTCTTTGGCAACTGCGACTGGAGGGAGATTTACCGCGCCCAGCGCGACCGGTGGATTGGTGGCGAGGCGTCCTGGATGCACTATGTAAACCTCTACCGCCTGGGACTGTCACGGCTCGGCTACTCGTACACCAGCGCCATCGAAGTCCGAAACACCAAGCAAGTGGTCCAGTATCACTTGATATTCGCCACCTCGAACCAAGCTGGGCTCAGGATCATGAACGGAGTCTTGCAAAAGGCTCGGGAGATTCTCCCCCGGATGCTGGCTGCCGAGCAGCGGAGACTTCGCCAAGGCGAACCGCCACTCTTTGAAGACCTGGAGGAACTGCGTCTAATCGCTACTGACCCAGACGAATGGGCGAGCTTCATTGACCAAACACCGACACCCTTTGTCTGCGAAAGCTACAGGCCGGCCTTCTGTTACGAACCGCTTCGCTTCGATATGTAGGCCACTAACGTCGTAATGCTTACCTGAGTGACTGTTCGCGACGTCCCCAAGCCTCGGTGGAGCCATCCTGGCTCGTTCGAGCGCTACGTAGGTTGCCCAGTCTGTTACGGCCTGCGTCGCCCTGGTTGCGGTGTGACCCCTGACCTGAGCTGTAGCGACCTCGCGGTGATCACCAGCGACGACCAGGAACGCTCCGAAACGGTACGCGGTGTCTAGATCGGCTGCTCGTGGGCCTCTCAGTGATACACATTTGGTCTGTGCGGTCGAAAAATGGCACAAGAATGGGAGGACAATGATCACAACACAGTCGATGACGGTCGCGGATGCGGTCACGCTCGTCGACCAGAAGAAGCTTGTACTACCAGGTATTCAGCGGAACTTTGTTTGGAAGCCAGCGCAGATCGCCCTGCTCTTCGACTCTCTCGTGCGCGG
The DNA here is from genome assembly GCA_003140595.1 of Acidimicrobiaceae bacterium. GTDB lineage: Bacteria > Actinomycetota > Acidimicrobiia > Acidimicrobiales > Bog-793 > Fen-455. The sequence goes on along the minus strand of PLKG01000081.1, from coordinate 17,214 downwards.
CTATCCCATCGGAACCATGCTCTTGTGGCGTACCAAGCGCTCCGAGCACCCTCAGCTACAATTCAGGCGGCTCGTGACGGAATACCAGGGCCCGGACACGTTGCCTGCCAACGCTCACGTGGTCGCCGACCTCCCAGTCTTGGGTGTTCTTGACGGTCAACAGCGGCTTACAGCGCTGAGCATCGGGCTCCAGGGGACCTACGCAGCGACTAGCCAGGCGCCCGGTCGCTCGCTGTACATCGACCTGGATCAGGAGCCCGGGCCAGATGAGGGCTCAGACGACGAGACGGACGGCTCGGGCTACAGCTTCAAGTTCTTGGCAGACGAGGCGAAAAATGACAGTGGCACGTGGTTCAAGGTCGCCGATGCGCGAGGACTCGGGACGGACGCCCAATCGCTCAACAAAGCGATCAAGGTTGCAGGCCACGCCGCGGATGCGGCTACGCGAAGCGTCCTGAAGAAATTGGCAGTTGCCCTCAACACTACCGAGTCCGTGCATTTCGACATTGAAGAGAGTGGCGATCTCGACAGAGTGCTCAACATCTTCGGTCGCACCAATGGAGGCGGCACAAGGCTGACATCGGTCGACCTCCTCGTCAGCACCGCGACAGCGAAGTGGACCACATTGAACGCAAGAGCAGAGGTCACGAACCTACGGAAGTCCATGAACTCCCAGTCATCAGAGCCATTCCGCTTCACCGATGATCGGATCATGAAGGCGGGCCTCGTGTTGCTGGACGTTCCGGCACCGAAGCTCCGAGTGGAACTTTTCTTGCACGGCAACAAGGCCAAGGCCCTTGAGGACATGTGGCCGGAGTTCAGTCGATCAATGATTACGGCTGCTGCGATGCTGGCGTCGTTCGGCTTGTCGGGAACGAGTCTCGCCGGCGAGAACGTCATCATTCCTCTCGCCTTCTATGCCCACCATCGCAACTTGCAACCGACCTACGCGACGGCCCACGTTCATGAAGCAGATCGGCGGCGCGTACGTGCGTTCGTTGCTCGGACCCTCCTGCAGCGCCGCTATTGGACGGGTGCCGTTGATCCGGTACTTCTTGCCGCTCGAAGAGTCATCAAGGCTCACGGCCAGAAGGCGTTCCCACTCTCTGAACTCGAGAAGGCACTCAAGAAGGAGGCGGTGGCTAAGCCGATCGACGTCACCGAGCAGTTCATCGACGAGCTGTGCCTACTACGGTTCGGGGACCGCCGAACCTACCCGTTGCTGCGGATGCTATTCCCTCACATGACGCACGGCGTTATGCCCGTCATTGGGCTCCACAAGGACCACATCTTCCCCAAGAGCAAGTTCACGGCTCACAACTTCGCCAACCTGGCCCAGGCGGCGGAACTCCTACCGAACCTCCAGCTGCTCCGACCCGAAGACAACGGACCTGGCGGCAAAGGCAACCGGCTTCCGAAGGAATGGCTGGCTTCTCTGAGCCAAACAGCTAGGAGCCAATATGCCGCTCAGGACGTCAAGCACCTGCCGGACTTTGTGGGTTGCGAGGCATTCTGGGACAAGCGGAAGGACTCCCTCCGTACTCGAATAGAGGGACTCCTCCAGATGTGACGCAGCAAGGAAAAGGTCACGAACGACTCCCGGTAACGACGCATCATCGATGGGCCACAAATTCTCGCCGACGCGATCTCGAAGCCTCGGACGTAGCTGTAGGGCATCCGGATTGATCCCGACACTCCCCTCCTCGTGGCTTTCAGCCGTGACCAGACGAGCGGATCTGCGTCTACCAGTACAGTTCAGGGGCCAGATATCCGCGTTAGCCACGACCGATCTACCTGCGGTGACGCTTGAGTCCACCCTGGTATTGGCAGTCTGATTAGCGAGTCGTGCTGAACCGCTCCGCGGCGAATCGCGTCAAGCTCCGGGTCGAAAGCGCTGATCGTCAACTCCAGATGGCCCCAGCCCGGGCCGATCCTTCCGGCAAGCGAACCGCCTTGCCGGCAACAATGCGATCCGCAGACCAGGCTGCGATTGCAGCGTCAAGCACATCCGCGCAGCCGGCCCCTCCGGGAGCGCCGAGATCATCTGGCAATGAGATCCCTCGCGATACGAGGATCTGCCGGCGCAGATGGATACCGTTCCATGACGACTTGGACCACGGCAGAGGGACTCCACCATTGGCGTGTACGAACGAGACCTCGGGGTGCACCTCGTACGCCCGACTGTCACGCCTCGCCACCGGTTGTACCTGGAGAATCAACTTCCGGAGGGCGTAGGCCTGAGCAGAGATTCCGTCCCTGCCGGCGCCGACAGCGAGCTCGTTGGCTTGCGCGTGCGTTTCCGCCTCCAGCAAGTCAAGCGACGGTGTCATGAAGACGGACTGCCATCGAGGTCCGACAAGGGCGCGAGCCATCTCGTCCGCCGGGCGCTTCTTCCCGGGCTCCGGGAGTCCGATGGGCATGTCGATACCAACCGCTGCGGCGTTAGGCACTTGGTCGATCGCTGCCTCGATCGTCTTCGCCACAAAGGCGCGATGAAACCGGCCGTCTGCGAGAACGACGACAATCCATTGCCCCTTCCAGACATCAGCTCCGGCTACTTCCATGGCCCTCGTCGTTCGCCTTGGCTCGTTCCGTCTTCTTCTTTATCTTCATCCTCGTCCTCGCCTTCCCGGCGGTCCTGGTGATCCTGACGGTGGCGACGGTCGCGGTGGCGGTGTGGTGATGGTCATGGCGACACAGGATTGTCGACGCCCCGGTCCAGCGCCGGACTGAAACGTCCAGGGCGCCGCCCTTTGTGCGCAATTGACTCCGCTCTCAAGGGTTCCCGCTTGCCAACTTCCGTGCCCTGCGTCGACAGTGTTCGGCACTTCAGAAGTCGAGGCGGAGTTGAGCAGGAGTTAGCACGACTTCGTGGCTTGGCAGCGGGAAGAGGTCCTCGACCACGCCCAGTGGGTGCGCGCCGCGGTGGGCAAGCGCTATGTTCCCCGAACTGGCGCCGACACCAGTCCAGGCAATTACCGGTGCTGTACGACCTCGCAGAGCCTCGACAGCGCCGGCCCATGTGCCGCCGCTACCCTCCTCGCACTCCACGACCAGCGTCGCCGTCGACATCGCGTAGATGAGCTTGTTGCGACCCATGGCATTGGCGACGGAAAACCCTGCGGTGGGCTTGTAGGGAGAACACAGGCATAGCTGGTCGTCGTTGACGGCGCGCCTCACCTCCGAGTCGCGGGCGGTTCGTAAGAGGGAGTCGGCGACGACTCCGACGACGTGTCCCCCGGCGTCGACGGCGGCGTTCATAGCCAGCCGGTCCACGCCCTTGGCACCCCCGGAGATGACTCCGAGTCCCGCCTTTACGGCGGCCAGCGCCGCTTCGCGGGCGATCTTTGAACCTCCCTCGCTCACAGCCCGTGACCCGACTATTCCGAGAGCGCTCTGGCCGAGAAGGCCGGCGTCGCCGAATACGTACAGCAGTGGCGGCGCCGCTCGGCCGAGGCGTTCCTTCATCACGGCTGGGAAGTGCTCGCTAAGTCCGCTCAGGAGTCGTAGTCCGCTCTGCTGGGCGTCATCTAGCGCAAAGGCGAAGGCCGTCGCCGCGGCGAGGAGAGCGCCGATCCGCTGTGCCGTCGATTCGTCGACCTGCGCTGTTTCGCCTATCTCGTCCGGTCGTAGACCGAGAAGAGCACCGAGATCGGGAACACACTCGACGACGGACCAGAACTCCGCCGCCTTCAGCGGAGACGCTTCAGCCTCGACCAGCCGTTGGGTCAGGAGCAGCGCGACCAATTCGGAGTCTGCCGGGCGAGTCATGAGCTCACGGCCTGGGCAAGGACGAGCGGGTAGACCGGACCAGAGCCAGCCTCACGCAGCGCTGCGCCAATCACCGTCAGAGTCCAACCGGAATCGATGATGTCATCGACGAGCAGGACGGGGAGATCCATCACAGGTCCAACCACCTCCAATGCACCGTAGACGTTACGGAACTGCTGCGCCGAGTTCTCCATCTCCTTCTGAGGACGACCTTCGCGGACACGGCGGACGACGTCCAGGACGGGGAGGGCCAGTCGCACTGCGAGCCGCCTGGCGAAGTCGGCGACCAGGCCAGGGTGTCGAGAGGAGGGCACGTAAGCGATCCAGCCTGGGGCCGGATCGGGGTGCCAACGTCGGACCATCTCGGCGGTGGCCTCGACGAGGTCATCGGGCAGGCCAGCGCCGCCATACTTCACGTCCTTGACGACAGTGCCCCACCCACCGTCGTTGTAGGCGCTGAGAGCCCGGCCTCTCCGATTGCGCAGCTCATCGGGGATGTTCCCTCTCGCCGTGCCAACGCCGGGCCATCGTTTGCGCGGTTCCAACTCGATTGGTCGCTGTCGCAGGAACGCTGCGGCCTCGGCAACGACGTGAGCGTCAAGAGGCACGTCGAGCGACCAGGAAAGACACCGATCGCACAGTCCGCAGGCGCTGGCCGCCGCATCGTCGAGCTGACGACGCAGGAACTCCATTCGGCAGCCAGCCGTCGTCGCGTAGGCGACCATGGACGCTTGCTCAGCCCGACGTGCGGCGGTGACTCGCTCCACCCGTTCTTCGTCATAGCTCCAGGGTCTCAAGGTCCGGAGCCACCCGCCGTTAGCCCGCTCCACCGCGCCTTCCACCTCGAGGATCTTCAGCATCAGTTCGAGCCGCGTGTGGCGCAGGTTGACTGCAGCCTCAATTGCCTGCAAGGTCATCGGCCGCCCAGCTTCCTCCAGCAGGCCGACCACCTGTTCGGCTTGTTCCCGCGACGGGAAGGCAGTGCGGATGAACCAGTCCTGGATCTCGGCGTCCTCGCGACCGGCGAGGAGTACGCCCATCGAGGCGTCGAGGGCACGCCCGGCGCGACCAACTTGCTGGTAGTAGGCGATCGGGGAACCGGGGCTCTGATAGTGGATCACAAAGGTCAGATCTGGTTTGTCGAACCCCATGCCAAGTGCTGAGGTCGCGACGACCACCTTGACCTCGTTCGCGATCAGCTCCTGCTCGATCGAGACTCGATCAGCTGAGTCTGCCTCGCCCGAATAGGCCCTGGCGTTGACTTCCCGCGTCCGCAACCAGGCGGCGACTTGCTCGGCGTCGCGAACGGTCAAGCAGTAGACGATTCCGGAGCCCGGCATGCTGGGTAGCTGCTCGGCAAGCCAAGCGAGGCGCCGTGCAGGCTCGGGAAGTTGCACGACGGCCAGCGCCAGTCCCTCACGCTCCAGAGGGCCGCGTTCAATGAGCAGGTCCTCTCCCAGCTGCGCGACGATGTCGGCGACCACTCGATCATTCGCAGTCGCCGTCGTGCAGAGGACGGGAACGTTGGAAGGCAGGACCTCGATGACCCGCTTAATCCGACGGTAGTCAGGTCGGAAGTCGTGACCCCAATCGCTGATGCAGTGAGCCTCGTCCACCACGAGGAGACCCACCGACCGAGTCAGAGCCGGCAAGATCTCGGCGCGAAAGTGGAGGTTGTTCAGACGCTCCGGGGACACCAGGAGCAGGTCGACCTCGTCCTGTCGAATACGGCCCTCGATCTCGGCCCACTCAGTCGGGTTGTCACTGTGGATAGTTTCCGCACGCACGCCCGACCGGCGCGCCATCTCCAACTGGTTGCGCATCAAAGCGAGGAGGGGTGAGACAAGCAGCGTCGGACCTGATCCTCCTTGACGAAGCAGCCGAGTGGCGATGAAGTAGACCGCGCTTTTCCCCCATCCGGTCCGCTGGACGACGAGCACCCTGGCTCGTCCGGAGACGAGCCGCTCGATCGCCTCCCACTGGCCTGCACGAAAGGTCGCGTCCGTGCCCGTAAGGCGGCGGAGGAGAGCTTCTGCCTCGGTGCGCAGGTCCATCAGGTCAAAGGATATGGAAAGGCTGTGACAACAGACGGGTCAGCAGTCGGCAGGTTGAGCACCGTGCTGGCCCGCCTTGAGAAGCACTTGGGTCGGACGAGTGAACCGGCGATGACCGGGCTGACGGCATTTGTCGTGCCTGAATCATTGTGCAGCCCGAACTATCGGAAGGAGCTGCTGTCAACTCGCACGGATGTGAGCAGCGGCGCCAACCAGCTTGTGAACACGGACAGTGCGAGCCGCTCATTGCCGAACCGCCCAACCGAGACGAGCGTGCAGCTCTTGCGCGCCCGAGTCAGGGCGACAATCAGCTGGCATACCTCGTCGTCAGTCGGATGAGTGTTACTTCGAGGAAAGTGCTTGTCCGTTACACCTACGACGAAGACATGACCGGCCTGAAGGCCCTTGGCACCCAGGAGGGAGGTGACAAAGACCGTCGGTTCCTCTTGAGCGTCATCGCCGAGCTGCTCAGCGGATGCTTCCTCGTCCTCATCCTGGTCGTCCACTGATCTACCGAGTGCCTCGTGAAGCGCCGACGAACTGAGTCCCGTTGCAGCTTCCACCAGTCGGAGGTCGTCATCGCCAGCGGCTTCGCCGCCGACAATCCGCACGAGTATCTCAACGATCTCGAGTTTGGTGGTCTTGTAGTCCGCATCAAGCAGATCGGCTATGTCAGCGCCTTCGATCAGGGCATCACGGATCCACTCCTCCCAGCCTGGAGGCGAGTCGAGTTCTAGCAAGAGCCGCCAACCAAGTCGGGAGGCCCGGTCGCGCATGAGTCTTCGAAAGCCATCGAGCGGCGCAACAGTCATCGACGACCCGATTCGGTACTCGACGCTGGGAAGGTGCTCACTCAGGTATCGGTAGGTCGGCCTCGCGAACTCCTTGGGACCGATAACCAGCACGGTCGGATAACCCCCGGCTCTAGATTCGGCTATCTCATCAGCCGGCAACGCCCGGATGCGCTGCTCAACGTACTTCCCAATGAAGGGACAGCGGTTGTTCTGTACGGTGCATCTGGCGTGCACGATCTTCGGATAGAGATTGCCTTCGTCTCGCTTCTCGGGGAGGAAGCACTCGTAACGCTTGGTAATTCTTTCCTGTAGGAGTCCGGCCGCCTGTGCTCGTTCGACGACGCGATGAACTGCCTTGATCAGGACAGGGGTGCAACGCGAGCAAAATGGCAGATCGAACCTGGTGTATGACGGATCGACCGATAGGTCGCGTATGAACGAGGCCGACGCATGTTTGAACCCATAAAGGGCCTGGTCGTCATCGCCGACGATGAGCGTCGGGCTGGCTGTCGCCAGCAACTTGATGAGCGAAACTTCTAGGAGATTGAAGTCCTGGTATTCGTCGACGACGATCTGTGGATAGCGAGGGACTCGGGACGGCCGCGCCTCAAGCGCTCGAAATACCCGGTAGACAGAATCGGAGTGCCCGACAGAGTTGTAGTAGCTGCCGCTTCGAAGGATCCCCGGCAGCACGACTCCGTCGTCCTCCATCTTGACCAACGCCTCGCTGATGCTCGCCGTGTCCGTGGGACGATCCGTAATCGAGATGTCCTTGGCGTATATTTGGTCGATGGGAGGGTAGTAGTCCACCGAACGGGTCACCCCGTCGACTGTCATGGAGAGCAGAAGCTTCTTTGCGAACCCGTGGAAGCTGTAGACGTCGTGGTCGTCGCCGAGCGAGTCAGTGAGCTCTGTGACAAGTGATACCAGGAACGTCAGTGCAAGACACCGTTCGGTATTCCCATCCATGAGCTTCTGGAAGGTGTGCGTCTTGCCGGTTCCGGGTCCCGCCACGATCAGCTTGAGCCTTGCTGGACTGTTCAGGATCGCGTCCAGCGCCTCAGCCCTCTCGCGCATGAGGTCGGCGTCAGTGGGCATTGGACTCACATCTCGATATCATGCCGACTCCGCAGCGGGAGTGGTGCCGGATGCTGTCTTGGCCTCCGGTGGGTACCCAAAGAATCGCTCGAAGCTTTCGGCATCGCGGGATTCTCGTACAAGCTTCTCGATGAAGGCTTGGGTGTAGAGATAGTCCTTATGCGGCTCGTCGTATACGCAATAGCGCTCGTCGGTTCTCTCGGGATTGGCCGAGTCACCGAGTGGTCGGCAGTTGGTGACGTGCCAGGCCTTAACGAAGTGGGCCATGTTGAACTTGAACTGGATTCTCTCCTGGATGAGCGACACGCCAACGGAAGGCTTGACCTTCCCAGCGCTCGCCACGGATCGAACCTGCTCTCTCACCACTACCCTGCCGCTGCGCCCCAGCTCTTGGAGCGCCGCACGTTCATCATCGCTTAGATCCGCCTCCCTAACGAACGTCATGGCTGTGTCGACTTCGGTCTTGGCACCTAGTTTCGGAACAAGGTTGATCCGAAACTCGTATCGCTGATCGCTCGCGATGCCCGGGTCGAGATCTGCTTCAAAGTGAGCCAGGAAGTCCTTCGTGGTCTTCGGGAGCTTCGCTCGCAGCTCCTCAATGCGTGCATTGCCAATGGCGGTGAGGCTGCCGACAAAGATCGGAAAGCGAAGTTCTTCTCCGAGCGAAAACTGCGGTCCGAAGGCGCCGGTGAGCTCCTCTTCGTAGTTCAGCAGCAACGCTTGCGCGTATCCGCTGGTGGCTAAGACGATCGCTTCGTGGTACCTGTGCTCGATCTTGTTTCGAAGTGCGATCGTCAGCTCCAGGTTCTTGCTCACCGCTCCGATCTGAGGCCAGCGCTCCGCAACACTCTTGGCAAGGTCCCAGGTCTTGGGTTCTCCGTCGACGCGCTCGAAGCATCCGTTCGGCTTCCGGAAGTGGTAGTCACGGTGGTCGCGATGAAACTGGGCCTGGAGCAAATAGAGCCAAGCAAGGTGCATGTGGATCAGGAATCCCTCCAAGCGGCGCGGCTGACGCGTCTGGTTGTAGAGGTCGACGGCCAAGAGTGCCTCTTCGCGGGAACCGTCGAGCATGGTTCGCCATGTCGCCTTCACGCCGCCTCCTTCCTGTCGCCAGATTCTCCCACCAGCGCCCTCTGACCAGCCGCTCCTCTGGGAACGTGGACGTCGCTGGCATGGTTCGCAAGGTGGCGCCGGCGGGCGTGAGGCTGCATTAAGCGGCTTCGGAAATGAGCGGAGTGCAGTCAGGTCGCGTCGACGGCAAGGTCAAGCGCCGTGATGATGTGTCGTCGAGTCATTTGTCACGGCCACATGGGCACGTGCGAGTACCCGGTAGACACTTCTGCTCCGGCAAGGTGCAGTTGTTCGAGCCGTCCGAGCGGGTTCGCGTAGTAGGAAACCTCAGCTGCGGGGATTTCATCCGGTCGCGGCGCTCTCATATCTCGCTCGAATTGCCCATTGGGATAAGCGCGACGGTTCGCCTCTGTGAAGAAGTCATAAGGGACGGGTGAGCCCAATCGTGGGAACCAGAAATAGCTGATCACCTCACCCGCGGTGCTCACAACCTGCTCGACCTCCGCACGGGTCGTCATCTCAAGGTGCCCTCGCGCGTCGACGTAAGCGATGAACGACTTCAACTCGGTCACACCGATCGCAGACACGTACAGCAACGCCAACTCGCCCAGGAGATGGTCACGGAGATACTGGGCACCTGGAAAGCCGCGCTGGGGATCGAGTGCTCGGTAGCCCGCGGTAGTCGCGTGGACGAACGTGGAGAGAAATCGATAGTGGGTGTCGAGCTCGAGCGTCTGGCGAGCCGTCACCAACTCGTTGAGTTGAAGGTTGTCGAGGATCCCTGACCAACTCAGGTACTGGTGATACGCGACCTGGCTGCGCCTGGCCCATTTTTTGAGCTGTTCCGGATCGGAGAAGGGGCCAGCCAACTCGTCCTGCACTCGAGGCGGTCCCAACAACGCCTTGTGCTCGTCGAGCACCGGCTCGTACGGAGACACGTGCTCGACGATGATGCCGTCTTGCGAACGGACCGAATGACCCTTCCGCACAAGTCGCGCCGCACTATTCGCGTACTTGAGCTCGACGACGGACTCAGCCCAGTCCGCCTCGCCACGTTGCCATTCGGCTTCGAGCTGACGGTATGCAGCGACGTCCGCGGGAATCGTCTCGCGATAGCGGTCCGCGAGGAGCAGGAGCTCATCCACGCAACCTTGTTCGAGAGCGATCCGTGCGACGGCAAGCGCCGACGCGTATCGCCGGCTCGTCGCCAGCGCGATCGCGGCGCCCAGGTGTTCCGAGAGATGCGCGGCGCGCTTCGCATATTCGTGATGGTGCTGCCAGGGGGAGCCGGCCAGGCTCTGAGGAACACGCGCGAGCTGCCGGATCACTGCCAGCGCGACCTCGATGAGTGCCGGGTGCTCATCAGAAAGCGACGCTCCTGCGGTTGTCGGCTTCACGCTGACCGCAGCTTAGGTTTCCAACGGAGGCGTTCCAGAATTTGCATCACGCACCCTAAGAAACGCCGAGCGAGTCCTCGCCCCCCGGATCTGGAGTCGGAGGCTCACCGACCAGCATCCGCACAAGCAATTCAACAATGCGCGGAAACGACTCCACAGGTTCCCGCGGTTCGTAAACCGACAACATCGCGATCAGATCCGCGCGAATCCGCGCCGCGCGAACCTCCCACGGATCGAGCGCGGCTTGCGTCGAGTGATAATACCTCGTCCCCTCACGCAGTCGCTGAATCGCAAGGGGTACCCGAGACCACTTGATTGATCCGCCCGACCCGCGTCCGGCTATGGCGACCAGCGGTGCCAAGGAACGAGAGAGGTGTGCATTCGCATAGTCGATGAACGCCTTGGTGCGCTCAGGCGGCTGATCGCTACGTCCACAGATAACGAAGGCCATGATGCCGAAGCAGGCGTCCGCCGTCCGGACGGGCCCGCGTCGATGCCAAGGGTACGACGGACGATAGCGAGGCGAGCCGTCAGATTTCAGCTGCCGCATCAAGGCGAGACCGTTGGCATGCGTGAAGAAGGAAGAGAGCGGGACGTAGAGACGTCGGTAGAGATCGGTCGTGAGGCTGGAATCGGCCTTTGTCCGGACGGCATCTGCCATCACGTTGATACGCGGCAACGATCCACTCCCCCCGATCTCTTCAACCAATAGGTCAATCAACTCCTGCTTCAGGGCATCGCCGTCCGTCAAATACTTGAAGGCTCCCTTCATCGCCTGCCCAGCGCTGCCTCGCAGTCGATCCATCGGCGAGTCGGCAAAGAGCACCCATAGGCCAAGGATGGTGTTTTCGACCGAAGAGCGAGCCAGCAGAGCCGCAGCCTCCGGCTGACGCCATCGGACCGCCCGATGAGTCGCCTTTTGCAGCGCGAGGCTTCGAACCAGACAGAGCTTGGCGATGTCGATCGGGGTCGCGTCATTCCCCGGCCACGAGGCAAATCGGACGAGCGTTTTCGCCTGCCGTCGGACTCTGCACCGTCGCGCGGCGTCTGGGTACGGCAAGAGTCCCTTCCCGATCTGCCAAGCGAGCTTGCGGAGAGCGACGAGCGCGTTGACGTCGTTTGATTCCTCTTCGTCGCCAGCCTCGTCCTCGCCCACTCCACAATCGTCCCACTGCTCACGGGGTCACGGTGCTGGCCTGCGTCGTCCCCAAAGGTGGTCTCCTGCGATTTCGTCGGGGAGGTCCATTGGGTCGACGACCTTGTTGTTGCGAGTGTCGGTGCTGCGGGCGCAATCGCCGGTGCGATCATCGGAGGTCGACAGACACGGCGAGCGGCACTTGATGAATTCAGCCGCGTTACTGAGCGCGAGGAGCAGGGCTGCCGACGAGCGCTTCACTTCGAGTGCTGCTGCGACATCAAGCTCTACGACGACAAGCCCGGCACGGAAACCTTCTGGGAATTCGATACGTCGGTGCTGGACAAGTCGATCCTCACGCGTCGGCGCTCTCTGACGAAACCCTCGAACGCGTCGTGAGAGCCACGAGCACGAATCGACACCTCAACGCCGTGCTCGCAAAGTTCCGAGCGACCTACGCCCTCAACAAGCCGATTCCGATTGGTCCGCTCCGGGAATTGGACAGCCGTCGCAACGAGGCCGTCGGCGAATTCCGGGCGATCTTCGACGCACTTTCGCCGCTCATGCTCACGCCTCAGTGAGAATCTTGTCGAAGTCGCATCGATCAGCGCGGCCGTCACGTCGATAGCGGGCTTCCGGTCTTGTCCTTCGTGTCGGCCGCTCGCGTGCAGCTAACAGCTCGGTACCCTCGCAACGATGGATGCAAGAGGCGAGCAACGACGTCGCCACCCATGGCTCGCCCGCGTGTTCCGGCTTGGTCGGGTGCCAGTGGAGACCGCCGACTCGGGCACAGCGGAGACCGCTGTGGGTCGCGTCGACGACCCGAACGCACGGCGACCCGACGGCGCGCGATCGGCCGAGCTCGCCGCGCCGCCCGACGCCGACGTCCAGCTCGTGCTCGCCGCGTGCGACGCCCGCCTGCGGGAGCACGAGGCATGGTCGACGCCGGAGGGCTACCCGAACAGCCTCGCTTTAGCAGTCCTCGATGGAATCTGGGCGATGATTGCCCGCTACGCCATCACGAGGGGGGTCGTCACCCGGTACGTCGCCTCGAGGAAACGGCAGGGTGTCGACGCGTACGCCGATGGCATCTCCGATCTGCTCGCCGAGTACGACCGTTGCGGCGGCATCGAAGCCTTCATCGAGCAAATCGGCACACAGAACAAGGTCTCCACCCAGCCTGGCGCGGCGACGAAGGGGGAGGCGGTTCACCTCGCGGCGCTTGCCTTCCGTGATCTCGGTGTCGAGACCGCACGGGACTTTCGCGACGCGCAGGGCACCCCCTTCGGTGAAACGCTCGAGGAGCGCTGGCGCTCTCTTCCCGGACAGCGTTCCGGAATCTCTTGGCGATACCTACGGATGCTGCTCGGTCTCGAGGACGTGAAGCCGGACCGGATGGTCACCGCCTTCCTCCGCGACGCGCTCGGTCGCGAGGTCTCGACTAGCGAGGCGGTCGTGCTGGTCCGCGCGGCAGCTGCCCGGCTGGATGTCAGCGAACGAGCGCTCGACCACGAGATCTGGGAGTACCAGAGCGGAAGGACTGGCGCCCACGATCCCCTCACGCGCGAGGACTACCTCCGAGACATCGCACACGCGTTTCTCGCCTCGGCATTCGCCGGGCTCAAGGAGGCGGGCGTGATTCCGACGTCGCGCTATCAGCTCGATTGGTTCCTCCAGGTCGGTCGGGACTACGACGGCGGCGACGTCATGGGCCCCGAGGCGGAGGCCTTGGAATCGGCACTGAAGACGCTCTACCCCGACCGGTTCGACGAACCCCTTAGGCGACAAGAGCCCGAGTTTCCAGGCGGCTACATACATCGCTTTGTCGAGGCCGCGATCGTCCGGTGCTCGCGATTCGATGAGTACGACCCGGATGGCCCCGAGGCAGTCGAAACGGTCGACGAGCTGATCGCAGTGCTCAACGCGGACCAGGCCACGGTCTATGCCTGCCGCGCGATGTCGAACCTATCGACGGTGGGAGCGGACGCGGTCGAGATCGGTGAGGTCACTGTCTTCCCCGAGGTCGAGCGCTTTGGGGGGATGATGCGTCAAGCCATCTCCTTCGTCCCGTCGGGTCCGGGAGCGTTCAACCACGAGGACCCCCGTCCCTACGACCCGCCACATGCGCTCCTCGTCGCAAGCACCAAGGTTGAACGGGGCAAAGCTGCTTGGAAGTCGGAATCGGCCGCGATCGCGAAGCTCGACCGCTTCGTCTTTCTTGCGCGGTTGCTGAAGATCGGCACGCAGCAGTCGATGTGGGAGCTCGCCGGCGCCTCAACGATGGTGTCGGAGGCCACTCCGCGCTATCGGGTCTTCGACGGCTCCGGGATGCCGAACATGCGGATGAAGCGCGACGTCGCGATGCGCCCCGAGGACGCGCCGGCATTCGAGGCACTCGGGCGGCTTGTGGACGAGGCAGTCGTCCACCGCGAAGGCATGGTCTCGACCTCGTTCGATCTTGGAGCCGACTTGTTTAACCGGTCGTTCGAGCCGAGCACATGGGCTGAGCGAATGACCGATCTCGCAACCGCCCTCGAGGCCGCACTCGTCGGTGGCGACACCAGCCGGTGGAATATCACGCGGAAGCTGAGGGACCGCTCCTCGCTTCTGCTCGCCACTACGGACGACCTCGCCGGGACGATTTCCGCGGACGTGAACACGCTGTACGACCTACGATCATCGCTGGTGCACGGCTCGAGCATCTCCGAGACCGAGCTCCGGAGGACGCTCGAAACCGTCTCCACAGTCCCGGCCGGGGAAATGTTCGGCGTTATCTTGGACTTCGCCGTCGATCGCCTCCGCGACCTTGTACGCCGGGCATTCCTCGCTCGGCTCTGCCTGTCACGACTCCCTGATCCCCTCTGGCCACTCGAGGGCGGGGTCGACGTTGACCGAGAGCTCGCGAACCTCGAGACCGCGCGCGAATGGCGTGAGCGGTGGCAACAGCTACTCGCCGATCTCGGCGTCGGCGAGGCCGCGCAACGCGCCACGCCTGCCGTCGATCCTCTCGACGTGAACCATGAGCCGTCCTGAAAGGACGGTTCCTCGCACGACACGACGCTGATAAGCGGCTGGGGTCCTGGTAGGTCAGGCCCCTGCCGCAGTAATCGGCTCGCCGTGCGGCGAATCCACGTCGTTGTCCCGAGTTGCCGCGCCTACCCGCTTCTCGCCTTCAGTTCCGCCGGGTCGTGGTTATCCCCTGCGTGTGGGGTGTTTACGGAAACCTCAAAATGTGGGTGGACATAACCACCTCCCTTCCTGAGGTACTTCCAGTCTAAAGGCTAGGCGTGACCGCGAACACGTCCGGCGGGTACCGGTACGCAGTATCCGCTCGGCCGCAGTCCACATTCGGCTGTCGATATGTGGACTCCAGTCTGCATTCCTGGATGTGGGTTCGAGTCCACAGATGGGTAGGCTGCCGCGCCGGGTCTTGGAGCAACTCTCGTTCAACCTCAACCCATCGCCGAGATCCGAATGGCACATCTGCGCTCGGCCCCTCCGTTATTGGGCAACTTCGGAGGGCGAGCAGATCGAGGCTCGGTTCGCTGGTTTTGATCGACCACCCGTCTCCTCCGACGTCTGCTGTTAGCCTGCGCGTGAGGCACGTGTGAGGCGCGAGGAAAGGGCGAGCGGCCGGATCGACCTCGGGGCACGTCTAGGACCTGCGCTGACGGCTTGCATCGGGGTCTCAACAAGGGGCGTCCGGGTATCACACCATAGGCACAAGGTGCCAGTCGGAGGCGAGGACGCCAGGCGCGGACGTTCGAGCACTGTGGCACTCACGATCGCACCGTGTTTCGCGGAGCGCAGTCGCATTTGCACCCGGACCCCGAACCGCTTGACGACATTAACGAGCGGCGCGTTGAGGACGTCCGGTTCTGACGACGTCGCGGCTGTCGGCGGCGATCTGACGACCGCGCAGATGGTCGTTCTGTGTCGCCTTGAAGCTCACGAGCCGAAATGACGCTCGGCCTCCTCAACTACCAATCTCAGTTTGGCCACGTATTCCTCACAGAGCAAGCCAATGGATACGGTCGGATTCGGCTGGCCTGCGAGCGATGGGAAACTGTAGGAGGCCAGCTCGGCGAACGTAGAGGCTTCCTCCAGCTCTTCGGTTCCGTCTGGGCGAGTGATCCGCCAGTGGAACCGACCCTCGTGCAGGGTAAGAGCCGTTGAATCAGGCGGTGGGGGCTTCCACTCATCCCAAGGATCGCCTACGTCCCGGTACGTCGTAAGCAAAGTGGAGCCGACCTCTTCCGGCCCTTCCTTCAGAATCTCATTGCGTAGCCGCTTGAACCATTCGCACAAAGGATCGGTCTTGAGGCCTTCGCGATAGGGCCGATACCAGTCATCGAAGGGCTCGTCGCCCACCACCGTCCGAAGATTCTGCAAAACGAGTGTCACGGAGCGGCCGAACACTGCCACGATCTGAACACCCGCGGGTCGTGCGTCGGCATCCGAGCCTGTCGCCAGAGCAAGTCCGCGGGTGGTCGTGTCGAGGAGCGTCCGAGCCTTTCGCAGAACGTCGGTAACGCTAATAGCTTCAACCACATCGACTCTCCCTGGTGAACTGGCTTGGCGTGACTGGACGCTCACTCTCAGATCGTCTCAAAGAGATTGACGAGCATCGCCACATGATCGCAAGTGGCCCTGATCTTGTTGATGGCTACGGCATGTAAGGGTTCCGCGCCGAATGGAGCCGTAGAGAATCCGGCATTGATAGTGAGTCTGCCGGTTGCGCGGAGATTGTAGGCATCCGGAGGATCGAACCGCATCCGATGGATTATGTACTCTTGATCGGGCGACCAGTTCGGCGGGAACGTCAAGACCGGGTCATCTTTGACCTTGATCCCGTTGTACGCGACATCAATCGCGCCTACTGGAACGGGCAGGAAGGCAGCGATCTCTCGGTGTTTATCTGCGTTCGCGAACCTGTGGACGTGCCAGAGCGGATCGTCTCGGGGATCGACACCTTGCTGCTGCAGCTTATATGGCTGCCACGATTCGATAAGTCCAACCCCGTGGGTGACATTCCCCAGAAGACCCTTTGGGTTGGGCGATCCGAACGGCCCGACATCCTTGATGTACGTAGCCTCTTGCCGATAGATCGGGAACTGATGCTTGGTGGTCAACTGTGCTCCGCTTGCGATCACGAGAGCCGTGACGATGTAGTCGAGTGCGCACCTGAGATTGTGGATGAAATCCCCAAAGAGCAGGCTGAATCGATAGTCACCGCGATTTGAGGGGACAAGCCAAACCTCACACCAACCGGTGTTTTGATCGAGCGAAAACCGTACAGCATACGGACCGTTCTGACTCAGGTGGATCGGCAAGTCTCGCTCCAGAACGTCAAGCAACTCGCTGGCCCGCGCCACTTTTGCCTTGGCACTCGCGAGGTCCAGGTTGAGCGTCACGGTCTAACTTTGGAGGCAGATGCCAAAGCCGTGAACGGCTTGATCCTGGTGTCGGTTGCGAACACTTCGAGCATCCACTCTCGTTCGGCCACTTCCCCATTCTCGTTCGTCACGACGATTGTGTCACTCCTGACGTCGGGTCGGTAAGCCCCCTATGAGGTACGCGAGCGGACCTCACCTTCCACGCTCGAGCTGCGCAACGCGCCGCAACCGAGGAGCAGACGGTGACTCGCCGCTCGTACCTCGCGCGAGCACCGCGGTCGTCGCCGGGTCGAGCAAAGGACCGCCGTTCA
>PLKG01000081.1:0-121 GCA_003140595.1 Acidimicrobiaceae bacterium | reverse complement strand
TGCCACCGTTGCGCGCGACCTGAATCGCTCGGGCGGGGTCCAAGCAGGGCGACGACGTACTCGGATGGCTCCGAGCTCCACGTCGCGATCTCGCGGCGTCGCAGCGTGGCGAGCGCGGAAT
>PLKG01000060.1 GCA_003140595.1 Acidimicrobiaceae bacterium | reverse complement strand
GCTCGGCGAAACCGAGTGATGTCATGGCTGCCACCGCCAGGGACGAACCTGGAACCCTTGGCGAAATCCGCTCCCGACTCGACGAGTGTCCCAACGAACCGGGGAATTTCTTCGGGACGCGTGGAGCCGTCAGCATCCATCATGACGATGATGTCGCCGGTGGCCGCCGCGAATCCGCATGCCAGAGCATTCCCTTTCCCCCGGCGCGTCTGCTGCACGACCGTAATGTCCGGCAGGATCTGACGTGCGACGGCGACTGTGCCGTCATCTGATCCGCCATCCACCAGCACAACCTGGTCGATGCCAAGCGGCAGCCTCGGGAGCACCTCAGCGACGTTGCGCGCCTCATTCAGCGTCGGGATCACGACGCTGACAGTCGCCCTACTAGTAAATTGAGTCTCGGGATACGCCCAAGTCGTAACGACCTCGCAAACCGTCACGTCTATCAACCTCTTCTGCGGGTTTCACGCTTATGGTGATCCCCGCGCTGTCGGCAATGTGTGTTGGACAACTGCCTCAGAAGACACTGTACTGGTCGTCGGGATACTTTGCCGCAGGCAATGCCCCGGAGAACATCTTGAGCCGCTGAACTAGCGCGTAAGGTCGGCTTGCTAGGGCCTTCTGACCTGGGATTTTGTGGCAATACCGCTCAGAGTAGTTGCTGAGTCACCTTGAGCGGCACTGCTATGAGTGAACGGTCCAACACTGAGAGTGTGCAATAGGAGCACCTGTTCAAGTGCATGCCGCAACCGACTTGACCATTGACATAGATCAGGGCATCACGATGAGGTTTCTCGGTTGCGACTTTCTTGGGCGCTTTCGGAAGCTGGTTGCCCGCTCGAGTCGATGTGTTTCGCGATTATTACGACGGTTTGGCGCGAGTGAGGACGCTCCAAGCGAGTCGATGAGGGCGATACGGGGAGCTGGTCGGTCGGCCCGTGTCGTTCGTTACGTGGGTCGTCGGACTGGAGCCTAGGTTGGCGCCGCCAATGAATGTCGGAACGACCTCGCGTAGTGACCCGGGTGCGCACGCGCTGGACTTGGCCGCCGCCGCAATGAGGCTCGGCTCGGACACCAGCTCGCCTTATCAGGTCCGCAGCAGACCTCGGAAACTGGAGCAGATTGGTGAAAGGTGTCCGGGAGAAGCAAGATGACGCGGAGAAACAAGTACTGGCCTGCCCTTAAAGTAGGATTTATCGCGGAGAGTGGCGAAGTAACCGCGTAGAGTGCTAAAGTCGACTCGAAAACGGTCGACACTATCCGTTATGAGAGAAGACTCCGAAAAGCAGTCCAGAAGGACAGACCTAGCAGTGTTCAGGTTCCGTATGAAGGTCGCGGTCGGGGTCGGGGCCATACTAGTCGCCTCGGTGGTCGCCTCTCCGTTCGCAGCGGCCGCGGTGCCTCACCACGCGATCGTTGCCCCCCATTCCGCGAGGGTCGGCACCAGCCACACCGTTCGGGTTCCCCTGACGGTCGTGAGCAGCCGTCAGGGGAGCAGGGTGCCGGCGGTCGCGAGCAAGTCGCCTGCGTCGCTGTGGCCTCACTGGGGAACCCCGAAAGGGCCTTTGTTCGCGAGCAAGTCGCCTGCGTCGCTGTGGCCTCACTGGGGAACCCCGAAAGGGCCTCTGTTCGCGAGCAAGTCGCCTGCGTCGCTGTGGCCTCACTGGGGCCCCCCGAAGGTGTAGTCCCTCGGGGCAGTAGGAGTGGCCCGTTCGCACAACGCTGAGCGTTGTAAGGACCAACCAACGGGGAATGAGGAAGCTTCCGCCGAGGACGATGCCGCCGCGCAGAGTCCCCGGCGGTCCTTCTCTGTCAGGTTCATCACAGGCAGGCGTAGGACGCGAGCTCGACTGCTTAACCCACCGTCACGATCGCGGATCCGCTTCGGCGTCCGGTGCTACCACGCTGTCTATCGAGGAGTTTCCAAGGCCTGTCGGTTGGGCGCCCCAGCTGTCGGCTCGCAACAGGCTCGCTCGCCCTGGTCGGTCTTGTCGGAGGCTTCTGGGACCGCTGCACCGCCTTCAGGCTCTTCGACGCTCGTCGAGTCCGGCGAATCCGGGAGAGCTCTGTCGTCGTCCTCGTCGAGCGCGCATTGTGCTACCGGTGCTCGCCAGGGATCGGTGACCGCAGCGTGGGCGACGCCCCGGTCTCGCCACAGGAGCCAGCCCGCAAGCGCTGCGCCGCCACCCACAAAGGCGAGCGATGCGACCAGAACCGCGATGTCTCCACCAGTGCTGTGAGGTAGAAGCACGTACTCGTCGTTGAACCGAGCGGCNNCACCGTACAAAGTGACGGCAGCGGTGACCACGATCCCGACCGGGCCTCCCCGGCGAGCAATCCTTCGTTCCACCCACAGCGCGAAGACATAGACGACCAAGTCTTCGAGAGCCTGGAAGATCGGTACCGGCACGCGCTTTCCGGCCTGGCCGGCATAGGCCATGCCGTACCAGGCGTGCGTCGGGTTCCCACCTCCCTGGTACATGAGCTGGGGACCGAGCAGCCGACCCACTGTCCAGGCGATGACCAGGACCGGCGCGATCAGGTCGAGAGCCACGCCAAGGCGGAGCTGGGGACACCAGCGTCGCGCGCAGATCAGCCCGGTGGGCACCCCGCCGAGCAGTCCGCCGTAGCTCGACAGGCCGCCATGCCAGATGGCGAGGATGTCCCCGGGGTTCTGTGCGTAGCCTTGCGCGCCCCTCAGGTTGGCGACCACGTGCACGGCGCGGGCACCTATGACCGAAGCGATGACGATCCAGATGAACGCGCGTGAGAACCAGGCATCGGGATACCCGTGGTCGCGAAGCCTCTTGGCGAAGTAGCGGTACGCGAACCAGAAGGTGAGGGCGAGTCCGATGCCGTAGGTATGGATCTGTAGCGGTCCCAGATGGAAGACGACAGGTATTGGCTTCACAGCTCCCCCTTGGTGGCGACAACGGTAGTGCCGCTGAAAGGAGCCCGGGAGCCGCCACTTGGTGCGCCCGGGCTGCGAGTGAGGACCGGCAACGAGCCTCGCCACGAACTGGCCTCTCGTTAGGCGAGCGACACGCTGGGCTCGGAGGAGCGGCCAGCGACCAAGGGGCCGCCTGGAACCTGGTGGCAGCAGGGCCGCTGGCCGCACGGCCGAGGCGGAGAAGTCAGAGCCTCACGACCCCAGACGCGGAGGGACCCCGGGTAGCCGGTCAGCTTGCGCCTCCGTACTTCCCGGGGTCATCCCCTGGGCGGCTCGCCCTCCTGTCCGACGACCGGGAACCTTGCGGCCCTGCCGGTGCCTGAGCCTTCGTGCCTACCCCGAGAGGCAAGCCTTAGGGCGGAGGTCCGTCCACCTCTCCTCTGTCGGTTTGGATCTCGCACCAGATGCTCCGGACTCCCCTGCGGGCTTCCCTCGCCTTTGGCGTTTGAACCGTACCGCTTTCGGTTAAACGAGAGCTTGCGCCTTCGTCTGGATCGCGTCAAGCGTTTTTGCGAAATCCACCGTAAGTTCACAGGTCTTCTTACTTTTCCCCCTACCATCCCCAGATCTATCCCAGAGTCGTCCACAGATCCCGTCTGATTTCGTGGTCATCGGTGATATGGACGGTCAGCTCAAGGTGGCCGGGCACCCGAGATTCGACATTGCTCTGTAAAGAAGAGCTGGCCGACGACCCGCCTCCCCATGACGCGTCAGGTCGTCGGTAGGCCCGAGCCCGTTCGGTTCTTGCGCGGTGGTAGGGTCCGCACGGCGGTGCGGCCTGGAGGCGTTATTTCTTATGACTACTGATTGGGACGGGCAGGGTCTCCCGCCCGCTGCACTGGCCAGGATGGAGCGGGGCCGCACCTCGGCCGTTCGAAGCAGCCTTCTCTCAGTGCCGGGCCATGTGGGTGTCGAGGCATGTGGCTTCTCCGTCGTTGGCGAAGTGATGGGTTGCATCGTGGAGACGATCGGGTTCACCGGCTGGGCGGGTTGTGGCTACGGGGGCTACGGAGTTGGCGGCGGCACCATGTTCGGCGGATATGGCGGCAGGAGCAGCACCGTCACCAGCGGGCAGGCCGGCGGATGGGTCGGTTACGCGCCCTATGTCGACGCGCTCTACCACGGCTTCGACACTGCCTTGTATCGCATGTTGCTCGAGTGTCAGTCGCTCGGCGGCGACGGTGTGGTCGGCGTGCGTTTGGAGCAGCGGCACCTCGGCCAGGGCAACCGAGAGTTCGTGGCGCTCGGCACCGCCGTCCGGGCAGCTGGAGGTCAGCGGCCGGCTCGGCTGTTCTCGACAACGTTGAACGGTCAGGATTTCGCAAAACTGATGCAGGGCGGCTGGATGCCGGCTTCTGTCGTGATCGGGATCTCTGTCGCGATCCGTCACGACGACTGGGCGACCAGGAGCCAGGCCAGTTCGTGGGCCTACAACACAGAGGTATCGGGCTACACCGAACTCGTGAACCACGTCCGGGCCGACTCGAGGACCCAGCTCACCCGACGCGTCGTCGCGATCGGCGCCGACGGTGCGATCACGAGCACGATGCAGCTAAGCATCCACGCTCAAGAAGTGGGCGAGAACCACACCGACCATATTGCCGAGTCCCGGCTGCTAGGCGACGCCATCGTGCGGTTCCGCGCCGAAGGCGCCACCTTGCCCAAGAGTCTCAAGATCTTGCCGTTGTTGAACCCACAAGGGAGCAAACGATGACCATCGAAGCCAACGAGCTGGGGATCCCCGAAGATGCAATGCGACGCCTGGCGGAGATGCGCCCGGGCCAGCCCGGCGCACTTTTCACCTCCGATCTGAGTGTCAACGAGTTTCTCCTTGTTCGCGAGGCAGGTTTCCGTCCGCTTGGGCTCGTGCTCGGGTCGAGCATCTATCACGTTGGCCTCCAGATCGGGCGGTGGAGCCAGAACATGGAGCTGGACACCCTGTCGCAGGCCATGTACCACGCCCGCGAACTGGCCATGTCTCGAATGGAGGCAGAGGCCGACGCCCTCGGCGCGGACGGAATCGTAGGGGTTCGCCTCGAGATCGAGTTCAAGGAGTTCGGCAATGACCTCGCCGAGTTCATCGCCGTCGGCACGGCCGTCAAGTCCGACGACAAGGCGAACTGGCGCAACGACGAGAACAAGCCTTTCACCTCCGACCTGTCGGGTCAGGACTTCTGGACCCTCATCCAGGCTGGATACGCGCCGCTCGGCATGGTGATGGGCAGCTGCGTCTACCACATCGCCCACCAGGGAGCCCTGAAGGCAATGGGCAATGTCGGTCGGAACGTCGAGATACCCAAGTTCACCGAGGCGCTCTACGACGCCCGCGAGCTGGCGATGAGCCGGATGCAGGCAGAGGCAGAGCAACTGAAAGCTGAAGGCATCGTCGGTGTCCAACTGTTGTCGCTGGCCCACAAGTGGGGCGGCCACACGACCGAGTTCTTCGCCATCGGCACCGCCGTCCGCCCGCTGCGCGCTGACCACATCATCGCCAAGCCGCAGATGGTTCTCCCGCTGACCGACCGGTGAGCTCCGAGGTCGTTCCCGGGGCTGGCGGCGCCGACGCTGGCAGCGGGCAAGGCGCCGGGGAGCTTCCGGTCGAGAGCGCCGGCGACGCGGCCGTCGTCGATCTGGTGGCCGCGGCGATCCGCGCCGACACGGCCGATCTCGACTCATACCACCGCGTACTGTCCGCGACGGTGTCGGACCTCCTGCCGGTCGGCATGGTCGAGGTGGACCGTGAACGGACGATGAAGGATCGAATGGCCGGGAGAGAGGGACGCGCCACGTCGATCCGGATCCGCCTTGGGGAGCGCACCCTCGAGCTCGTCACCCGCCACGGCGGCTTGATCGCCACCGTCGCCCGGGAAGTACGAGGCGTGGTGATAAGCCGCCAGGAGATAAGCGTCGCCGAATGGACCCAGTTGCTGGCCCAGTACCTCGCGCAGTTGGCGTCGGAGAGCGCTGACGCGCGGCTCGCGCTCTCCAAGCTTCTCGGCGAGGCCTGAACGGGCTCTGTCGGAGGTGGCCGCGAGGGGCTGGCGCGTCCAGTCCTGAAGCGGGCTACTGACCGTGGGCGCCCATGCGGCGCCTGGTCTGGCGGGCGGCGGCGAGATCGCCCGGCTCGCCACGTCGCTCGAGGGCGGCGATGACAGCCTCGCGGTGGCCGACGTCGACATTCCCGCCGTACTTGAATTTCGCCCTGACCTCTTCGATGACGATGCGGATCCCGCGGATGGTGCTCAGCTGCGCTTCGTGGGCCGCAAGCGGATCAGCGACCTCGAGCCCTGGTTGGAGCGCGACCAGCTGACGGCGCAGGATGGCCGCGACCTCCCCGACATCGGAGACGATCGTGGCACTACCTTGAATCTGAGCAGCGGCGTAGTAGGTCGTCGGGATTCCGAGAAGGGGGTCCTCTTCACCGACTGCCTTCCATGAAGAGGGTATGAAGGCCCAATCACCGGCGACGCTCATCAGAACCCGGGGCTGTTCTTCGATCGCCTCGAGGATCGGGTTCTTGCCGACGAGATGGAGGATCACCTCATCGCTGTCAAGGACGAACTGCGTAGGCACGACGACGGGCACGTCGCGTCCTTTCCCGGCGGCAACGAGATGGCCGAAACCTTCACTAGCGACGAACTCACGCCACTCGTCCTCGCTGATGCCGCCGTCAACTCTTGCTATGTACATGTGCCTTCTCCGCCTGGTCGTCTGTTGTCGAGGTCACCGTAGGGCTGGCCGTTGCTGACCTGAAGAGGCGGTCCGCGTAGTGACCTTCACCTCGCCCATGATGGGAAAGGCGCGGATCAAGATGCGGGGTGAGCCCCGCAAGACGGGGGTGTCGTGCACTTGGAGGCTGCGCCGGCCCATGATCGACATGCCCGTGAGGTCTACGTCGATTCCCTCGGGAGTGACGATCTCGATCGATCCCATGATGCCAAGCGCCGTGATCACGATGTCGGGACCGTCGATCTCGGCCTGGCTCAGATCGAGGTGGCACTCGCCCATCACAGCGACGACCGACGTGTGCTCCCCGAGCCTCCACCGGCCCTTGGACTCCGACTCGCCCATCACTGCCACGATCCACCGCCGAGCGCGTCGCCGAGGTACTTGGGCTAACGGCCACAAGGAGGTCGGCAGGTCGGCGAGGACGGCATCGAGATCACCTCGTGTGCGTGCGACCAGGGCTGCCCCCGTTCGTTCCGAGAACTCGTCAAGAGTGAGCCGGCCAACCGCACAGTGATCGCGTAGCACGCTCACGACCCGGTCCCGGTCGGAGTCGCTCGCGCGTTCCGATGCCTCCCCGGCATTCCCAGCCGGGCTCGCGGGAGCAGGTTCAACAAAGTGCTCTTCGGCCATGAGGTCAGTCTCCGCCATTCTTGATGGAACTGCCAGATCCTTCGGAGCACGCCCGCTCGGGATCGGTGGAGCGAGGCTGCACTAGCGTCGGTGCGTTGCGTCACCTCGACAGCAACGAGGAGTGGTTCACGATGAAGGCTCTCGTAAAGGCCAGGCCCGAGGCTGGATTGAGCTACGAGGATGTGCCGATACCAGCGATTGGCCGGAGCGACGTCCTCATCAAGGTGCTGCGCACCGGCATATGCGGGACGGACCTGCACATCTACAGCTGGGACCCATGGGCGCAGGAGCACGTGCCGGTTCCCCTGATCATCGGACACGAGTTCGTGGGACAGATCGTGGAGCTCGGCGTCGACGTCGAGGACCTCGAGGTGGGCGACCTTGTGAGCGGTGAAGGCCACCTTGTCTGCGGGCGATGCCGCAACTGCATTGCGGGCCGCCGTGTGCAGTGTGCCAGGACGAAAGGAATCGGGGTTAATCATCCGGGAGCTTTCGCGGAGTACATCGCTCTGCCGGCCATGAACGTATGGCGACATCTCGCCGGCATCGACCTCGACGTGGCGGCGATCTTTGACCCGTTCGGCAACGCCGTGCACACCGCGCTCGCCTTCCCGGTTCTCGGTGAGGACGTCCTCATCACCGGAGCGGGACCGATCGGGATCATGGCGGCGATCGTCGCCCGTCACGCCGGGGCGCGTTACACAGTTATCACGGATGTGTCCGATTACAGGCTCGAACTGGCCCGGTCGGTGGGCCTGACGCTCGCGCTCGACGTGTCGCGAACGCGCATCGCCGACGCGATGAGCGAGCTCGGCATGCGTGAGGGGTTCGATGTCGGGCTCGAGGTGTCCGGGCGCGCCTCGGCGCTCCAGGAGATGCTCGCCAACATGGCCCATGGCGGCAAGATCGCCATGCTCGGCCTCCCGAACGAGCAGTTCGGGATTGACTGGTCGCACCTTGTCATGAACATGATCACGATCAAGGGCATCTACGGCAGGGAGATGTTCGAAACCTGGTACTGGATGTCCGTGCTCGTCCAGTCGGGTGTCGACATCTCCCCTGTGATCACCCACAGGTATGCCGCCACCGACTACGAGGAGGCCTTCGAGGCTATGGGTATCGGGCGTTGCGGCAAGGTCGTGCTCACCTGGTCCGAAGCGTGATCTGGAGGTCCGCGATGTTCACTCAAGTCCGCGACGAGCTTCACGCCGAGCTGGAGGAGATCCGTTCAGCGGGCCTCTTCAAGTCCGAGCGCGTCATAGTCACGCCTCAACAGCCCACCGTCAAGGTGACAGGTGGCAGGGAGGTCCTCAATCTCTGCGCGAACAATTACCTCGGTCTCGCCGACGACCCTCGTGTCGTCGCAGCGGCGAAGGAGGCACTCGACCGATGGGGCTACGGCATGGCGAGCGTGCGCTTCATCTGCGGTACCCAGGAGGTTCACAAGCAGCTCGAGCGCCGCCTCTCCGCGTTCCTCATGACCGAGGACTCCATCTTGTACTCGTCGTGCTTCGACGCGAACGGGGGCCTGTTCGAGACGCTGCTCGGCAAGGACGACGCCGTAATCAGCGACGAGCTGAACCACGCGTCGATCATCGACGGTATTCGGCTGTGCGCGGCCCGCCGCTACCGCTACCACAACCGGGACATGGCGCACCTCGAGGAACAATTGCAACAAGCTTCCGATGCGCGGCGCAGGCTGATAGCGACAGACGGTGTGTTCTCGATGGACGGATACGTGTCGCCCTTGGCGGAGATCTGCGAGTTGGCCGAGCGTTACGACGCGATGGTGATGGTTGACGACTCGCACGCCGTCGGGTTCATCGGTGAGCATGGTCGTGGCACGCCAGAGCTCCACGACGTCGCGGACCGGGTCGACATCGTCACCGGCACGCTGGGCAAGGCTCTGGGCGGGGCGAGTGGCGGATACGTGAGCGGCCGCAAGGAGATCGTCGATCTGTTGAGGCAGCGTTCCCGGCCGTATCTGTTCTCCAACTCTGTCGCCCCGGCGATCGTGGCCGCCTCGCTCGTCGTGCTCGACCTGTTGGCCGAAAGCGATGATCTACGCGCGCAGCTCAGGGAGAACACGACCTGGTTCCGCGAGCGAATGACCGGTCTCGGCTTTGACGTCCTGCCCGGCGATCACCCGATCGTCCCGGTGATGCTCGGCGACGCTGGGTTGGCGAGCCGGATGGCGGACCTGCTTTTGCAAAGAGGCGTCTATGTGATCGGGTTCAGCTACCCGGTTGTCCCAATCGGCAAGGCACGTATCCGCGTACAGCTGTCGGCGGCGCACACGCGCGGCGAGCTCGAGCGCGCAGCGGTGGCCTTCGACCAGGCTCGGGCCGAGCTGGCCTGAGAGGAGAGGCCATGTACGAACCGACCGGTGCCACGACGCCCTCCCGGCACGCCGAAAGGGTGAGCTACGACGCCGCGAGCGTGCACCAGATCCTCGACGAGGCGTTGGTCTGCCACGTTGCCTTTGTCGTCGACGACCGCCCACAGGTGCTCCCGATGCTTTTTGTCCGCGTCGGTTCCACTCTTTTCCTCCACGCCTCGTCCGGCGCTCACATGGCGAGGATCGCGGCCCGAAAGGGCGGGCTCGAGGTTGCCGTGGAGGTGAGCATCCTCGATGCGCTCGTCCTCGCGCGTTCGGCCTTCAACCACTCGGTGAACTACCGCGCCGTGGTCGCGCACGGGACGGCCACCCTCGTTCAGGGTGCCGAGGACAAAGCGAAGGTCCTCGAGTCCTTGATGGAGAAGATCGTGTCGGGTCGTAGCGGCAGTGTCCGTGGGCCGGCCGCGGCCGAGCTGCGCCAGACCGCCGTCTTGGCGCTCCCGCTTGCCGAGGTCTCGGCCAAGATCCGGACCGGTCCACCGGCCGACGAGGCCGAGGACCTGATACTCGACTACTGGGCTGGTCTCGTGCCTGTACGCGAGGTCCGCGGCGCCCCGGAACCTGCGCCGGACCTGGCGGCGGGCATCGCTCTGCCCTCCTACCTGCAGGCGACGACCGGGGTCCCCGGGGGCTGAGGTGCGGGCGGTCGTCCAGCGGGCGGCGTGGGCCCGTGTGAGCGTGGACGGCGAGATCGTCGGCTCACTCGACGGCCCGGGCCTGGTCGTGCTCCTCGGAGTAACCATCGGCGATGGCGAGAAGGAGGCGCTCGCCATAGCTTCCAAGTTGTGGACATTGAGGATCATGAGCGACGCGGAGGGGCGCATGAACCGCTCCGTAGCCGATATAGGGGGCCGGCTGCTCGTGATCAGCCAGTTCACCCTCTACGGCGACACCTCCAAAGGAAGGCGACCTTCGTTCGTGGCCGCGGCGCCCGGCGAGGTAGCAGAACCGCTTGTCGACAGGGTCGTCGAGCACCTTCGCGCCCTCGGGGCGCTGGTCGCGACGGGCAGGTTCGGCGCGGACATGCTCGTCGAGCTGGCCAACCAAGGCCCGGTTACGGTGATAATCGACACGGCACGGTGAGCACCGCCCGTATCTGGGAAGCTCGGAACATGCGTTATGTGATCCTCGGCGCCGGCGCGGTCGGCTGTGCCATCGGCGGGCGCCTCTTCGAACACGGCCACGAGGTCGTTCTGGTCGCGCGTGGTGCCCATCTGGCGGCGCTTGGTGGCAGAGGGCTCGAGTTGCGCGATCCCGACCGTAGCGTCGTGCTCCGCGTCGCTACGGCCCCAAGCCCGGCAGCTGCCGGCTTCGGACGTGACGACGTCGCAGTTCTTTCTACGAAGACCCAGCACAGCGAACAGCTGCTCATCGAGCTCGCGGCTTGTGCACCGCGGAGCACACCGGTTGTCTGTGCGCAGAACGGCGTGGAGAACGAACGCCTTGCTCTGCGACATTTCCCCAACGTGCAGGCGATGTGCGTCTTCATGCCCGCGACCCATCTCGAGCCGGGTGTGGTCGAGATACAGACCTCTCAGCTCAGCGGACTTCTCGATGTCGGGCGATATCCCTCAGGCATCGACGAGGTGAGCGAAAGCGTGGTTGCAGACCTGAACGAGAGCACTTTCGACTCGATCTGCGATCCCAATGTGATGGCTCGCAAGTACCTGAAGCTACTTTCGAATCTTGGAAACGCGATCGAGGCGGCATGTGGCATTCGTTCGGAGGACCCAGCTGTGAGCGAGCTGTGGAACCTTGCTCAGGACGAGGGTTCGAGGTGCTTCGAAGCTGCCGGGATCGAGGCGGCAGATGAGGCCCTGGATGCCGAGCGCCGTGCGACTTTCGGCGCTCTGCGACGGATCGACGATCGCGAACCTTCCGGCGGCTCCTCGTGGCAGAGCCTTGTCCGCCGGACCGGCAATATCGAGGCCGACTGGCTGAACGGTGAGATCGTCCTTCTGGGCCGATTGCACCACGTAGCGACGCCGGTCAACGAGTTGCTCCGTTCAACCGCGAACCGGATGGCCAGAGAAGGGATCGCCCCCGGGTCGATCCAGGCCAAAGACCTTCTCGATCAGCTCTGAATGTCCGCGACCAGCCCGATGAGCTCCGACGCCCGCTCGCTCGGAGTCACGCGCTCGACGACGATGTTGTCGCTCCCGACCCATTTGGCGGCTTGAACAAGTGCCGCGGCGACGTGGGAAGCGGCATCTTTGGTTTCGAGAGAGACATGCTTGGCGACAAGGGTGTGTCCACGGCGACCGGGATCCACGAGCCCTACCAGCCGGTCGCCGCCGAGCACTGGCATAGAGAAGTACCCGTGTACCCGCTTGGAGAGGGGGACATAGGCCTCGAGACGGTGTCGGAACCCGAACAGGCGCTCGGTTCTCTCCCTGAACCACGTGAGCGAGTCGAAGGGTGAGACGAGCGTGGCCCGGCCTCTCATGCGACGATCAAGCGCATCGAGCGCTGCCTGGGAGACGAAGGCGGGGCGGTCCCACCCTTCGACCTTTGCCGGGAGCAGGCCTGTCTTCGCCACCACCTGGTCGACCTGGCGACGGTTCAGCCCGTGATAGGCGGCGAGGTCGCCCGCTGTTGCCACACCCAAGGCGCCGCCAGCCGCTTCGACGAGGCGTACCCGGCAGACCTCGTCGCTGAGCTCGGTGCCGAGGATCTCAGCAGGGATGGCACGCTCTGCCAGGTCGTAGACGCGCTGGAAACCTTTGCGCTTGCGGCAGACGAGCTCGCCGATGTCCAAGAGCCACTCGGCGGCGATCTTGGTCTCGCTCCAGTCCCACCATGGGCCACCCTTCTTGGCTCCGCCGAGCTCCCGGGCCGAGAGAGGTCCCTCAGCGGAGAGACGGTCTCGGACATATGAACAGCTCTTGTCCGCGTTCTCGAGGCGGTGCCAGCGATGACCCCGCGCGACCAAATTCCGGCGCTTGAAGCCGTACGCGGGCCAGTCCTCGAGAGGCAGGATGCACGCCGCGTGTGACCAGTACTCGAAGGTCGTGCTTGTCGGTCCCCAGTACCCCTCGTCGATCCGGGCCCGCCCTATCGGCCCAACGCGT
>PLKG01000018.1:248-2672 GCA_003140595.1 Acidimicrobiaceae bacterium | reverse complement strand
CAGCCGACGCCGGACGCTGGAGACCATCGGACTGGTCCATCCTCGACCGGAGGCGGTTACTTCCCCGTTGTTCCAAGCCGCAGATCCGTTCTTCTACGCCTTGGACAAGGTTCAGGTGAAATACGAGATGCTGCGTGCGCATTTCTGCGACGGCGACACGGTGACCGCCGCAGCCCGCTCACATGGCTACTCCCGAGCCGAGTTCTACTTGGTGGCCGCCGCGTTCGACGAAGCCGGGATGACGGGACTGCTCGACGAGCGTCGCGGCCGCAAAGGACCGATGAAGTTGACCGAGAACGTGCAAGTCTTCCTGGATGGTCTCGGACCCTGCGCCGCCACCTGGGCCGCTGCGGCCTTGGAGGAACAGTTGGGGGTGCGTCTGCACCCACGGACCATCCAGCGGGCCCGGCAGCGATGAGCCGGTCCTGGCCGTCATCGGAGCCGTCGCAGCGTGACTACGAACGGCTGCGGTCGGCTGTGGTGGAGCACGGCCGGTTGCCCGAAGATCTGGCCGCGGCCCGTTTCGCTCGGCGGGGCCTGGCCGGCTTGATCACATGGCCGGATGGTGAGGCAGCCTTCTCGGCCGCAGTGGTGGGTGCGGTCCGCGCCGCGTGGACGCCTTATGGAGATCCGCGACTCGGCGCGCTGGCCGCCACCTACCGGCTTGTGCTCGAGGCCCGGCACAGCGAGTCCCCCGACGACGACTTGATGGTCTCGGGAGGTTGGAGATGAGCAAGCTCAGCTCGGAGGAGGAAGCCGTGAAAGTAGGGATCTACGCCCGAGTGTCGACCGACGCCCAAGAAGCCCGGGGAACGATCGGTTCGCAACTCGACACGCTGCGGGCCAGGGTCGCCGCCGAGGGCGACGAACTGGTCGGTGAGTTCATCGATGACGGATACTCCGGAGCGCGCCTGGACCGCCCCGGGCTGGATGCCCTGCGCGACGCGGCCGAAGCCGGCATCATCGACATCGTCTGGTGTCTTTCTCCAGATCGCCTGGCCCGGTCTTACGCGTACCAGATCCTCATCCTCGAGGAACTCGCCCGCTTCGACGTGGCGGTCCGTTTCGCTGACGCCCCACCCCTCGACGATCCCCAAGGACGGCTGCTGGTCCAGATCCAAGGGGTGATCGCCGAGCACGAACGGGCCAAATTTGCGGAGCGGGGACGGCGAGGCAAGCTGTATCGGTCCCGCTCGGGCGAGGTGCTGTCCACCAAGGTCCCCTACGGCTACCGCCGCGTCGCGCGCGGAGCGGACGGCCCGGCCCATGTGATCATCTACGAACCCGAAGCGGCCGTCGTGCGACGCGTCTTCTCGGACTTCCTGGCCGGTCACAGCCTGCGGCACCTCGCGGTCGCGCTCTCCAGCGACGGCACCGCCTCACCCGAGGGCAAGCCGGTGTGGCGGCTGTCCACCATCTGCCGGCTGCTCCGCAACGAGGCCTACGTCGGTCGGCTGTATTGGAACCGCACCCACACCCGCTACGACCCTGCCCTGGGCCGGAACCGCCAAACTCTGCGGCCACGCGAGGAGTGGATCGAGATACCCATCCCGGCCATCATCGACGAAGACACCTTCGACGCAGCCGAGACCAGAGCACGTGACAACAGCATCTACAGTCCCCGCCGGACCGAGCCCGATACCTTCCTGCTGCGCCGGCTACTGCGCTGTGCTGCCTGCGGGGTCAAGCTCGTCTGCCATCGGGCTCATCGAGGCAAGACAACAACCCGCTACTACCTCTGCCCGCATCGCGATCCGTGGCGTGCCGGTGGCGCAGACCGTCGCTGCCTCGAACGGCGCGTCCGAGCCGACGAACTCGATGCCTTCGTGTTCGACCAGATACGCCAGCTGCTCGCCCGACCCGACCTGCTCGCCGCCGGTGAAACGGCCCTGGCCGAACAGACTCCGGCGGCCGACGACGAGCTACTCGCCGCCCAACTGGACCGACTCGAACGCCGACTCCAGACCACCCGCAGCGAACGAGGACGGATCGCCGACCTTTACCAGGCTGGAGTGATCGACAGCACAGAGATGAGACGTCGCTCAGCCGAGATCGAAACCCGCTCCCGCCGCTTCGACCAGGAACGCCAAGCCCTTATCGCTCGCCAGACCGAACTGGCCACCGACAATCGTCTCCACCAGCACATCACCGGCTTCGCCCAGCAAGCCCTGGCCGGCATCGACACACTCGATTTCGAAGGCCGACAACAGCTGATGCGGCTCATGCTCGAAGACGTTCGAGTCCGAGGCTGGCAAGTCGAGCTCCGCTTACGCATCCCCCTCGACACCAACCCACCCACTAGCTCAGCATCGGACAAACCCAAGCGCACCCGAGCCCGGTCGCCCAGAGGTTCCCGGCCCGCGAAGGAGGCAGTGTCAAGCAATGACCGTTTGCGTTCCATTGGTGAACGACCTCAGGAAGGTC
>PLKG01000018.1:0-162 GCA_003140595.1 Acidimicrobiaceae bacterium | reverse complement strand
AAATCCGGTCCGGGCTGTGCGAAGATGAGCGCATCGAAATAGTGCCTTTCTCAAGGGGCATGGGTTGGTTTCGCAGCCCCCATTTTCCCTTACAGGAAGGCACTTTTCGCGGATGCTAGGCCGGTCCTGGCCCCAGGAACGCCCTATTTTTCGGTGGATCAG
>PLKG01000073.1 GCA_003140595.1 Acidimicrobiaceae bacterium | reverse complement strand
GCTCTGAGACGCCTTCGCGGGTGTGGCGTCGCCGGTCATGAGGATCGTGCTTGGCGCCGAGCAGGCCGAGTCCTCGAGCAGGCCTCGGCGAGAAAACGATCTCGCGGCCGCCCACGATCTTCAAGTTGGTCGTGCAAAGCGCGCGCGTCCTCGCTCTCGCTCGGCGTGTGGACCCTCCGGTACAGGGCCGGCAGCCCGAGACCGCCGACCACCGAGTGTCCCGACTTCGTCAAAGGCCCCTCCCAATCGGTCAGCCGGCAGCCCCTAGATACGATGCAGCGTGCCTCGAAATGAGACCCTAACATGTAACGAGGCATGGTGTACCGATATAATGAGATCGTGCAGACATCGGAGGTGGCTCCGCCTACGCCTGGTCGCCCGCGCAGCGAGGCGGCCCGTCGCGCGGTGCTTCATGCCGTCGACGACATGCTCGTCGAGGTCGGGTACGCGGCCATGACGATGAAAGGCATCGCCGAACGAGCCGGCGTTGGTCGACAAACGGTCTACCGTTGGTGGTCGACCAAGGCCCAAATCCTGTTAGAGGCCTGCGTCGATGACGCGCGAAGCGAGCTGACAACGCCGCGGCGCGGGGATGCCCAACGCAACCTCCTCGACTACCTGGTGGCGCTCACCGAGTTTCTCACCGGATCACCAGCTGGTCTCGCCTATCGTGCCCTGCTCGGTGAAGCCCAGCACGATCCCGAGGTGCGCGAGCTTCTCTGTACTGCAGACGTCCTCGCCGAGCCAACCCAGATCGTTCTCGACCGGGTCCGGCCGGTTGCGCCTGCCATGCCTGAGGACCGTCTCGCCGCCACGCAACTGTACGGACCGATCCTCGCCCAGGTGCTGACCACCGGATCCGGCCTCACACGATCGCTTCTCAAGACCCACGCCAATTCACTCCTGTACGCCTGGCAGAGCTAGCTCAGCACCTGGTGAGGTACTCGCGATTGATGGCCCGAGCCGGCCACGCCCGTGTGGCGGACCTCGGCTTGGATCGCCAGCATCGTCGCGCGCCGGCACCGTCAAGGTCTCACTTCGGCGGCTACGCCGACCTTGACTCTGCCTTGGCACCCTTAACGGGCCCCTCTCGGAGAACCGCAACAGGGAGTCACTCGCAAACGTCGGTTTGGCGCCGCAGCCGCACCAATCGAGCTACACCGATGTCAGTCAGCGCTGGAGAGCTGTGACGGCTCCTTCGACGGAGGTGAAGAGACGGTCATCGCCAAGCTGTTCTAGGAGTGCGCCGTGCTTCAGGTCATGGTGGACCAAGCGCGACGCTCGAGCGATGGCGACCGTCACCCCGAGCTGTTGGAGCTCAAGAGCAAGACCCCTTAACGCCTGCAGTCCGGTGTAGTCGATGTCGGACATGGCGTTGGCATCGAGAATCACCGCCTTTATCGACCCCGACGCTTGGTCAACAAGACTTCGAACTCGCAAGTGAAAGTAGTCGGCATTGCCGTACCACAAAGGGGCGTATGCCAGGTACACGAGCACCCCAGGAACCTGCTCGGTCGGACGTCCGATGTCCATCGGGATCCAGTGATCGGTCCCGGGCTCGCGACCGAGGATGGCATCGCGGGGTCGAGCGACGCGCCGGGTCCGGTCAGCCAGCGAAAGGATCATCGCCAGTGCGATCCCCTGTTCGATGCCGATCAGGGCCACTGCCAAGAGCGTCGCTGCCGCCAGCGTGAACTCGAGGCGGTCAAAGCGCGCGATCGTTCGTAGCTCGCCGACCCGGAACAGTTTTGTGGCGATGAACACCAAGGTGGCACCGAGCGTCGCTTCGGGCAGGTGCGCAAGTGGCGCAGTAGCCAGCACGACCACGCCAAGCACAACGGCGGCGGCCACAACGTGGGTGAGTTGCGATCGGGCACCCGACGCCGTCACGATCGCAGTATTCGGCGGGCTTGCATCCACTGCGAATGCGCCGATTAGCCCGGCGGCGACGCTCCCGGCGCCAATGCCGACCAAGTCTCGATTGAAGTCGCTGGTTGCCGACGTCCTGGCGGTCGACGCCCGGACGGTGGCTGCGGTCTGCGCGATGCAGACGAACGCCACCGTGAACGCTGCGGGCAGCAGCTGTCGCAGCTGCGACCAGGATGCGGAGGGAAGTCGAAAGTGCGGCAAACCCTCGTGGACGGTGCCGAGTACTGCCACGCCATGATGCGACGCCAGCCCCAGGGCGTCGACGGCGACGATCGAGAGGATGAGGCCGAGCAGTGCCCCGGGGATGCGGCGATCGATTCGCTGGGCACCCACGATGATCGCAAGCACCCCGAGAGCGACGACGACGTCCCAGCCGTTGGCATGCCCGATCTGGTCGATGATCAGGCGAACCCGGTCGATGGTGGTGCTGCCTCCACCGCGCACTCCGAAGATGACCGGGAGCTGACGGGCAACAATCTCCACGGCGATTCCGCCGAGGATTCCGGTTATCACCGGGGTGGAGAGGAACTCGGATATCCATCCCAAACGGAGCAGGCCAACGGCGAGAAGCAATGCGCCGACTACTAGGGCGAGAAAGGCCATCAGCGTGAGGTAACGAAAGCTTCCCACCGCCGCGATCGACCCTACCCCGGTGGCTAGTACCGGGGCGATTGTGGAGTCCGCCCCGACCGATAGGTGACGATTCGAACCAATCAGAGCGTAAAGCAACGACCCGGCGACGAAGGCGTAGAGCCCGAGGACCGCCGGCAGTTCTGCCAAACGAGCCGTGGCCATCTGCGATGGCAGCGCCACCGCTACGAGCGTCAGACCAGCCAACGCGTCGGCGGCCAACCAAGAGACGCGGTAGCCCCGCAGCGTCGGCGGGATCCACCAGTTCTTCACGACACATCTTGACGCGCGAAGCCGCGCCGCTTGCTGACCCGGTCGTCCCGGAAAGCTCGAGAGAAGACGCGCTGACCGATTATCTGATCTGGGTCGTCGTGGCGACGGACCTCCGGCATATTTAAGGGTGGGTAACGACGGCGTAACATCAGCTCCGTTCGATGGGCCCCGGAACCCCCCTATTGCCTCGTGTCAAATCCTCCGGGAACGATGATTCGTTGCCTCACCAAAAACCTCTGGATGACTTGACGCGTTGAACGCGCGGCCGTTCGGGAACGTCGTTCTGTGCTCGTCCCCGGAGTCGATGCCAAGCGGTCGGTAGGCCAACGGCTCTTGCGCGATCGCGATGATTACGCCGTCCCAACGCTTTGCCCTTATCAAACGCCACGGTCCTCTATGCCGCTCGTACAGAGGTCCAGCCGATTGGTCGCCATTCTCTCTAGGCGATGCGCCGGTTGCGCTATTGGGCGAAAGGAGTAAGCCTCTACTGGCGATGAAGGCCGTACCGAGTTTAACAGCCGAGACGATGGCCCTTCAGCGCTCGTTCGAGTCTCACCGCCCGAAAGGGCGGCGCCTGTTCTGCGACCCCTACGCCGACGCCTTTCTGCGACCCTCACTGCGTGCTTTGGCGACCGCCAGCGCCATCCCGGGCCTTCGCCGGCTCGCCGTGGGCCTCTACGACGCCGTCGGAGGACCCGGTCCGCGACCATCAGCCATCGTCCGCACCAAGGTGATCGACGACGCCATTGCTGAGGCCACCACCGACGGAACCCAGTGCGTGTTACTCGGGGCCGGTTACGACACCCGCGCCTACCGACTGCCCGCTCTCAAAGACCACCGAGTCTTCGAGGTCGACCACCCGATTACGCAAACAGCCAAACATCTAGTCGTTGACCGCCTGGGCCTCGACGACCGACACGTTACCTACGTGCCCATCGACTTCGAGCACGACAGGCTCGCCGATTCGCTGCTTAGCGCAGGCTTCGATCCCCTTGTACGGTCGACATTCGTATGGGAAGGGGTGACGAACTACCTGACCGGTGAAGCCATCGACGCCACCCTTGGTGTGGTCCACGACCTCACAACGGGGGGTGGCGTCCTCATTCTCACCTATATCGACGCCAGAGCGCTGACCGATCCGACCCCCTTTCCCGAGGCGCGCCGCTGGGTCCGGGCCGTAACGCGTGCCGAAGAGCCCTGGACCTTCGGGCTCAACCCTGCCGACGCGAGCCAGTACTTCGCCGAGCGGGGATTGCTGCTGAGACAGGATGATTCGACGCTCGACGCTGGCCGAGCTTGGTTGACAGCACAAGGCCGCTCTGAGCATGGGTCGGGCTTGTACCGGATAGCCGTCCTCGAACCCGAGCACGGAGACCGAGACTGATCATGGATCAAGAGACCGTTTGAGTCGCTCGCAGCGTCTGCCCGGTACCGGTGGTCCCTAACGGTTGATCCATGCTCCTGGAGGTCGAGCACTGGCAGCCGCTCGATCCCCTGGTTCACTCTGGACTCCTGACCGAGGCATAGTCTGGACCGCGACATGAAACTTGGCTTGTTGTTGGGCTTCTGGGGTCCTGACGGGCCACCTCCACGCCTGCTGACAGCCGTCCGCCAGGCCGAGGCGCTCGGTTACGAGTCGGTCTGGACCTCCGAAGGGCACGGCTCGGACGCTCTTACCCCGCTCGCGTGGGTCGGCGCCCATACGACCACCATCCGACTGGGCACGGCCATGATGCACATGGCGGCGCGTGCTCCGACCGCGACGGCTATGGCGGCGCTGAGCCTCGACCACCTGTCGGGGGGCCGCTTCGTCCTCGGCCTCGGGCTTTCCGGCCCGGACCTTGTCAAAGGTTGGTACGGCCAACCCTTCGACCCACCGCTCGGGCGGACGCGGGATTACTTGGCCATCGTGCGACGTGCCCTCGCGGCCGACGCACCGCTCAGCTATGACGGTGAGTACCTCTCCCTGCCGTTCGATGACAGGCACGGCAGAGCCAGGGCTCTCACCTCCATAGTCAATTCTTTGCGCCCCGACCTCCCTCTGGTGATCGGCGCCGAGGGGCCCAAGAACGTCGCCCTCGCGAGGGAGATAGCTGACGGCTGGATCGCCACCTACTATTCGCCGTATCGCGACAAGCACTATGGCGCTGCTCTCGACGAAGGGGCGGCCCGGCCTGGAGCACGACGCGCGTCCGAGAACTTCGAGATCATTGGGACCGTGCCAGTCGTCCTCGGTGATGACGTCGAGGTCGCAGCCGACAAGCTCCGCCCGTTGTTCGCCAGCTTCATCGGTCGACCTGGCCGAAATCTCCATTCGCAAGCGTTCGTCCGCATGGGCTTCGAAGAGGTCGCCGCCAGGGTAAGTGAGCTCTGGGCTGAGGGGCACTACAAAGAAGCAACCGCCGCGGTGCCGACCGAGGTGGTGGAGCAACTTGCGCTCGTGGGCTCGCCTGCGAAGATCCGTGAGGAGCTCGAGGCCTGGCGAAGTTCCCTCCTTACAACGTTGGTTGTGCACGTACCCCTTGACCCGCAGAGCTTGCAGACGGTTGCCGAACTGGTCCTCGGCTGAGGACATGCCGGCGAACTTGTCAGCCTCCCTTCGGCTCACAGCATTGAGCCACCGAACCTGCCCCATGTAGGAACCGACCCAGCAGACGAAACGCCCTCTCGACGCAGCGGCTTCCCGGTGATGCAGGCGGGAGGAAGCTAAGCCGACAGCACCAGACCAACCATCACAGGGCTCGACCTCAGTACGACTATCGACGGCCGCGGTCGACGCCGATCGACTCGGCCGGGTCCCTGTCGATTAGGGGGCTGCGTCTCGAGTCGCGCTCGGGCCAGCTTCGACGTCGTGCTGGACCGCGTTAGCTCTGCCAGTTGTGGTCGAGCCATCCGTGCGCCGAACTTCATCCGGCCTGCCGAGGAGACAGGGACCGGGCGGCCGAGAGTGGAGCCATCGGGTCGCACGGAAAATCCTAGGCGAGGTTTGCGCCTTAACGGGCCATGCCGCCTCACCGCATGACGCAGCCCGCCGCCCCGGTGGCCGTGAGCGACGGGCTGTCTTGTGTTGTGATTATCGGTACCGGGCAGGGACGTC
This sequence comes from Acidimicrobiaceae bacterium, assembly GCA_003140595.1. Lineage (GTDB taxonomy): Bacteria > Actinomycetota > Acidimicrobiia > Acidimicrobiales > Bog-793 > Fen-455. Next base: position 937 of record PLKG01000073.1, on the reverse strand, counting down.
ATTAAACAATATCGGCCGCATGCTTACCCTCGGCCACTGTTGCGGTGGCTTAGAAACGACTTGCGACCAGGGCCTTTGTGATCAGATCAGGGCGTAAAGCTTCCCGCACGAACAGTGCGTCGCATGTCGGACCCACGCCGTGCAACTCACACCAACCGAGCAGCGTCTGCCTGTTGTCGTTGCCCACCATGCGCCAGTGATCCGAAGCAAAGGTTCACTGGCTGGAGCGCCGGACGACCGACGAGCCACAGATGTCTCTCGCGCGTTGGAACGGCACCGCGCCCATCCCTGTGTGGTCATCGAACAGCGAGCGCTTCCGCCTCAACCGCGGCGGCAACCGACAGGTCAATGCGGCGCTGCACCGGATCGGCGTGACGCAGTGGCGTGGCGTCGGGCCCGGTCGCGGTTACGTCCAGGCTCGGATGACGGCAGGTGACACCAAGACCGAGGCGCTGCGGGCATTGCGCCGTCGGTTGTCCGACGTCGTGTTCCGACTGCTCGTCGCTGACGAAGTCACCCGTGAGGGGGTCCTCAAAGCAACAGTTCCCGTCGCCGCTTGACATAGGAGCATCAGAAGGCCACCGATCGTTTGAGCAGGTCACGCTCGCTTGTCAGGCGCTTCACCTGCCTCTCGAGCTCGCTGATCCGGGCCCGGTCCTCGCTCGAGAGCCCTTCTCGCTCACCGCGGTCGATGCGTTCTTGGCGCACCCAGTTGCCGAGGGTCTGCTCGACGACGCCGAGCTGGCGGGCGACGTCGGCGACCGTGCGGCGCTGGTCGATCACGAGCGCGGCGGCGTCTCTGCGGAACTCCTTCGGATAACGGCTTCGCCCGCGTCGGCGCGGACTGCTCGCGTTGCCTTGTTCTTCCATGACACTCCTCCTAATCGGAGTGTCCGGCTCAGTGGGGGATGCTCACTAGTACTACTCAGGGGCCCCA
>PLKG01000088.1 GCA_003140595.1 Acidimicrobiaceae bacterium | reverse complement strand
CGCTGGCTCGATCCAAGCGGCGCACAGCTCACGCTGCAATCGTGGTCGGGAGAGTTCCTCTCCTTGGCGCGTCGCCTCTCGCCGACGACGCAGCAGACTTATCGCCGCGACTTGGACAAGTACATCCTCCCCCGCTTTGGCGCCTACCGGATCGGCCGGCTCCCCACGGACGAAATAGAGAAGTGGTTGATGGACGAGATCGAAGCCGGGATCGCGTCGAGCTCAGTACACCGCCACTACCGGACGTTCCGGCGCGTGCTCCAGGTCGCCGTGCAAAAGGAGAAGATTCTCGCCAACCCGTTCGATCGGGTGGAGCCGCCACACGTCCCAAGTCGGGAGATGGTCTTCCTCTCTTGGGAACAGGCCATCGAGCTTGCGGAAGCGCATCGTGAGCGGTTCCGCGCGCTCATCTATCTCGCGGTCGACTCGGGGATGCGCTGGAGCGAGCTCATCGGGCTGCGTCAGTCGCGACTTGACCTGCTCCATCGCAAGGTCCGCGTCACCGACCAACTCGTCCGCCTCGACACGAAGCAATGGCTACGCAAGGAGCTGAAGACCTCCGCGTCGCTGCGGTCGATCACGATCACGCCGTCCACCGCGGCGATCCTGGCTGAGCATGTGGAGCGTTTCGCCGAACCCGGACCCGACGGGCTCGTCTTCACGAACAACGCTGGGCACCCGATCATGTCGTCGAGCTTCTGGAACAACCATTTCAAGCCCGCCCAGGACAAGGCAGGCGTCTCCTGCCGCTTTCACGACCTCCGGCATACGAGCGTCGCGCTCGCGATCGCGGCAGGAGCACACCCGAAGGCAATCCAGACGCGTATGGGCCACAGCTCGATCAACGTGACGCTCGACCGTTACGGTCACCTCTTCCCCGAGCTCGACGAGGCGATCGCATCATCGTTCGAGGAACAGATCGCAGCGCAACGCGCTGCTCGCGCGACCAACGTCATCCATGGCGCGTTCGCAAGCTGAGCGCTGTGCTTTGAAAGGGGGTGATTCTTGCAGTACGTGCCGAGCCATCGGAAGGCCTATTCACGGTCCATTTGTCGGGTTTCAGATTGCTTCTGAACCTACGTTGGACCTACGAACGTGGTCACGCGCGGGCACTGCCGGACAGTGGGCGAAAACCGTCGATCCGGACGGCCGCCGGTTCCGCCAAGACCGTGAGAGACGGACCACTACGACCATCATGCACGCTTTGTAGGGGGCGACGGTGCTTTGTGGGTGACGGTCAAGCACGGTTCTCCTCGCGGCGTCACGGCCTCCGTCGCCCGTAACATAGGCGCATGGCCTTCGAACGAATCGCGATCGACCACGAGATCATGGGTGGGGTGCCGTGCATAAGCGGGACTCGGATCCCGGTTACGACCGTTGTTGCCATGATCGCCGAAGGGATGACGACGGCTGACGTCTTGGACGAGTTCCCCCAGCTCACCGAGGACGACCTCCACGACGCATTGAGGTTTGCCGCCGCCGCTGTTGACGAGCACGAGCTGCCGCTTCGCGCTGCTCAATGAGGTTCTTGGTCGACGAGTCGCTTTCGTGGCGCGTCGCGGAGGGCCTTGCCGAGGCGGGTCACGAAGCTATCCATGTCGGTGATCTCAAGCTTCTCGGCGCCGCTGATCTCAGAGTCATGGAGGCGGCAGCGAGTACTGATCGCGTTCTTATTTCTGCGGACACGGACTTCGGAGAGCTGCTCGCCGTTGGGCGTCACCCGGGGCCGAGCGTCATCATTCTCCGTCGGGTATCTCATCGGCCGGAGGTGCAAACGGAGCTGCTCCTCGCCAACCTCGACGGCATGGAGGAGAGCTTGGCTGCCGGTGCTGTGGTTGTCCTATCGGCTCAGCACGTCCGTTTCAGGTTGCTGCCGATCAGTCGCGAGGAGTGACGATTCGTGGCGGACGCGGGAGTCGCGCCGCCACCTCCAGCGCGCGTCCATCGCGTGGACGCCGTCATTCGGGGTAGTTCGCCAACGTGTTGAAGACGCTCTGACGAGGCTGTCGCACGGTTCACTAGAGAAATCCTGACGACTCAACCAAGTGAGCGGTCTCTTGCAAGATTTCGGCGGGATTCGCCCGAGTTCTGCGGATGTGCCCGGGAGCTATCGGTTATGCGATAGCGAGACGGTGGTTTCCCCCTTTCAAGAGGTTGTGGACCGAGCAGATGAGGCGCCACTCGCTTAGTGCCGCCTGCATTCCGCGCCCTGAGAAGCGTCGACAGCGCAGATTGGCCTTGATGTTGCCGAAGACCGGTTCGGTAGTGATCTTGCGTTTGGCATAGGTCTGCCGGCCCTCTGCAGTGGCGAGGCGGTCGAGCATCTGTCTTTTGAGCACGGCCGGATCGGCACGGCCGGCGCGGTGGCCTGCGAGCAACTGCGGGGCCCAGGCGTAGGAGACACCCATCTCGATTGCGCCCTCTTTCAAGGTGAGCATCCCGGCGTCGATGCGCTCGAGGACGCCACGACGTTCTTGAATGCGCGGGTCGTCGGGATCGGTGACCCCTCTCGTTGTTGGCATCGGGGGGATGAGCACCTCAGAAGACGTGGCGAGTGTCGCGTTCTCGACGCTCCAGTAGCCGGTGTCGGCGACGAAGGTGCCGACACCGTTCGCCTCGCTTGAGACGAGGTTCTTCTCGGTCGCTCTCACCATCGGGGCGAACATGGTCGAGTCATTCGCCGCGTTGGTCACCTCTGCGGCCACGATGACCTGGTCGGTCGAGACTGCTGCCTGGGCGTTATAACCCTGGAGGAAGCGGTTGCGGGCCCGCAACATCCTCGAGTCCGGGTCGGTCGAGTTGGCAAGACGCTCCTTGCCCGTCTTCCCACCCCGGACCGGCTTGCGACCGGGAAGCTTGTGCCCGGTGGCCTGCTCGCGTGCGGCGCGCCCGGCAAGGTGGCTCTCGAAGTCAGCGGCACCTTTCTCGTCGAGCTGACGGAGCGCCTCGCGAACTCTGGCCCGCCGGTTCTCACGCCGCGCCCAGTTCGGCGGGAGCTCGTCGCCACGGCTCTCACCGAAGCGTTCGTCCTCCTCTGTGTCCTGGCGTTCTGCCTCGGCGAGGATCTCGTCGGCGAGCTGGCGGCGGGTGCGGTTGGCCCACGCCGAGGCGTTCGCCTCGATCTTGGTGGCGTGGTCGAGGAGCTGGTTCGCACCCACGACCCGGAAGGCGACGTCCTCGACGAGCCGGCGTTCGATGCGTCTCGAAGAGCGTTCCCCGACGCAGTAGGCATAGACGAGCACAGCGAGTACGAGGGCTGGGTCGTAGGCAGCACCACCGCGACCGTCCTCGCGGTACTCGGCATAGAACGAGCCGAGGTCGAGCTCGGACACCTCGTCGAGCACGAAGAAGGCGAGGTGGTTCTCCGGGAGCCAGTCATATCAGCGACCGAGGGCGGCAGCAGGAACAGCTGATCGCGATCGGCCTCACGAAGGTTGATCGGCATGCACCAATTGTCCCGCGCGACCCAAACGCTGGCGGGACGGTCGAGATTCATGCGACAGCCTCTGA
>PLKG01000111.1 GCA_003140595.1 Acidimicrobiaceae bacterium | reverse complement strand
CGTACTCTCGGCGAGAAGCTCGCGACCATTGCCGCACTCCCAGTGCATGCCGAAACGGCATCCCAATGGCGCGCCATGAATTCGTTGACGCATGTCAAGCCGATGGTCTATACCTGGACCGAGCAGGTCCCCTGGCACGAGATGGACGTCGACGACGAGCTCCGCCTGCAGACTACGAGCGAATGGAGCCGCTACCACGAGTGGGAGATGCGCAAGCTCATCTACCAGTGGGAGCACATGGCGGCGGACATGGTCGTCGAGCCGGTCGTGCACTCCCCGCTGGTGGTCCACAACACGGCCTTCGGCATCGCCGAGGACGTGGACGTCGCCAAGACCGACGAGGCGAACACGGTCGTCTCGCGGCATTTCAAGATCCAGATCAGCGACGAGGACGACCTGGAGAAGATCAAGGTCCCTGTGGTGACCCACGACAGCGCCGCGTCCGAGCAGCACTACCAGCAGTTGAGCGAGATCTTGAGCGGGATCATTGAGGTCGACAAGCTAGGTGCGAACGGGTTCTGCTTCTGGTTCGCCCCCTGGGATGAGATGATCAGGTGGTGGGGCGTCCAGGAGGCCCTGATAGACCTTTACGATCGTCCCGAGTTCGTCCACAAGGCCATAGACAAGCTCGTCAACGCCTACTGCGCCATGCTCGACCAGTTCGAAGAGCAGAACCTGCTGACTCTTAACAACAAATACTTCCGGATAGGTTCCGGTGGTCTCGGTTACACAGACGAGCTGCCGCAGCCCGATTACGATCCGGCCCACGTGCGTGCGAAGGACCTCTGGGGCAGCGGTGCGGCACAGATCTTCTCCGATGTCTCGCCGCGCATGCACTGGGAGTTCTCACTGCAGTACGAGCTGAGATGGATGAGCCGGTTCGGCTTGACCTACTACGGCTGCTGCGACCCGTTGCACCGCAAGATGGGCATTCTGGAGAAGGTCCCGAACCTGCGCAAGGTGTCGATGAGCCCCTGGGTCAACCTCGACGAGGCCGTGGCCAACGTGGGCAGCCGTTACGTGTTCTCCCACAAGCCCAATCCGGCCGTGTTCGCCGAGACCACCTGGAACCTCGGCAAGGCCAGGCACGACCTGGAAACGGTCCTCGACAAGGCCAAGGCGCACGGGTGCGTGGTCGAAGTGATCATGAAGGACATCAGCACCGTGCGCTATGAGCCTCAGCGCCTGTGGGAGTGGTCGCAGATGGCGACCGAACTGACCGCACAGTACGGTGACTGACTGAGCACTCGTGCCTGGCGCCCCGTTCGGGGTCTCGAGCATGCCGCCTACCGCTCTTGAGGAACAGATACCGCGCTGATACCCTAGTACACGATTACCCAGAAGGTTAATGAACGCGTAGGTATTGACAGTCTTGATAGCGGTTCTACGTTGACGCTTAGCCGTTCTTAGCTACCGTGATTGATCAGTACGGGGCCTGACGGCCCGACAAAGGAGATGCTAATGAACTCGAGAGATCGGGTGCTGGCGGCCTTCAATCACGAGGAGACCGAGCGTGTGCCGATTGACTTCTCCGGCCACCGGTCATCAGGTATTTCCGCTATAGCTTACGAGAAGCTCCGGGACTACCTGGGTCTCGATCGCAAGCCAATCCGCGTATATGACATTCAGCAGCAACTCGCCATCGTGGATGACGATGTCCTCGATCGGTTTGACGTCGATACCATCGAACTCGGGCGCGCGTTCGCTCTTGACGATGCGGACTGGGCGGACTGGACGCTCCCAAATGGTTCACCATGCCAGGTGCCTGTCTGGACCTTGCCTGAGCGCGTCGATCGCAGCTGGGTGATACGTTCCCAGACGGGACGAGTCGTCGGTCGGATGCCTGACGGTGCTTTGTATTTCGAGTGGGCGTACTTTCCTTGGGCAGAGAACGAGCCCGATCACGACGCTCTCGAAGCAGCCATGGCGGACGTCATGTGGAACATCCCCTCGCCCCCGGGACCGTTGGTCGAAGGACCGGACGGGGATCGCCTGCTGGTTGAGGGCGCGCGACGGCTCCGCGAAAGCAGTGACCGGGCGATAATGGGCTTGTACAGCTGCAACTTGATGGAGTGGGGCCAGTATCTGTACCGGAATGACAACTTCCTAGCACTGCTCGCCTCGGAACCCGACCAGGCCCACGACATCCTTGAGCGCTTGACGCAATTCCACATGAAGGGACTCGAGAAGTTCCTTGGTTTGGTCGGACAATACGTTGACGTCATCAACTTCAGTGACGACCTCGGCATGCAGACGGGCCCAATGATCTCGCCCAGGATGTACCGTGAATTCTTCAAGCCCCGCCATGCGCGGCTCTGGCAGCGTGCGAAGGATGCCGGCGTCAAGGCAATGCTGCACTCGTGCGGAGACATCCGGCTCCTGCTTCCGGACCTCATCGAAGCCGGCCTCGACGCCGTCAATCCGGTGCAGGTCAGTTGCAAGGGCATGGAGGCAGAGGGTCTGAAGCGTGATTTCGGCAAGGACATCACCTTCTGGGGCGGGGGCTGCGACACCCAGTGGTTGCTTTCGCATGGCACACCAGAGGAAGTGACCCAGCACGTGAAGCACCAGGTCTCGGTCCTGCGACAAGGCGGAGGGTTCGTGTTCCAGCAGGTGCACAACATCCTGGCAGATGTCCCCCCGCAGAACATCGTGGCGATGTTCGACGCCGCTCGGGCCTAACACCGGTACGGCAACCGGATGCTCTTGTGACCCAAGAGGAAGATCGGTCGTTGTAGTCCTGCAAACGTAGGGAGAATGGAGTAGGTAGGCGATGGCGTTACTCGAGGAGCTTCGTGAGGCGGTAATAGACGGACAGGCAAAGCTCGCCGCGGCCAAGGTGGAAGAGGGGCTGGCCGAGGACATCGAAGCGGGGACCTTGCTGCGCGAGGGCCTGATCGCGGGCATGGCGCAAGTGGGCAAGCTCTACGAGGAAGGCGAGATCTTCGTGCCCGAGATGCTCGTGGCCGCCCGGGCCATGACAGCTGCGCTCGGTGTGCTCAAGCCCCATCTTGTCGAACAAGGCGTGGCCTCTAGTGGCAAGGTGGCGATAGGCACCACCCAAGGTGACCTGCACGACATAGGCAAGAACCTCGTGGCGATGATGCTGGAGGGCTCGGGCTATGAGATCGTCGACCTCGGCGTGGACGTCCCGGCGGACAAGTTCATCGAGGCCATCAAAGACGGTGCGGCCGTGGTCGCCATGTCGGCGCTGTTGACAACGACCATGACCAACATGCAGCTCGCCATCCAGGCGATCACAGAGGCAGGCCTTAGAGACAAGGTGCGCATCATCATCGGCGGGGCTCCGATCACCAAGTCCTATGCGGACGAGATCGGCGCCGACGGCTACGCGGAGGACGCCAGCAGCGCGGTGCGCCTCGTGAAAGAGGTGCTTGCCGCCTGAAGCAGCTGACCAGCGACTTTGCGCCTTACCCCGATGTCGATGCGGTGCTGCGCTCTTTGGGCGCAGACCCTGCCGTAGTTCGCCGTCGCCGGTCGTCGGCTCTCGGGGTCGCAGAACAGGCAGTCGCCGAGGGCACGCCATTGCTGGCGCCGGTCGTGGTCTCTAAGAGCTTCGTGGTGACCGAGTTCCGCCACGAGCGCCTCGTGCTCGGTGACGCGGGCCATCTCTCAGGCCCGCTCATCGCCGAGCACCTGCATGCCGCCCGGTCTGTCGTGGTGGCCCTGTGCAGCATCGGGCCCGCCCTCGAGGAGGCAGCCTCGTCCTGGTTTGCCGAGGACCCAGCCCTGAGCGTGGCCCTCGACGGCTTCGGCTCGGCCGCGGTCGACCTGTTGGCGACCGCGATGTGCGAGCGCGTGGACTCTTCAGCCGAGGCCGAGGGACTGGGGACCACCATCCCTTTGAGCCCGGGACTTCTCGGCTGGCCCGTCGCTATCGGACAGCGCCAGATCTTCGCGCTCTTGGACACCGCCTCGGCAGGTGTCAGGTTGACCGAGGGGTACATGATGATCCCGAAGAAGTCGACCTCGCTGGTGATCGGCGTCGGGACCGACGTGGAGCACGTCGGCGAGTCCTGCGACTACTGCAGCATGGCCGCGACCTGCCGCTTCCGAGAAGAGCACATCTCACACCATGGTTGAGACGGGTCCCGAGGACCT
>PLKG01000013.1:227-3234 GCA_003140595.1 Acidimicrobiaceae bacterium | reverse complement strand
TACCGTGTGCTGCCCGGACGCCCCTTGTTGTCACGAGCGTCCATGCCTTCATCTGGCCTTTCTCACGAGCCGCGCCGGTGACCGTGCTCCGGGTGCGCCTTATACGCGCCTTAAACGCCAGTGAACCACATAGAGGGCGCGATTGGCTCGAGCGTTCCAGATCCGTCTGACCCGAGTGGCGGCGAGTCCCGTCAGAACCGTTCGCGAGACCATCCGGATGAGAGGTCATGTCGCGCCTGTCGTGGGTCGTGTCGCCCGTCGAGCGCCGCGCGTTTTGAGCACCGACGGGGCTATTGACGCCACCGAGAACGACGACGACTTCGTGCACGCATTGGTGGCGACATCCTGGCTGATGACCTGATCCGGCGTCGTCTTGCCAAGCGTGGTCGTCGTGGGTCACGGTCTCCAGCACCAGACACGAAGTCGTCCCAATGCGTATCCGGATCGAGCGAGGCAAGGGAAGCTTCTCCGGTTCCGCAGAGGCACGGGAGAGGGCTCGACCGCCTGACGCGCCACGTCCGTGAAAAAGCCCAGCAGTCCCTCGGCGCAGGAGGCAACCGGGGTAAACTCGACGTCGTCGATGGTCTCCGGCAGTTCACCGACTGGGCGACGATACCTCTCGCCGAGAAGGATGAATCCCTCTCCTACGAGAGACGGGAGGCCTTGGTCGACGCCCCCGGCCTCAATGGCGTCGTCATCGCCAATGGTCTGGCTCACGCCCTAGGCGAGTTCCACGGCGAGAGCGCGCTACTGAGCACCGCTGGATTCGTCCTCCACCGACCGGTTCGCCCCGGCCGGGTCAGAGAGACGATCGTGATACCTCTCGACCCGGCCACGGTTGAGGAGTCCAGCCTGGTGCGTCCTCTATGACGAGGAAGGTGAGTGGCTGGACTGGGCGCTCAACGGGTGGGTCTTCCGCCCGTCGCCCCCATCTTTGGATGCCCGGGTCATAGGAATACGACACGGTTCGATCAACTCGATCATGGCCTGACAAACTGAACGCGTCGAGAGCACTTCGACTCGGTCGATTTACACCCCTTCGCGGGACGTGATCCCGCTGGCAAACGGCACGGAAGAGTGTTCCTCTAGTTGAGGGCGTACCACGTGCCCGGCAGCCAAGATCCGGGAGCAGGGACCGAGGGATTCGCCAAGGCTTCGGCCACGACCTCATTCATCAGTGCCAGGTCATCCACGGGCTCGCCGCTCGGATGCCCAGGTCCAAACACGTACCACAAGCCTGTGCAGTCGGGCGCGTACCCAGTGTTAGTCCGCACCGCGATAGGCGTACCTGCCGCGTCCACGTGTACCTGTACATATGCCAATATTTGCACGCTGACCTTAGCTTCACTAGTGGAGCCAGATGTACTCGACGAAGCTTCGACAGAGGTAGCTCCGAGCGTCTTACAGACCTCGGCGGGCGCCAACCTGCTCGATGGTGCCATCGCTGTGGCGGCGGCCGGCTTGCGTTGCGACGACAAGGTCCCGCTGCTTGCCGCAGCGATTCCCTGGCCCAGTACGGTTCCCGTAGAGGCGAGGAGGCCGAGGACGAAAAGCCGCCGAAACATCTTGGCCGTGCTCCTGTTACAGCCTGTGAGGGTTCTCAACTTGGCTTCGACGGCCGAGGCCTCTGTCCCGAGAATGCCTTCGAGAATCTGGATGTCGTCTTGGCGGAACCCGTACGGCTTACTCGAATGTCGCCACGACCGAACCTGTCCGACGTATTGGGTCAGAATCTCCGATTCGGACATTTCACTGAACGACGACGAGTCGAGCTGCATCCGCGGCGGGTGAAGATTATCGAGCCACGTGTCGTACAAATGGAAGAGCCGGGCAGTCGTGGATGCCTCAGGCATGAGGGCGCCCGACTCGATCGCCTTCAGCTCGCCAGGCTCGATCCCGGTGCCGGCAGCGGCCTCCTCGATGCCCAAGCCTTTGCGGCGTCGTTCCCGAGCGAGCGCGGACCGGAGGCGATCCTTCGACATCGCGGCAACTGCTGCAGCGATGCCTTTTGCGTCTGACACTTCACTGGACGCGACATGAGCGTCTCTGGCGGGGTGATCCCTCATAATCTCTTGTATCGACTCACGCGTGGCGCGTCTTGAGAGAATGACCTGTAGCTTGCTGCTTGAGTTATTTCCGATCAACCGACGAAGTGAGACTTATCTCGACCGGTCAGGTGCAGCCCAAGTGCATTATTACCCTAAACCCGAGGGCCTTTGCACCTCTTGTCGTACTCGTGCTCGCCGAGCCCGAACGCTCCTAATCGCCGGCCCCGCTTTGCTCATTCTGGCCGCGCCAGCACGTGAAGCTGCCTCCACTCCGTCTTCAACGATCGGCATCTCGAGGGCCGGGACCACCCCCAGCTAGTTCACGGTGACGATGTCTCCGGGCCCCAGCCCCCGGCTAATGGTCGAGTTTGCCAACCATGGCGGTTTCCCGCTCAGGCAAGCACGTATGCCGCAGGCGTGTACAGCATCGCCAACGGTGGGTTGGGTGCCCAGTTGAGCAACCAGGCCAAGGATGGCGTCCCTGACTGGCTTGCCTATCCGACATCCACGGTTCGCCTCGGTGGGGGAAAAGCGGAGACGCGTAGTCGAACCCACACCTTGGGAATGTGGCGAGTGTCGGCCAGAGTCGAATCATGGCGGTGTTGCCAAACCCACAGGCGCTGTCGCCGGCCGCCAGCACCTGGCGCTTGGCTGCCACCGCCACGATCATGTCCCAGAGCTGGGCCATGTTCCGGCAGGCCAGGATGCCCAGGGCAAACACCGATCCCTCCAGGTCGCCGTTCAACAAGGCGTCGTCATGGAGCTCCTTACCGCCTGTGCTCTCGATCGACACCATGTCCGCCCCCGCCGGGTGGCACAGTCGAAGCTGGCCACCATCTGGTCCCACTTCTCGCCTTCGCGCAACAACGGCGGACGCACGAACTCCCGAATGTCGTTGGGCGTCATCCGCAGGGCGCTGGCCAGCCCATCGCTCGCCGCGCACCTGTCCAATGTGTGGC
>PLKG01000013.1:0-178 GCA_003140595.1 Acidimicrobiaceae bacterium | reverse complement strand
CGGATTGCGACGTCATCGCAACATCCTCCGCAAATGAATTACACAGTAGGAATGACAGAACGTCCGGCGATAAGTGACGGTCCGCCTATCTGGTGTGACACGAGAGCTGCCGATAGTCACATCTGAAGAAAGCCGTTAGTCCCCCTGACCCCCGTGTGATCCCGCACCACCGAGGTGC
>PLKG01000046.1 GCA_003140595.1 Acidimicrobiaceae bacterium | reverse complement strand
CGATCGGCCACGCCCTGGCCTTCATCAACGAGCTCGAACACCCAGAAATGGTGGGCCTGAACCCAGAGGTGGGCCACGAGACCATGGCCGGTCTCAACGTCATGCACGGCTACGCCCAGGCGCTTTGGTCGAACAAGCTGTTCCACATCGACTTGAACGGCCAGCACGGGCTCAAGTACGACCAGGACCTGCGGTTCGGAGCCGCCGACGTGAAGAGCGCATTCTTCCTGGTCGACCTGCTCGAGGTCGCCGGCTACGACGGCCCCAAGCACTTCGACTTCAAGCCTTTGCGGGCCGAGGACTCCGAAGGGGTCTGGTTATCGGCTGCAGCCTGCATGCGTACGTACCTGATCTTGCAGGCTAAGGCGCGGGCGTGGCGTGCCGACCCAGAGGTAGCCGAAGCCATGGCTGCGGCCGGTGTGCCCGAGCTTTCGCGGCCCACGCTCGCACCGGGGGAAACGCTCGCCGACCTGCTCGGTGACCGCAGTGCCTACGAAGATTTCGACGCCGAGGCGGCCGGAAAACGGGCCACCAACGTGGAGCGGCTCGACCAGCTAGCCCTCGAGCACCTTCTCGGAGTGCGCTGAGCACCGCGTCGGGTAGGACACGCCAAGCGACAGGGATGGCATCACATCCGACTCTCGGCAGTGATGTCATCCCTGCTCTTCAGCGATCGTGCACCGAAGCTGACAAGGCCAACCTCCGGCGCAACCAACACGAACTCTCGTCTTCCACCATACGAGGAGAACACATGCAGCCTTTCCGCCTCGGCCGCCCGTGCAACCCAAGGCGGCGACGCATAACTGCCGGCGTCCGGCGCTCATGGGGCCGACGGGGGCCTGTCCCAGCTACCGGGGGCGGCTGAGAGAAATGTGGCGCGCCGCGGTCACGGGGCACATCTGCGCTGACCTGCAGCCGAGACTCGGCGGCGACGAGCGCATTGTCCCCGGAGCGATAATCGAAGTGGGCCCGCTTGATATCCGGCCTGGCGGCTCAGTCGCCAACACCGGCGGCGACTTGGCGGCGCTCGGGGCGCAGGTGCTGCTCGTCGCTGACCTAGGTGATGACGAGCTTGGATCGACTGTGCTCCGCGCTGTCTCGTCGTTCGGCGCTGACTGTCGGGGCATCCGACAAGTAGCGGGCTTGACGACGTCGTACTCTTTGGTCTTCGAACCCCCCGGAGCCGACAGGTCTTTCTGGCACCACGTGGGTGCCAACGCCTACTTCGACGGATCCCGAGTTCAGCCGGACGGCGTCGACTTGGTGCACCTTGGCTACCCTGCACTCCTACCGCTTACGTACGCGGACGGCGGCATCCGCCTACGAGAGGTCATGGCCCGAATACACGAGGCGGGTGCCACGACCTCATTGGACCTTTCCTCGGTGGCGCCCGGCACACCGGCCGCCCAAGTCGACTGGCGTCTCCTGCTCCACCGGACAACGCCTTTGGTGGACGTGCTCTCCCCAAGCGTCGACGACCTCGTGAGCGCACTGGGTGTCGCGAGTCCAAAGTCACTCTCAGACGTGCGGGAGCTAGGCCTGAACCTGTTGGGGCTGGGCGCCGCCGTGCTCCTGCTGACCAATGGTGCGTCGGGGATGCACCTGTTCACCGCAGATCAAGATCGCTTGTCTCGTGCTGGACGTTGTCTGTCGAACCAGGCCGAGACCTGGGCAGATCGGGAGCTTTACCTGCCCGCGTCCGCCAGCAGCACCCTCGTGACGACGGGCGCCGGCGATGCCGCCACCGCCGGCCTGTTGTACGGCATCCTGTCGGGAACCGGGGCCGAAGAGGCCGCGGTGATCGCCTCGCGGGCAGCGGCACTCAAGGTAGCGGGGGACAAGCGACCTCTGCGCTACGCGGTCACGGCACCGGGCAGCTGAAGCCATGGGCGCTCGTCTGCCTCAAGTCGAGCAATGCCGGGCTGTCGCGCGACAGCCCGGATTTACCTCATCCGTTGGTCGACCTCACAAGGAGTCCGGTCTTGCGCCCTGACCTAGAGATCCCTCACCAAATGCGTGCCCTCGTGCTCGACGGCGTGGGCTTCGAGCACCTTCGGGTCGAGAGCGTCCCGACACCTCGACCTGGTCCTCGCCAGGTGCTCGCTCGAGTGGACTGCGCTGGGATCTGCACCTCGCTGATCAAGTTGATCGAGCAGGGACCCGATCATCCGTTCCTTTACGGGTGGGACCCCGCCCGTTGGCCGATCATCCTGGGCGATGAGGGTTCGGTGACCATCGTCGAGGTCGGTGACGAACTGCAGGACGTTTACTTCCCCGGCAGTCGCTTCGTCGTGCAGCCCGCCATCGACCACGCACCTGTCAATCATCGAGAGCGCTACCTCAACGGCGCGGCCGCGGTCCGCAAGGTCGCTGTGGGTTACACACTGCAAGGGCATCTGGCTGAGTACATCCTCGTGACCGAGGAGGTGATCGACGCCGGCTGCCTGATCCCGGTGCCGGTCCCAGAGCTTCCCTACGCGCACGCTGCGATGGCCGAGCCCCTTTCGTGCGTGGTCTCTAGCCAGGACCACCACATGCATCTCCGTCAGGAAACGGGCCGATCGCCGCGATCTGCGTTCAAGGGCCTGAAGCCGGGTGGCGTCACCGTCGTCATAGGTGCCGGCGCGATGGGCCGTATGCACGTCGAGCTTGCCCTCGGCTACAACCCTGGTGCCATCGTGGTCACAGATCTTGATTCAGACCGACTCGGACTGGTCCAGATCCTGTTCCGCGCGAGGGCGACGTTCATGGGTATTGCTCTTGTCGCCTGCCTCCCCGAGGAGGTCATGAGCGTCGTCGCCGGGTTCAGCGAGCAGCAGGGCGCCGACGACGTGATCGTTGCGGCGGCATCGCACCGTGCGATCGAGACCGCACAGCAACTCGTGGCGCGAGGAGGCGTGGTGAATCTCTTCGCTGGCCTCAAACGCTCCGAGGCACGCGTCGAAGTAGACACGTCGTCGGTCCATTACAACGAGACAAACCTCACCGGCTCGAGCGGGGGTTCCGTCTGGGACCTCGCCCACACTCTCGAGTTGATGGCAGCCAGCAGAATTGACCCTGGTTTGCACATCGCTCGTGTCGGCGACCTGGACCACGCGGCCGAGCTCCTCGACCTCGTCAAAACCCGGGCGATCGACGGCAAGGCGGTTGTGTACCCACATCGCCGTTCCAACGAGATCCTTCGCGTCGCGTCGTGGAGGGCAAGCGACGAGCAGCGCTATCTCGAGTTGAGCTCGTCGCAGGAACAGTGACACTCGACCATCCGCGCACGTTCGTAGGTTTTGGTTTCGGGCCGATTCAGGCCGGTCTCTTCCTCTCCGAAGCTCTTGCCACCGGCAGGTTCGGTCGACTGGTTGTGGCCGAGGTCATGTCGGATTTGGTTGCGGCCATACGAAGGAGCGGGGGGCAGTTCTGTGTCAACGTCGCGCACCCCGACCGCGTTGAAGTAGTCACCGTCGGCCCGGTAGAGATTGTCGACGTTGCCTCAGACATCGATCGCCGGCTCCTCGTAACGGCGATCTCGACCGCAGACGAGATCGCCACCGCGTTGCCGAGTGTCCAGTACTACGCCTCGGACGGCCCGGGCAGTGTTCACCGTCTGCTCGCGGCCGGCTTGCGCGACAAGGCCAGGCAGGCAGGCCCGCCAGCTGTCGTCTACACCGCAGAGAACAACAACCATGCCGCAGAGACTTTGGAGCAACTGGTGCTGGAGGAAGTACCCCGGGCTGAGCGCGCTGCGGTCGCAGCTCGTGTGCGCTTCCTCAACACGGTGATAGGCAAGATGAGCCAGGTTGTCTCCGATCCTCAAGAGATCCGCGATTACAGCGTGGTGCCGTTGTCTAGCGAGCTTCCGCGCGCTGTTCTGGTGGAGGCTTTCAACCGCATCCTCGTCTCGAAGATCTCCTTCGCTGGTGAGTTCACCCCGGCGATCACGGTGTTCGAGGAGAAGGAGGACCTCCTCCCGTTCGAGGAGGCGAAGCTTTACGGGCACAACGCAAGCCACGCTCTTGCGGGCTACCTGGGAGCGCTCGCCGGAATCGACCGGGTCTCGGACCTCGGCAGCGTGCCGGGTTTGGTTCCACTCGTCCGCGCGGCTTTCATAGAGGAGTCAGGCGAGGCGCTCATCAAGAAACACAACGGTGTTGACCCTCTGTTCACTCGCGTTGGCTATGGGCGCTACGTAGATGACCTCATAGCGCGCATGATGAACCCACTCCTGCGCGATACCACCGAACGGGTGACCCGCGACACGGTGCGCAAGCTCGGTTGGAATGATCGCCTGATCGGTACGATGCGGCTCGCGCTGGCTGAAGGCGTCCAACCGCGGCGTTTCGCCCTTGGCGCCGCAGCGGCTCTGGCAGTCCTTCACCCCTCTCTCTTAGATAGTGACGGCTCAGTCGAGGAGATCCTGGGTTCGATCTGGGAAGTGCCGGTCGGCAATCAGGGTGCTGTCGTCAATGATGTCGAGGCCGGCCTACGCGCGCTCAGAGCTTGGCGGGACACCAACTTCCGCGATCCACAAAAACTGGAGTACAGCTAGATCCTCCAGATCGCGAGGTCGACCTCCTACCGGCTGGCACTTGTCCCAAATCCATCGGCATGCCAGCTCGGAATTCAGCCGGATATGTGGGTCACCTGAGTCACTGCGACATCGTCGATGTCGACAAAGCCCTGGCCGCGATCCAGGTACGTCGAACCGTCGACTGAGGCCTTCGGCGCAAGCCCAGAGGTCCAAGGCGCACCTGTCACAATGATCATCTCCAGCACAGAGGGAGCGGGACCCTGCGATCATCACGCGCAGGCAGGACGGATGACTTACCCCTTCGTGGCCCCGGCGAGCAGGCCGGACACCAGTGAGCGTTGGGCGAAGAGGAAGACGACAAGCACCGGGGCGATAGTCACGATGGTCGCGATGGCCAGCTCCGGGCGGAGTATCGCAGAACTGCCGATCCCGGGGTTGAACGCCGGCGTGGCTCCCAGCAGGTCCTGCAACCCGACCGTGAGTGGGTAGGACGAGCTGTTGTAGAGCATCACGAAGGGAAGAAAGAAGTTGGTCCAGTCGGCGACAAAGGCGAAGAAGGCGACGAGCGCGACGACCGGGCGCGCAAGAGGAAGCGCGATGCGCCGGAACACGTCCCACTCGCTGCAGCCGTCGACGCGCGCCGCGGCGAGCAGGTCCTTCGGGATGGTAGAGGCGTAGAAGATGTAGCAGAGGTACACCCCGAAGGGGAAGAACGAGAACGGAAGTATCACCGAGAAGGGCGAACCAACGAGATGGACGGCGTTGATCTCCAAGAACAGGGGGAGCACGAGCGCAGCCGACGGCATGATCATCACGACCAGGGTGATGCCTAACAAGGTCTTGCGTCCGATGAACTCTGTCAGGGCGAGCCCGTAACCGGCCGGAATGGCACACACGATGGCGAGGGCGACCCCACCGAAGGAGTAGATCGCCGAGTTCTCGAGCCAGCTCAAAAGCGTGTGGTTCTCGAAGCCGAACATGAGCCGCCACGCAGTGGCGAGGTTGTGGAACGAGCCGATGGCGAACGGGTTGTCGACCAGGAGCTGGTGGTCGGTCTTGGTGGGCGCCAACAAGAGCCAGACGATCGGCACGAAGAAGAACGCGGTGAACGCGAGCAGGACGATGAACGAGGCGGTGCGCACCCATATCCGCTTGGTGAAGCGCACCTCAGTCCACCTCGAACAGTTTGGTCCGGAACACCAGCACCGCCGCGACCAACAGGCCGACGATCAACAGGTCGACCGAGACCGCCGCGGCACCGTTGAAGTTGTCGTTCTGGAACGCGAGGTAGTAGGCGAGCTCGTTCGGCGACCAGGTCTGGCTGACCAGGCCGAGACTCGCCTCGCTGACGAGCTGGGGCTCGACGAACAATTGCGTTCCCGCCGCGAACGCAAGGATGAGCATGTACACGACCCACTTCTTGATGAGCGGCAACTTGACCCGCAACGCCGTCTGCCAGGCACTCGCCCCGTCGAGAGCGGCTGCCTCCAACAGCTCATAGGGAATGTTGTTGAGCGCTCCGTAGGTGACGACGATCCACCCTCCGGCTCCGGTCCAGAACGCGATCACGGCAAAGACGATGGGGAGGTGGTTCGGCAAGAGGGTCTGGCCCAGCACATGGAGCCCGAACGCTGAGAGAAGGACGTGCAGGGGGCTCACGCTCGGGTCGAGCATGAAGAGCCACACGAGCACACTCGCTGCTCCTGCGAGTGCTCCCGGCAGATAGAAGATGAAGCGGAACACAGAGCTGACCCGCCGGGCCATGGAGTGCAGCATCAAGGCGAGGCCGAGGACGAAGACGACGAGCGAACCGAGCCATATGGACAGGTACTCGCCGATGTGCTCGAAGGCGGCGACGAAGCGGAAGTCCTTGCCGGTGGAGACGAAATTCGAGAAGCCGACGAAATGGCCCCCGGAAGAAGACAGCGCCAGGTAGATCGCGTAGCCGGTCGGCGCGACCCCGAAGCAGAAGAGCAACAAGACGTAGGCGCAGACGAAGATATAGCCCGACACGCCTCTTTTCTTCCGGGGCCGACCGCCCCGGCGGGCGCTTTCGCGCCCGTCGGAAGCGGCCAGTTTCGCGGGTACAGCCGACACGTGTTAGGGCTTGGTGACGACGGTGTAGCCGTCGCTCTGGGCGAAGTCCGTCAACTGCGTGCCG
Organism: Acidimicrobiaceae bacterium; assembly: GCA_003140595.1. Lineage (GTDB taxonomy): Bacteria > Actinomycetota > Acidimicrobiia > Acidimicrobiales > Bog-793 > Fen-455. Next base: position 24,309 of record PLKG01000046.1, on the reverse strand, counting down.
TAGTTCGCAAGCTGTGAGGTGATCGTCCCGCCACCCACCAGAGCCGGCGTGACCGTGTCGGCCCAGACAGCCTCAGTGCTGTAGGGAACCGGTCCCCAGTCGGGCCAGACTTCAGTGGCGGCGGTTGCGAAGACCGGGCCGAGTTGAGTGGCGTAGTCGCCGCTCGCCTGCTGTCCGGCGATCCAGCTCGTCTGGTCGGCGACAAAGGCGGGGTAGCCGACCGAGATGCCCTGGCTTCCTGCGCTGGTCGAGAGCCACACGAGCATCGAGGCGACCGCAGCCTTGTTCTTCGAATGCGAGGACATGAACCACAGCCCGCCTCCGACTTCACCGGTCACAGCCGGAGAACCCGCCCAGGCCAAGGGATCTGCGGCACCGATGTCACCCTTCGGGATGATGTTCGAGGCAACGAGGAGGTCCGCTCCGTACCAAGAGGGTCCGGGCATCATGAGGACATGGCCGAGCGGGCTGGCCTTTGTCACCGCGTACGTCGTGTCGAACGAGGAGGAGAAGACGCTCTCGGTGTCGTTGACCGACTTGGCCTTGACCAGCGAGTCGAGCAACGAGGCCATGCGCGTGCACTTCGAAGAAGCCAGGTTGATGTCAACGGTGAGCGGTCCGGTCACGTAGTTCATCGGGCACGCGCTGCCCCAGAGGTAGATCTCCTCGGTCCAGGTGTCGTTCGCACTTCCGATGATGTACCCGGGGTGCTGCTTGGCAACGGTTTGCCCGAGCGCCTGGTACTGCTGCCAGGTCGTCGGCACCTTGTAGCCGAACTTCTTCATGAGCGCGCTGTTGTACCAGAGCACATTCTGGGCGAGGTCGTTGCGCAGGCAGTAGACGGTGCCGTCGATCGTGCAGCCGGCGATTGTGCCCTTCGCGAAGCCGTTGAGCACGGACTTTGACACGAGACCTTTGCTGAGCGCCGCGGGGTAGTGGAACTGGGCGTTGGCGAGCGAGGAGGCGTCATTGTTCTCCTCAGAGAACACGATGTCGGGCCAACCGGCGCCGACCCTGTTGTCCAGCGCGATCTTCGACTGCAGGTAACCCGAGCCGTTGGCGTTGCCGTTGTAGATGACGAGATCGATCTTGACTGTCGGATTGGCCTTCTCGTAAGCCTTGATCATCGGAACGCGGGTCGAGTCGACCCAGACGACGATCGGGGAAGCCGATGAGCGGGTTGTCCTAGGAGCCGCGGCAGCTGCCCCGACGGCGACGGACGCACATGCGATACCGGCTGCGGCGAACACGGCCAACGCCGTTCGAATCCCGCGGCTGGTGTGTGTGTGACGGGATCGCCCCGTGACGAGTGGATTCATGGTACGTGCCTTCCTCTCCTTCTATTTGTAACTTGTCTGTAATGTGATTGTAGCTTGCCTGTTATGTGAACGGTGAGTAATGGCGGCCGGATGTCCTGGGGCTCTTGCTGCTGCTGTTGTGCAGGCGTACGGTCCCCAGGGCGACAGCGGAAGTTGGGCTGCGCTCAGGCGAGCACCTCCTTTCCCTCGCGGGACCAAGCCGGAATTGCTTCGAGGCTCACGGTCATGTCCACCCATCGCGGTCCGGCAAGGTCGGGTGCGCCGTCAAGGCCTGCCCATTCCCCCGGCGGCACCCAGACGCTGAGGTGCCCTCCAGGCTCGAGGACGGGCGCCACCAGGACGTCGCCTCCGAGGAAATACTCGAGGTGGGCCGCTTGGCGAGCCTCTTGTTGGTCGGGAAGCACCAATGGGAGCGGTCGCATCATTGGCAACCGGCGGCTCGCTACCTCGGCCGAGGTCATCTCCAGGTAAGCCGTCACTCTCTCCCTCAACTGGCAGGCGCGTACCGCGGCCGCGCCATACGGCTCGGGGTACGCCCATGGCTCCCGCCGACCGCAACCATGGAAGCGCATCAGCGGCGACAAGGCTCCCCACTGAGCCCAGCGAACGAAGAGCTCGGGCTCGACCTCGGCCAGGTACAGGTCAGGGTTGTTGTGGGCTGCTGCCTCATGCGCGACTTCGTAACTATCGGGCGACCAGAAGCCCCCTACGTCGTGGGTCACGTACGCGAAGCCAGACAGCGACAACGACAGGCATGCTCTGAAGCTTGCCTGTAGCCCTGCCCAGGTGGAAATGGAGTCGCCCACCCAGTGGCACGGGTAACGCTGAGCTCCGGCCGAGCCAGAGCGACAGAACATGGCAAAGCCGTCGGCGAGATCGAGGCTGGCGAGGGCCAGAGCTGTTTCGCGCTGGTACATCACCGCATACTCGTTGCGTATCTCCCAACCGGTGCGACCGTCGAAGGCGACCGCTTGTGGCGGCACTTCCTCGCCAAAGTCTGCCTTAAGCGCGCTCGCGCCCTCGCTGGTCACCAGGGTACGAACACGCTCGTGCCACCACGCGACCGCCTTGGGATTTGTGAAATCGACGAGCAGGCGGTCGGGCATGTCGTTGGTAAACACCGGGCGCCCTTGGCCGTCGGTCAACACCAGGCCAGCGGCGCAGGCCTCGTCCCCGGCAGCTGTGCCCAGGCGCAGGTAAGGGTTATGCCATAGGCAGAGGCGAACACCACTACGTCTCGAGGCTGCGCTCCAGCCCACGGGCCAACGGTCGCGGTCAACCTCCCAGGCCGTGGTCAAGTCCTGCAGGAGGTCGCCCGCCTGCCAGGAATCGATGTGGACGACGCTGACGGGGCATTCTGCGTCTCTGTAGCCGTCAAGGACGTCGCTGACTTCGCCGGCATTGAGGTAAGAGCAGCGGCTGGTCCAGATTCCGAGCGCCCAGGTCGGCAGGACGGGAGGTGCTCCGGTCACCAGCCAATGCGCCTGAAGGATCTCTTCCGGGCTTCCCCAGTAGAAGAAGAGGTCAAGGACGGGGCCTTCGATGTCAAGGGCCATGGTCCCGACATCTGTGGAACCGACGTCGGCGACCCAGGGCGCCCCCGTATGAGCGAAAACCCCCCAGCCCCGGTTGCTCCAGAACATCGACACGTTGAGATAAGAAAGGTCGAGGCCAACGATTCCGTGCGTCTCTACGTTGACCCCGTGGCGTAACCGGCCTCTGAGGTTCGGGCCCTGGTAGGACTCGCCGCCGCCGAAAATGTCCTCGTCATGTGCAAGCTCCCACAGGTGCCGGTAGCCCGTGCCCCTCAGTCCAGAGAGCAGCGCAGACGAGCCCAGCTCTGCTTGGTCCGCACCGTCGGCGACCTGGTACGGAAAGCCATAGGCGCTGTTGCTCAAGCCTGGAGCCCAGGTCATCGTCCTGCCTGACCCGGAAACGGCTACGCCACCGGGCACACTCGTCACCTCGGCTGGCTCGTTCGCCAACCCCGGATTGATGATCGAGCTCGGCCGGGGAGTTGCGGCCAGCTCTTCGGCCGAGCCGAGCCGGAGCCGGAGGACGCCCGGTACCGGAACGGTGACCTCAGCGTCCAGTCTGCGACCCGACCGCGTCATCACCTCCAAGTGCCCAGATAGCGGGGCAGGTGCCACGCTTAGGTACGGGTCCACTTCACTTGGGCGCATGAGAGGCGCCGGAGCCAACAAGTAGTCGACTGTGCGGGAGTCCATATCAGTTCTCGCTTGGACGGCGGTGCCCTGTCAAGGCGCGTCCCGCCGGACGCCACCGGTCCAATGACCTCGATAGTCACAAGCCAAAGCCGCGCCCTTTTCGATAGTTTGTAAGTACAACACCTAACCAACAGGGCTGTCAAGACCCTCATCTGAACTACAGTTCGGGTAGGCTGACACCCAAGATGGTAAGACAGCCAGCGCAAGCGTTTGCCCGTGCCGAGCTACGGGAGCGGAACCGGCGGGTGGTAGTCAACCTTGTGCAACAGTCCGGTCCCGTTTCGCGAGCCACCATCGCCCGCGTCACTAGGCTGGCCAAACCCACTGTGTCTCTGATCGTTGACGAGCTGGCCTCCGAAGGGGTGCTGAGAGAGATAGGGGTTGGCGAAGCCTCACACAGTGGCGGAAGGCGACCGGTCCTCTTCGACTTCAACCAGCAGTCACATCACGTTCTGGCTGTTCACATCGGCGTGGAGATCACCACAGTGGTCCTTGCTGATGCCATAGGCATCGAGGTCGCCCAGGCCGAAGTCGTGACCCCGCATGAATCGCCTGAGACGATGCTCGCGTCGGTGGCGGAGGCAGCAGGTCGTCTGTTCTCGAAGCACTCTGTGAACAGGCGTAGCGTCACCGCGATCGGAGTGTGCGTGCCGGCACTGGTCGATCCCGTGGCCGGCGTTCTGGTGCTCGCGCCCAACCTCGGTTGGAGGAACGTGAACATCCGCGAAGGGCTGCGCGCGATCAACGACAGCGCCGCGATCTATGTGCACAACGTGGCGCAGGCCGTATTGGCGGCCGAGTACACAGAAGGCGCGGCTCAGAAGTGGCCGAACGCGGTCTTGCTGTACGAGGACAGCGGCGTCGGTGCCGCCCTTATGGTCGACGGGTCCATCTTTCACGGGGTCCAAGGTTTCGCCGGCGAGATCGGGCACTGCAAGCTCCCTGGAGCAGAAGAGCCGTGTAACTGCGGGGCCAGGGGCTGCCTTGAGACCCTGGTTTCGGCGAGCGCGGTCCTGCGCCGTGCCGGGCACCGTCCAGTGCATGATGGCACCCTTCGCCACCAACTGCGCGCCTTGGCCCAGTCGGACGATCCGCGTGTCAACCGTCTGTTACGCGAGGTCGGTAGTGAGCTCGGCACTGCTGCTTCATGGCTTGTCAACCTGGTGAACCCCGACGCCGTCATCATCTCCGGTGGGTTCCTCGACGCGGGGGAACACCTTTTTGACGGGTTCGTGGGGTCGCTTCGTGATCATGCGCTGCCCGAGGCTGGTGCCACACTGAATATCGAACGCTCAGCCCTTGGTGGGACCGCCCCTATTCGAGGGGCTACTCTCCTCGCCCTCCAGGCGTCCCAACAAAGCGTGCGAAGCGTTTGGGGCCCGTCCCGGCCGTCTCTCCCGGCGAGTGATCAGCTGGTCGAGCCGGCGCACGTCTTGAGCTCGCGCTGAGCATTCAGCGAAGTTCGGTCATCCAGACCGGTCGCCGCCTAGGCTGATCGCTCGTGGTTGCCATTCCGACGGCTCGTGATCTGCTCGACCAGGGGCTTGTCACCTGCCCCGACACACTCGCCGAGGTGCACGAGGGACTATCTGGTAGTGGCGGCCGAAACTCGATGCGATACATCGAAGTTCGGATGTACGGCGGTTTGCACTTCCGCCTTCTACCGGACCGTGGCCTCGATGTCTCCAGCGCCTGGTACGGCTGTATTCCGCTTGCCTGGCACAGCCGGGTCGGCGAAACCCCGCCGTTGCCGGTGCCTCGCGACGATGACTGGCTCAAGGCGTTCGGGGGCGGTCTAGTCGTCACGTGCGGCATGCAGAATGTAGGGGCCAGCTCCGAAGGACACGGGGTCCACGGAGGTTTCTCCCACCAGGTTGTCCGTGAGTTGCGCTGGCAACGTGAGCTGCGGGGGAGCGACCTTGAGATCGAGATAAGCGGCGTCATCTCTGAGATCGACGCCCTCGGTGTGCAGTTGCGCTGCCAACGTCGCATAACGACGAGGACCGGGACCGCCGAGATACTCATTCGCGATACCGTTACCAACCTCGGCGCGCAGTCAACTCCGGCGCCCTGGCTCTATCACGTCAACCTCGGAGCTCCCCTTTGGTCAGGCGATGCTCTGCTTCAGATACCCTCCCAAGTTCGTCTACCGCGTGACGATGTCTCCGCTTCTGCTAGTTCCAACTGGTCTGCACCGATGCTCGACGCGCCTGACTGCTCCGAAATGGTGCTCGAACATGTCCTCGACGAGGAGACGCCGGGACGGGCGCGGATTGAGAATCCGGGGCTCGGAGTAGAACTCACCGTGGAGTGGGATCGCAGTACCTTGCCCAGGCTCCACCAATGGATTCACAGGGCCAAGTCGATCGGCGCCCTCGCGATCGAGCCGGCTAATTGCTCGGTGCTGGGTCGCGGCGCTGATCGTTCGGCAGGCCGAATGCCGGTGTTGGCGCCCGGCGAGGAGCGCAGCACGTCGCTCAGTGTCACGGTTGCCCCGATCGACGCAGGGTGAAGCAGGGAGCTTCGCATATCTCGGACCTTTGTTTCGAGGAGGTCATCCACGAACGGGCGATCCCTGACAGGAGAGGGGCACACGAGGTCGCGCCGTTGTGCTCTCTTCGGCGAGACCCGAAGTTGAACCGGCCATCTCACGCCTGGCAATGAGACGGGCCGACATGCCGCCGAGCTCAGTCGGCTCCGACTAGTCCGTGGGGATCGATGACGAACTTGCGGGCCGCTCCCTTGTCGAAGTCCGAGTATCCCCCCGGTGCCTCGTCGAGGGTGATGACTGTGGCAGCGACCGCCTTGGCGATCTGAACACGGTCGTTCAAGATGGCCATCATGAGCCCGTGGTTGTATCGCATCACGGGACACTGGCCGGTGGTGAACGACAGTGACTTGGCCCACCCGGTCCCCAGGCTGAGTGACAGTGAACCCGACTGGGCTGCTTGGTCGACTCCACCGGGATCCGCGGTCACGTACAGGCCGGGGATTCCGAGCGCGCCGCCGGCCGCCGTAACTTGCATCAGTGAGTTCAAGACGGTGGCAGGTGCTTCTTTGGTAGCTCCGCCACCGTGGCCTCGGGCTTCAAAGCCGACTGCGTCGATGCCGCAGTCGACCTCGGGAACGCCGATGATCTCGGGTATCTGATCTCTCGGGTCGCCGCGGGAAATGTCGATAGTTTCGCAGCCGAAACTGCGCGCTTGGGCGAGGCGTTCTGGAATGAGATCAGCGACGATGACGACCGCGGCGCCTAGTAGTTGGGCGCTGGCTGCCGCAGCCAAGCCGACGGGCCCCGCTCCGGCGACATAGACGGTCGATCCCGGCTTGACCCCGGCGGTGACCGCACCGTGGAAACCGGTCGGAAAGATGTCCGACAACATGGTCAGGTCACGGATCTTCTCCATCGCCAACTCCCGGTCGGGGAAGCGCAACAGATTGAAGTCCGCGTAAGGAGCCATCACGTACTCTGCTTGACCTCCTACCCAACCACCCATGTCGACATAGCCGTACGCCGATCCGGGACGGTCCGGGTTGACGTTGAGACAGATGCCCGTCTTGCCTTCCTTGCAGTTACGGCAGCGGCCACACGCGATGTTGAACGGTACCGAGCAGAGGTCGCCGAGCTTGATGAACTCCACGTCGGATCCGGTTTCGATGACCTCCCCCAGTATCTCGTGGCCGAGCACGAGGCCAGGGGGCGCCGTCGTGCGGCCGCGCACCATGTGCTGATCGCTTCCACATATGTTCGTCGCGACGACTTTCAGAATCACGCCGTGGTTGCATTTGCGTCCGACGTTCGCTGGATTCACCCCCGGCCCGTCCTGGAGCTCGAGTTTCGGATAGGCGATGTCGTGGACCTCGACCTTGCCCGGCTCGATGTAGGTCACTGCCCGGTTGCCTGACATGCCGCTCCTCCTTTGAATTCACAATCGATCCTCCGAGCTTGGGTCCGCCGAACTGTGTCCTCCGCCGCGTCTCGTGCGATGTAGCCAGCCCTGCACGAGACGTGAAAGCGAGCCTTCGATCAGCCACTCGGTCATGAGCTGCCGACATCACGCGACAGGCCCAGTCTGCGGCCGGGCTCTCGAGCGTCGGCAAGGAGAGGCGGGGGATGGGCTACGGGGTACCTGTTTTGACCGCACGCAAAACGCCCCCCTGCACCAGGCCGGTCGCCTGTGACAACGAACTTTGCTCAAGCACAGGCCCGAGGAACGGGACCATAGTGCTCTTGCAAAGGCCGCACAAGGGGCTCGCGAAACCGTTGCAAGATTTCGATAGGGCGTTCGCGCCATCTATCGTTTTGCGCTACCCACCCAGGACAGCGGCCAGGAAGTCGAGCTTCTTGCGGGTATGAGTAGTACCTCCGCCCTCGTGGGCGCTGAATGGGTAGACGGCGATCTCCTTGGGACCTGCATAGTGGTTGAACGCAGCAAAAACGGTTGATGCGGGCGTGATGTCGTCGAGGAGGCCGACCGAGAACAGCGCTGGGACTGCCGTGCGCTTGGCATGGTTGACAACATCGATATACGAGATCGTGCGGAAGACCTGTTCGATCTCGTCGTGGTTGACCCGGCAATACTGGGCGAGCTCTCCATAGGGCAAGCTAGCGGTGATCTCGGCAGCCCGACGGGGATGGGCGAGGAACGGGACGTCCGGCATTGTCGCAACCACACCCTCTGCGAGATGCGCAGCTGCGAGCGCGAGTCCTCCACCCTGGCTCATTCCGGTGGTGGCAATGCGTAGGCCGGCAAGGTCGGGGTGACGCCTGACGGCGTCAACGGCCCGGACGGTGTCGATGAACAGGCGGGTGAAGTAATAGCTTCGGGGATCGCCGATGCCCCTTGTCATGAAGCCAGGGCTGCTCGGCTGCCCGCCGTCGCCCAGGTCGGTCGTATCGGCGCTTCGCCAAGCGCCGCCTTGGCCGCGCGAGTCCATGATGAGGTGCGGATAGCCGGCGCTGCTCCAGACGAGCCAGTCCAGAGGATCGCCGCGTCCACCGCCGTAGCCGATGTACTCGACCACCATGGCCTCTCCTGCGCCAAGCTCGTGCGGGATCAGCAGCCACGCCTTGATGGGATCGCCCCCATGGCCGGCAAAGGTCACGTCGAGGACCTCGGCGTGGCGGATGTCGGTCTTCGCGGGCGTGAATTCTGCGCTCAGGTCACAAGAGCGCGCGTCATCGACCTCGCGTGTCCAGAACTCGTCGAAATCGGCAGGCTCGTCGACATCAGGTAGATAGGTTTGAAGCTCAGCGAGCGGCAGATCAACGAACACGGGCCTCCATCCTCTCTCGAGACATTCGGTTATCGAATGCTCCGACAACCGGCCTCGCAAATTCGGGACGGCGCAGATGTCTGGAATGTAGCGCGATGACGTACGCGGGTCCCGGCGTCGGCAGCCAGGCGGACCACTCAACGAGCACGAGGTCCGTGTTGTGAGCAGGCCGGACGATTCCCGAGGCAGCGAGCTCCGGTGCCCGTCTGACCCGAGACCACTTGGACGAGTGGCTCCACCGCTCACCTGGACTCTTTTCTCTGACCGTCCTTCTGTCTTGAATCCCGCTTTCAGAAGACTGTTGCAGGTAGAAGCCAGCCTGAGAGAGCCCGTGCATTTTGCAATAGTTGGCTCCGACACGGTCCATCGGGCTCAGGAAGCTGAACTTCTCGCGCCCTTCGCGTCACGATCTCGTGGTTGCGCAAGGAAATGGGCTGAACGATCGGCGGGTGCTCGGGTTAGTGTATGTGAGCGGGCAACAGTTGTTTCGAACCGCTGTGTCTGAATCCCCACGCCTGAAAGGACCCTCTTCAATGAGCACAGCAGCCAGGGTCATCCCGGCGACGCTAACGGTGCGCGAAATAGCCGCGCTCATAGACCACTCTCTCCTGCGCCCCGAGCTCACCGATTACGACGTCACCAGCGGCTGCGCGCTTGCCGAGCAATACGGGACGTGGTCGGTTTGCGTCAAGCCGGCCGACGTCGCGCTGGCCGAACATCTGCTCACAGGGTCCAGTGTGGTCGTCGGAACGGTTGTGGGCTTCCCACACGGGAATTCGACGACGGAGAGCAAGCTCTTCGAGACCCGCCGGGCGCTCGATGACGGCGCACGGGAAATCGACATGGTCATCAACATCGGGAAACTTCGCAGCGGGCAGCCCGAGTATGTGGAGGACGAGGTCTCTCAGGTAGTCCAGGCCACCCATTCCGCGCAGGGGTTGGTGAAGGTGATCCTCGAGAACGCCTACCTGAGCGACGAACAGATCGTTGAGGGCAGTCAGATAGGCGAACGCTCCGGCGCCGAGTTCATCAAGACTTCGACCGGCTTTGCTCCGGCAGGTGCGACTGTGCACGACCTCCTGCTGATGGCTGGGGCGACGTCGCCAAAAGTACAGATAAAGGCTGCGGGTGGGGTCCGCACACTGGCCCGTCTGCTCGAGCTCGTCGCTCTCGGCGTCACGCGATTCGGGGCAACCGCGACAGCGTCCATCTTGGACGAGGCGATGCAGCGCAGTGCCGACGGCTCGGCCCTCGCGGTCGTTGCCGGCCCCCCTGATCAAGGTTCCAACGACGCTGCGACATATTGAGTCGCGACCTGAATTCCTTCGGTTGACAGACGAGTCCGGCGGTTTAGGACCCAAATCGGGTCGCCTCTGCACTGTCGGATCGCGCCGAGAAGCCGCAAGGGCAATGAGCGAGCCGCAAGCAGAAATACATAGCCAAGGCCAGATCCGACTAGTAGTGTCCTGCACGTATCAGGAGGGGCCGAGCACATCGGCGCGCTCCGGGCGGTGCCAGTCATATTGGTAGTTACCACGGGCGCGACGGTGTCGCTCAACGTGGAAAGCGATCAGGAGGTGGAGTCTGATGGCGAATTTCGACGCCAAGCACTTTTCGAAGATCGACTGGGCCGTGGTTGGCGCGGCCGGTGTCAGCTTCATTTGTCTCTTCTTGCCTTGGTATGGGGCTTCCTACGGCTTCTACAGCGCTTCGGTTAGTGGCTGGAGCACGAGCTACGGCTGGCTTGGCGGCTTGCTCATCATCGCCGCCGGCGTGTACCTGGCGCTGCACCGGTCCGAAGTCAACTTGGGCAAGGTGCCCGTCACCCCGGCCGTGGTCGTGTTGGGGGCTGCCGTACTGGGGACTTTGATAGTCATCCTTCGATGGATAACTCTTCCCAGTGGCCACGCCGGAATCACTGGCTTCAGCTACGGCCCGCGTATCGGCATCTATCTGACAATCATCGCCGGCGTGGTGCAAGTCGTCGCGGCATTCGGTCTTTTCCGAAGCTCGGGTGAGAAGCTGCCCTGGGCCAAGTAGGCCTCCCGCCATCGCCGAGCGATCGCATCCGCAACGAACGGACAGGTCCCAGACCATCAGTTCCTGCGGGCAAGAGTGAGTGGATCCATTGACGGCCGACCGGGGTGCCCAGTCTTCCCGGCGCGGCCGCGTGGGTCCCGAACGCGGAAACCTCGATCACTGTTTCTGGAACCGAGGGGACTGATTCGTCGCGGGAGTGCCGCGACAGGCACAGGCCGCGGGTGTGCGCCCGACCAGATCAACCTTGCCCGAGATGCAGTGTCCGCCACGCCGGTGATCCGGCCTCGTCGGAAGCCGCGAGGTCCACTTCGGCGACGATTGCGGAATCGTGCCATCCCTCCGGGTCGTCGAGAACCTGACGCACCTGCCATCGCCCCGACTGCTCTGTGAGTCCGAACCATGACGCGGCACGGGCGTCAGGTCCCGTTCCGATACTCGAATGGGCGGAAAAATACTGCGCGAGCGCATCGGACCAGCCGGATTCGTCCAAGCCGCCCGCTATCTCCCCTTCGACAAGGCCGGCGAGATCGCGACGGGCGGCGAGCTCCACCCTGCGGAAAGCGGCGTTGCGCACCATCACCTTGAAAGCCCGAACATTGGACGTGACCGGCGGCGGTTCGGCATCGCCCTCGCGCAGCTCCATGCCGATCTCGGCGACGGCCTCCTCGAGCGACGAGCTCGCCGCTGCTGCGGCGAGGTGCTGCCACTCGTCGATCAGGCTCGAGTCGACCTGGCGGACGAGCTCGCCGAGCCACTCGGTGAGGTCGCGGAGCTCCTCGGTCTTGAGCTCCTCCGGGACGTTACGGATGAGCCCTTTGTAGACATCGGACAAGTAGCGCAGCACGAGGCCTTCTGAACGTGTCAGGCCGTAGTGGGCTACGTACTCCGAGAACGTCATTGCCTGTTCGTAAAGGTCGCGGGCGACCGACTTCGGCTGGATGTTGAAGTCGGCGGCCCAGGGATGCTCGAGCCGGTAGGTGTCGAACAGGTCGTAGGTGAAGTCACGGAGGGGCTTTGGGTACTCGAGCTTGTCGAGGGCTTCGATCCGCTCCTCGTACTCGACCCCTGCGGTCTTCAGTGCCGCGAGGGCTTCGGACTTCACGCGGTCGAGCTGAGCCATGAGCACGGGGCCGGGATTCGCGAGCGTCGACTCCACGATGCTCATCACGTCGAGCGACCACGTCGGCGAGGATCCCTCGAGATGGGGGACAGCCTCCAGGACGAACGGGCTGAGTGGGCTGTCGAGGGCGAAGTCGTCCTGTAGATCGCTCGTGACCCGGACCCGGCGGCCCTGCTCGTCCGGTGTCGCGAGACGTTCGAGTGCCCCGGCGGCGATGAGCGAGCGGTAGATCGCGATGGCCTGGTGGACGAGACGGCGTTGGGCCGCGCGCGGCTCGTCGTTGTCCCGGACGAGCTTTGCCAGCGCAGCGCAGCCATCACCCGGGCGGTCGAGCACGTTGAGCAGGGTCGCGTGGCTGATCTTGAGCTGGGACACGAGGGGCTCTGGCGCAGAGGCGACGAGCTTGTCGAACACAGCCTCGTCCCAGGCGACGAAGCCCCTCGGGGGCTTCGACTTGACGAGCTTGCGCGTCCGCCGAGGATCGCCCGCAACCTTCTTGGCCGCCTGCTCGTTCTCGATGACGTGGTCGGGTGCCTGCGCGACGACGAGACCCGAGGAGTCGTAGCCGGCGCGTCCGGCGCGCCCCGCGATCTGATGCAGCTCGCGGGCGCTCAGAAGCCGCGATATCGATCCGTCGTACTTCGCGAGTCCCGATAACACGACAGTCCGCAAGGGCAGGTTGACCCCGACGCCGAGCGTGTCGGTCCCGACGACGACACGCAGCAGGCCGGCCTTCGTGAGCCGTTCCACGAGGCGGCGGTACTTCGGGAGCATCCCGCCGTGATGAACGCCGATCCCGTGATGGAGAAAGCGCGCGAGCGTGCGGCCGAAGCCTGGGGCGAAGCGGAAGGTCGCGATCGCTGCCGCGATCGCCTCCCTCTCGGCACGTGTTGTCACCTGGGCCGATGTGAGTGCCTGGGCCGCGGTGAGCACCTGCGCCTGGGTGAAGTACACCACGTAGAGCGGTGCCTGGTCGGCTGCGAGGAGCGACTCGATCGTCTCGTGCAGCGGCGTGCGGCGGTACTCGAAGCGGAGCGGGACCGGTCGTGTCGCCGAGCGCACGACCGACACCGGCCGGCCGGTGCGGCGGACCAGGCCCTGTTCGATCGTGCTCATATCGCCGAGCGTGGCCGACATGAGCACGAACTGCGCCCGCGTCAGTTCCAAGAGCGGTACCTGCCACGCCCAGCCCCGGTCCGGGTCGCCGTAGAAGTGGAACTCGTCCATCACGACCTGGTCGATGTCGGTTGCGACCCCGGTACGCAGCGCCATGTTCGCCACGATCTCGGCGGTGGCGCACACGATGGGGGCGGAGGGATTGATCGATGCGTCTCCGGTCAGCATGCCGACGTTCTCGGCACCGAGATCGGAGCAGAGCGCGAAGAATTTCTCCGACACGAGCGCCTTTACTGGCGCGGTGTAGAACGAGCGCAACCCAGCGGCCAAAGCCGCAACGTGGGCGCCGAGAGCGATCAGGCTCTTGCCCGACCCAGTAGGGGTATTCACGATCACGTGCGCACCGGAGAAGACCTCGAGCAGCGCCTCCTCCTGGGATGGATAGAGCGTGAAGCCCCGCTCGGCCGTCCAGGCGAGGAACGTATCCAGCGCGCGGTCCGGACTTCCGGTCAGCGCGGCGAGATCGATTCCGGAGGACATGGCCCTCCTACTTTGCCGCGCTTGCGGCCTGTGCGTGGGACGCTTTCGGTGTGGAGGTCGCAAGAGTCGACCGATGGCTGTGGGCAGTGCGTGCCGCACCAACGCGCGCGTCATCGACGGGGCTGTGCCGCGCGGGGCACGTCAAGGTGAACGGTGCGGGTGCGAAGGCTTCTACGACGGTGCGCCCTGGGGACATGGTCACGGCCCGGATCGGCGACCGGGAGCGAGTGCTCGAGGTTGTCCGGGCGATCGACAAACGTGTCGGCGCCCCCATCGCGGCAGAGTGCATCGTCGACCACAGCCCTCCGCCTCCTCCACGCGAGATCGTGCCCCGGGTACTGGTCCGCGACCCTTCGACAGGACGTCCCACGAAACGGGACCGGCGCCAGATCGACCGGTTACGCGGACGCTAGCGTCGACGCGTGGAAAGCAAGTGATTTCGGCGATCCGCGCTCGCCCTCTCCAAAGGGTGCGTGGTGCGGAGCCCGTACTCCAAGGCGCAGATCCGCCTGAGACCGGTGAGGGCCCTCGGAGCAGATGTCGTGTGCGGGCTTGCCGCGCCTGTTTCGCTTGACCATCACAGACCCGAAGCGATGACGGACGATTGTTCGAGGAACTCGTCGAGGCAAATGCGGCTGAGCTCTGCAGAACCGGTGAGACCCGGCCGCAGGTCTGTCCGCGCGCACGCCTAGCTGAACGCCTACGACGGGCTCTCGCCGGTTCCCGTCGCAGCCGTTGACGGTCCTCTCGCGTGACCTGGGGACCGATGCCCCAAGATTCAAGCGCCCCAAGATCAGCTGGGAAGAGGGCGAGCCAGCCGGCCGCCGCTTGCCGGCCGAGAGCGCGCGTCCGAACGGGACATACTTGGCGGCAAGATGTGGCCGTGACCGAGAGCACCTTACTAACGAGGCTGACGGTTCGTGGCGCACTTCGGGTGCCGGAGATCACGGTCTATTTCTGGCTGATAAAGGCACTCTCGACGGCGATGGGCGAATCGACCTCCGACTACCTGGTACACAGGTTGAACCCTGAACTGGCCGTCGCCGTGGGGTTCGTCGGGTTCGTCGCTGCATTGTTGTTGCAGTTCTCGATGCGCCGCTATGTCGCGTGGACCTACTGGCTGGGAGTCGTCATGGTCGGCGTATTCGGCACAATGGCCGCCGATGTGCTCCATGTACGATTCGCGGTCCCTTACGCGGTGTCGAGCGCCCTCTACGGCGTCGTTCTCATGGCCGTGTTCGTCAGCTGGCAGAAGACCGAGAAGACCATGTCGATCCACACCGTCGACACCCCCCGGCGTGAGGCCTTCTACTGGGCCTCGGTCGTGGCGACCTTCGCCATGGGCACGGCAGTGGGGGACCTCACGGCCGTGACGTTCCACCTGGGCTATCTGACTTCAGGCCTGGTCTTCGCGGGCGTGATCGCTGTTCCCGCGATCGGCTACCGCTTCTTCGATTGGAACGCGATCTTCTCGTTCTGGTTCGCCTATGTGGCCACCCGACCGCTCGGCGCCTCGTTCGCCGACTGGATGGGCAAGCCTCACACTGTCGGCGGCCTCGGTTGGGGCGACGGACACGTGGCGTTGGCCCTGACCGTGCTCATCTTCTGCCTTGTCGCGTTCCTCGCCTTGACACGTGCGGACGTGCAGCATGCGGGGCGGGCGCTTGAGACCCGCAAGCATGGCGGCTCGCCGATCGTGGAGCCCTCCCGGGGCGCTGACTGAAGGAATCCGAAGCCGGCCACCCAGTGGCTAATCGAGCAGTACTTCGACACCAAAGACGGGTTGTTCGAGGCCGCGCTCGAAGTGACCTCCGGCCCGGCCCGCCGGCGGAGTTCAGCGGCCTCAACACCCTCGAGCCTGCCAGGGCCGGCGAGCTGATCGTCGGCCGGTACCTGACCATGCTCGAGAGGAGCAGACCCGAGACGCGGTCTTGAGGTTCGTGCGTTCTCTGTGAACGGGCGGGCAGCCACGACGCTGTGCGAATTCCTGATCGGGCAGCTCAGTCCTCCCGGGGTTCTGATCGAGGCAGGCGACGCCCATCTCCAGGCGTCGCTCGTCGCGTCGTAGCTGATCGGCATCGCCATGCTCCGCCACTTGGTGAAGGTCGACGCGGTGGTCCGGGCGAGCAGGGACGACCTCGTCTCGCTCGTCGTGCCTGTGATCGAAGGTCATCTTCGCTAGCTTCATTGACGATCCGAGGGCGGGCATCGTGCCGAAACAGGTGCTGTCCCCGGCAGAATGCCAAGCGTCCGCCGCAGTCTCGTTAGCCTTGGCTTGTGGCCGTGGCTCGATTGGGTTCTGTCGCGTTTGACTGTGCCGATCCGGCCGTCCTCGGGTTCTTCTGGGCCGCGCTGCTCGGAGGGGAGGTCGCGTACTCGAGCGACGACTTCGTGGCCGTAAGGACTGACAGGTTGTGGCTCGCGGCGACCCGCGTGGCGGACTACGAACCGCCTTCATGGCCCGACGGCGGCCTTCCCAAGCAGGTGCACCTTGATCTTGCCATCGAGGACCTGGGCGAGGCAGAGGCCGAGGCCCTCAAGCTCGGAGCCGTGCGGTCCGCGACTCAACCTGCGCCGGATCGCTATCTGGTCATGCTCGATCCTGCCGGCCACCCCTTTTGCCTCTCAACGCAGATCCCGGAACTGGACTCTTGACCCGGGCACCCGAGTCTGTGTGTTGAGGTGGGTAGAAGCTCATGAGTGAGATCCTTCCTCCCGCCCAGGTCTGGCCCGTCTTGCGGGCGCGCGACGCCCGTGGCCTGATCCGGTTCCTCGTCGAAGCTTTCGGCTTCGACGAGGTGGTCGTCTATGGCGAGGGCGATCGCGTGGACCACGCGCAGCTGGCCTGGCCGCTCGGCGGGGGTCTGATGATGGGCAGCGTCCGCGCTGACGACGATGACGCAGCGCCACTTCAACCGGGTTCGTTCGGTGCCTACGTGGTGACCGACGATCCTGACGGGCTGCATGCCCGGGCCGTGGCTGCCGGCGCTGAGATCATCGCCGGTCTGCACGACACCGACTACGGATCGCGGGACTTTGCCGCGCGCGACCCCGAAGGAAACCGGTGGTCGTTCGGTACCTATCGTGGAGAGCCGGTTCATCGCCCCGCGTGACTCGACCGTGCCGCCCTTTCCGCTCGCCTGCCGACGCCTAGAGCCCGGGCAGGAGAAGTGAGAGTCGTGGCAGCGCGCCTGGAATTGCCGGCCCTTTTGTCGCAGGTGCTGGTTGGTTTCACGATCGAATTCGACAACGAGTCCGAGCACCGGATGGCGCACAGGACAACACGTGGTGAAGCGACGGATGCAGCCCCGGGTCCGTGGCTCGTCTCGCAGGCGATGTGGGCCAATTTCCTGCAATTCATCGACGCCG
Source organism: Acidimicrobiaceae bacterium (assembly GCA_003140595.1). Lineage (GTDB taxonomy): Bacteria > Actinomycetota > Acidimicrobiia > Acidimicrobiales > Bog-793 > Fen-455. The sequence continues at coordinate 7,300 of PLKG01000046.1, read as the reverse complement.
ACGGCGTGCCGTTGAGCGAAGTGGCGGGCTTGGCCGCCATCACGAACCTGGCGGGCATGAAGAGGTGGGGATACGTCGTCGTCGAGCCGGATCCCCTTGACGACCGAACAGACCCCGTGCGTTCGGCGCTCATCGTCAGGCCAACCCGTTACGGCCGGAAGGCTCAGAGGATATTTCGGCCGTTGGCCGGCGAGATCGAGCAGCGCTGGTGTGAGCGCTTCGGCGAGGACGAGATCAGCCGCCTTCGCGAGTCGCTCCGGTCACTGGTCGACCAGTCCGGCTTGGTGCTTCCCCAATACCTTCCAGTCGTCTCGATCCAGATGTTCGCAGGAAGCGAGCGTTGGAACGGGAAGCTGCCGCCCGTCCCGGGCGCTGGCGCGGGGGCTCGACCGGATTTGTCGGAACTCCTCGCCAAGGTGCTGCTCATGTTCACGATCGACTTCGAAAGCCAGTCGAACGTGTCGCTGCCGACAAGTGCCAATGCGCTCAGAGTCCTCGACGAGACGGGAGTTCGCGTCCGGGATCTTCCCCGTTTGACAGGCGTCTCGAAGGAGGCGACGGCAATGTCGGTGGGGCTCTTGCGCAGGCACGGCTGTGTCGTGGTCGAACCCGATCCGACCGCCAGCCGGGGAAAGGTGGTCCGCCTCACCGCGAAAGGTCGCAAGGCCCAGGACAAGTGCCGCCGGATCCTCGGCGAGGCCGAAGAGCAGTGGCAGGTGCGTTTCGGTCACGACCTCATCTCGAAGCTCCGGGAGTCACTCGAGCAGCTGGTCGGGGGCGATACCGCAGAGCAATCACGCCTGTTCGAAGGGTTGCGACCGTATCCGGACGGATGGCGGTCATCGGTGCGCAAGCCCGAGATACTGCCGCACTATCCCATGGTGCTGCACCGGGGTGGGTTTCCTGACGGCGCCTGACCGGCCTGGTCCGGCCGAACAGGGCTGCGGAAAAGGCTTCCCGGCCACCAGAACCAGTGGCCGAGCTCGTAAGCCAACGCGGGGACCAGGATGCTGCGCACGAGGACGGTGTCGAGGAGGATGCCGAACGCGACCAGGACACCGATCTCGGTCAGCTCCAGGAGAGGCAGGATCCCGAGGACGAGGAAAGTCGCCGCCAACACCACGCCCGCACTGGTTATCACCCCGCCCGTCAGAGCCAGAGCGCCGAGGACACCGGGCCGGGCGCCGATTGCCCCTGATTCCTGTCGCGCCCGTGAGATCAAGAAGATGTTGTAGTCGACGCCGAAGGCGACAAGGAACAAGAAGCCGAGCAACGGCAGGCTGGCGTCGATGCCAGCAAAGCCGAACAGGTGAAAGAAGGCGAAACTGGCGGCGCCGAGGGTCGCGAGGTAGCTGGCGACCACGGTGAGGATGAGGATCACCGGCCCGAGAAGCGACTGCAACAACAGGATCAGGATGAGAAGGACCACAGTCAACACGGCCGGGATGACGACCTTGATGTCGTGTCTGGCGGCGTTGTTGGTGTCGAGATCGGTGGCTACCGATCCTCCCACGAGCGCGTGGGAGCCGGTGACCGCGGCCAGGCGTTCGCGCAGGCTGTCGATCGTGCCGTAGCTCGCGTTCGAGTCGGGTGCCGCGCCCAATGTGGCGGTCAGTTGCACGAGCGACCGGCCCTGACCGGTGAGAGAGACAGCAGTGACCCCGCGATCGGCCCGCACCACCTCGAGCACCGCCTGAAGCGTGTCCGACTTGGCCACCACGTAGACCGGTGCCGCCGAACCTGCCGGAAAGTGCGCGCTGATGAGCGACTGGGCTTTCGCGGAGGGCACCTGCGTGCGGAACTGTTGGCTCTGGTTGAGCCCGGTGTGGAGGGAGAACAGTCCCGACGCGAGGCCGACGAGGATCACGACGCAGCCGGCGGCGACCAGGCGTGGCGCCCGCGACACTCGCGTTCCCACCTTGCTCCAGAAACCGGTCCGAGTGGGGTCAGGCTCCCCGAGCTTGGGGACGAAGGGCCAGAAGAGGCGCCGACCGAACAGGACGAGCACTGCAGGGAGCAGCAGCAGGCTGAAGAGCACCGCGGTCGCGATGCCGATGGCGCCGACGATCCCGAGGCTCCGGTTGTTGTTGAGCGTCGAGACCATCCCGAGCACCAGCAGGCTGATCGTGACCGTCGCCGCACTGGCCACTATGGCCGGACTCGCGCCTATGAGAGCCTTGCGCATGGCGAGGTGACGGTCCTCGTTCTCGCGCATCTCCTCGCGATAGCGGGAGATGAGCAGAAGGGCGTAGTCAGTGCCGGCGCCGAACACCAGGACGCGCAAGATCCCGTCACTTTCCCCGTTCACTACCAACCCGGCGTGAGCGGCGAGCAGATAGACGATGGCACTCGCCGTCTGGTCGGCGATCCCTATCACCCCGAGCGGCACGAGCCAGAGCCATGGGCTGCGGTAGGTGAGGATGAGTATCAGGGCGACTACAAGGATTGTGGCGAAGAGGAGCTTGGTGTTTATGCCGGAGAAGGCGTTCACGAGATCGACGACGAAACCGGCAGGCCCACCGACTTCAGCTCGCACACCGGCGGGGAGGTGGGACTGGGCCAGGTGACGCAACTGATCCACATCCCGGCTGAAGCGGGACTGGGGCAGGCTCGAGCGGAGGGGTACGACAAGCAGCGCCGCCTTGCCATCTACGGAGTACTCGACAGGTGGCACGAAGCCGCCGTCGGCGAACTTCTCGAATGCGGCGCGGTCGGCGCTAACCCTGGCCTTGGCGGCAGCGCTGAGCGGCGCCGTGGAGGCGTAGACGACGATGGCCGGGTTGACCTGCCCGGACTTGAAGTCGGCCTGCAGCTGGACGACCCTGGTCGACTGGGCACTGGAGGGCAGGAAGGCCGTGGGATCGGTCGTGATGTCTTGCTTGCCCCCGAGGGGACCGAAGACGCCGGCCACGGCGAGACCGATGAACACCACTGCCCATTTCGAGCGCCGACCCGTCAGGAGCCCTGCGACGGTGCCGAGCCAGCCGGCGAGCTCCGGGCGCCACCTGCCGGCCATGTCAAGCGTGCCGGAAGTCCGGGCCGCGCTCCGGGGTTGCCTCGGCCAGGGCGCGTCGAACGCCGTCGGCGTCGTAGTCACGGGCGTAGACAGGGCTGCCAGGTTGCTGCCGCCACGACTCGTCCAGGCTGCCGGCGTCGATGGGGTCGAAGCCGAGTTCGTCCACGAGGCCCATCACGACCGCTTTGGACGCCTCGTCGTCCCCTGCGACCGGCAGGGCGATGCGCCCAGGGGTGCGCGGCGGCCGCCCCAGCTCGGCGAGGTGCTGGGCCTGGATGTTGTTGAACGCCTTGACAAGTGGATGTCCGATCTGCCGGGAGACCCAGCGACTCTCGGTCATGCCGTTCTCGATCGCCTCGATTCGGCCGTCCCGTTGCGGGTAGTAGTTGCCCGTGTCGATGACCACCGCAGCCTGGGCCGCCCCATCCAGGAACCCGGCCGGGAGATCAGGGACACTCTTCTCGGGGATCGTCACGATCACGACGTCGGCGCCGTTGGCTGCGTCGCCGACGGTCACCGCCGAAGCACCCGTGGCGGCCGCGAGGTCGACAAGTGTCTCAGGGCCACGCGAGTTGGCCACCGACACCTCATGGCCGAGCGCTGTGAAGCCTCGTGTGAGCGCGCTTCCGATATTGCCGGCACCGATGATGCCAATTCTCACAGCTGCCTCCAGGGCCGGTGGCGGCACTCCTGCGTGCCCCGTCGAGGTTGACCCGTCCCAACAAGCCAGTACACCACAGGCGGGCGAATTCGGCTCGGCAGTAGGTGACAAAGGAGATCTGCCGCCGCTCTGGCTTGCTGCCTCGAACGGCCTGCTCATGGCTGCGACATCGCGCGCCGGCTCGTCAGGGGGACCACGCGAGTTGTGCGATCACGCGCCCGCGATAGAAAGGGTGCAGAGCCAACAAGACGGAGGCGAAACGATGAGCAGCCCCGGAGCCGGTGCCGACGGTTGGAGGCAGTGCATTGGCCGGGTTGGGGTATGGGTAGGTCCTGGAGCGCTCGAGCAGGATCCTGGTGGCTTCGCCGCCTGGGTGGAGCACCTCGGCTACGGCGCGCTCTGGGTAGGAGGCAGCAACCCTGGCCCAAAGTCGTTCGACCTGCTCGATCGGGCACTTTGCGGATCGGGCCGGCTTGTCGTGGCGACCGGGATCACGAGCATCTGGGCTTGGGAGCCGTTGGCACTCGCCCGGCGGGTCGCGACACTCGAGGCGGCTCATCCGGGCCGGTTCGTGCTCGGCCTCGGGGTGAGCCATGCGCCTGCAGTTCAACAGCTCGGTCGCCGCTACGAGCGCCCTCTCGAGGCTATGACCCGCTTTCTCACCGGCCTCGACGACGCCGAGATGGAGCGCGGGACGGACGGGGGCTCGTCCCCGCCGCCCAGGGTGCTGGCAGCCTTGGGCCGGCGGATGCTCGAGCTTGCCCGCGACCGGGCCGAGGGGGCGCACCCCTACCTGACCTCGCCCGTGCACACCGAGGAAGCCCGCCGCGTGCTTGGAGAATCACCTCTCTTGGCGCCCGAGCAGGCGCTCGTCCTCGAGGACGAACCCAACCGGGCGCGCGTCATAGCGAAGACCTACCTCGAGCGCTATCTGCGCCTGCCCAACTACAGGGCGAACCTTGAGCGCCTCGGCTATGACGAAGAGGACCTGGCCGGGCAGGGGAGCGACCGGCTCGTCGACGCCCTCGTCATTCACGGGACGCCGGGCGAAGTGGTGGCTCGAGTGCGCGCCCATCTCGAGGCCGGCGCGGACCATGTCTGTTTGCAGCCGCTTTCTCAAAAAGGGGGAATCGACGCCGGGGCGCTCGAAGTCCTCGCACCGCTTGTGGCCGGCCTGTGAGCCGGGACCGGACCAGCTGGAGACCTATAGCGAAAGGCGCCCAATGTCACGCGTACTGATCACCGGATCGTCGGACGGCCTCGGCCTTGGTGCCGCGCGGCTGCTCGCACACCAGCATCACGATGTCGTGCTGCACGCCCGCAACCGAGCCCGGGCCTCTGATGCGCTCGCGGCACTGCCCGAGGCGGTAGACGTCCTCGTCGGAGACTTCACGACCATCGCCGGCATGCGTCAGGTCGTCGAGGCGGCCAATGCGCTGGGCCGATTCGACGCCGTTATCCACAACGCAGCCGTCGGATCCAGCGAATCTCGCCCGATCATGACCTCGGACGGCATGAGCCACGTCTTTGCGGTCAACGTCCTGGCGCCCTACCTCCTCACCTCCGAGATCGAGATGCCGCGCCGACTGGTGTATCTCAGCTCCGGCATGCACCGAGGCGGGAACGCGCGGCTGGACGACCTGCAGTGGGAGCGTCGCCGTTGGAGTGGACCGCAGGCGTACTCCGACAGCAAGCTCTTTGTCGCCGTGCTCGCCGCGGCCGTCGCGCGCCGATACCCCGATGTCCTGTCCAACGCCGTCGATCCCGGCTGGGTGGCCACCAAGATGGGGGGTCCGGGCGCGCCCGACGACCTCGCCCAGGGTTCGGTCACCCAGGCGTGGCTGGCTGTTTCCGACGACCCCGATGCCCTTGTGTCAGGCGCCTTCTTCTATCACCAGCACCGGAGCGAGGCGCACGGCTCCATGCACGACGACCGGTTCCAAGACGAGCTGCTCGCGGCTTGCGCCGGGATCTGTGGGGCCGCGCTGCCCGGCGCGGGGCAGGGCGGTTGAACGGCTTCGCGGCAAGGGCCACGAGTCAGGTTCGCACGACCTCGATCGTCGACAGAGTGGGGTCGGCCGCGTATGCGACGCGCACACCGTGATCGGCCACCTTGCGCAGGTCGGCGAGAAGCCTCTCGGTGACGAGCTCGCCAGGAGCCAGCACGGGGATTCCCGGCGGGTAGGGAGCGATCAGTTCAGCGGAGATGCGCCCGACGGCAAGGTCCGCGGCGACCGATTCGTGAGCCGCGAAGAAGGCCGCCCGCGGGCTCATCGCCTTGACCGGCTGTACGTGCCAGCTCACAGCGACCGAGGGCGAGCGTGGAGGCCCCGACGTCGCGCGAATCGCGGGGACGAGGGCCTTGAAGAGCTCGTTGAGCGTGCCTTCGTCGTCGGCGATGGTCACTATCGCGACGATCGTGTCACGGTCGACCAGCTCCAATGGGATCGCCTGGTCCACGAGCATGCGCTCGACCTCGATACCGTTGGCGCCCACGCGCGAGAGCAGCAGGACGAGTCGCATCGGGTCGAAGCGGCCCGGCTCGAAGGACCGCTCGTCCGGCACCACCAACCCCGCGATCTCGTCACGCAGGCGTTGACGAACGGCCCTGACTGCGCGAAGGGCCGGTTCCACCAGCTCGGGACCTCGAGCCTCCATGAGCGCGCGGCACGCGTCGATGCTCGCCAATACCGATCCGGCGGAGCTCGTCGTGTGGCTTGCCTCGAACCCCCGCTCCAGGCGGTCACGGTCAAAGCGCTCGGTGCGGGCGCACACCAGGCTCGCCTGGGTGTAACCGGGCAGGAGCTTGTGGATGCTCGTCACCATCGCATCGGCTCCGAGGGCCATGGCATGCGGGGGCAGTTCAGGGTGGTGGCCGAAGTGTGCTCCCCAGGCCTGGTCCACTATGACCGGCACGTCGCGACGATGGGCGACCTCGATGATGCGTTCAACGTCAGAGAGGGTGCCGAGGTAGTCCGGCTCGGTGATGAGCACGGCGCGGGCGTCGGGATTGGCCGCGAGCGTCGCTTCGACGTCTTCGACGGCTACACCTAAGGGCATGCCTGTTGCCTCGTCGATCGCCGTCGGCAACCAACACGGCTCCAGGTCCGCCAGCACCATGCCGAGGAGCAGGGACCGGTGGAGCGAGCGCGTCACGACGACCTTGTCGCCCGGCTTGCCGATGGCGAGGCAGAGCGCCTGGTTGCAGTGCGTTGAGCCTCCCGTCGAGTAACGGCACCAGTCGGCGCCGAACCAGCGTGCAGAGCGCCTTTCGGCTTCCGCGAGCAGGCCGTGTGCCGACTTGACGGTGTCGACGCCGCCGTAGAGGGGGACGTCGCCTGCGAGCACCGTGCCGAGGTCCGCGTCCAGCTTGGATCCGCGGCCCTTGTGGCCAGGGGTGATGAAGGGGGTCGCGTCGGACTCGAGGTAGCTCAGATAGCCATCGAGGAGCGGTGCGTCGGCGCGCAGTCTCGTTGGGGCGCTCGATCCGGGAGCGACTTCATTGGCGGCCTGTCGAGTGTCCATAGATTTACGCGCGCACGCGCTTTCGAGGCTAGTCGCGCGCTTGAGATGCGGAAAATCGCTGTACGCCGCGCGATGCCACAGTCGTCGGTTTCCCTAGC
>PLKG01000050.1:22539-23298 GCA_003140595.1 Acidimicrobiaceae bacterium | reverse complement strand
CAGACGAGCAGCGTTTCACGGTGCTCGGCGGTGAAGCGGACGCGATCACCCGTCGCATGGCTGAGAGATTCCGCCAGGGCTGGACCCTCGGCGAGGCGGTCCTCGCGTGCGTGGCGAGCCTGTCGGGGCCGACGCGCACGCTGAAGGCCGACGACCTCGAGGTCGCGGTGCTCGAGCATGGGCCTTGGCGCCGGACCTTTCGCAGGGTCGGCGATGACGAGCTGGCCCTGCTGCTTGCTCAAGTCGAGGCACCCGGCTCGCCCGCGAGCGCGGAGGGTGCGGGCGAGCCAGTCTCGGTGGACGAATCGGGCCACGACGCAGGGGAGCCCGCGGGACCTGCCTGACTGGCCTCAAGGTTGGGCACTGCGGCACTGTGAACCTGCCGCCACCGCAGGCTCGTAAGGCTGGGGTGCGCCCCGGCTCAGTGAAAAGAGGCGATCACGCCGACTACTAGCACCAGCCCGACCATCACGAGCACGAGAATCGTGTGAGCGCGTCTCGATCGGCCGGTGTCGCGGAGCTCTGTCGGGGGAAGATCGAGCACGCGTGGGTCCTCTGGACCGAGGCCTTCGTACCGCTCGTCGAAAGCTGCGTCGACGGCGTCGCCGAGCAGCAGGGCCTGCGCGAGCTCGAGTTGGTCGGCATGGACGAACACCGCCACGTTCGCGGGAAGGGGATAGGGCCCCTCGCTTAGGCCCCGCAGCTCAACCGGGATGCCTTCCGATCCGAGTCGTGCCGCGAGCACGTGGCCGTGAAAGG
>PLKG01000050.1:0-22473 GCA_003140595.1 Acidimicrobiaceae bacterium | reverse complement strand
GCAACGTCTTTCTCGAGAACGGGGCGAGGCTGTACCTGGACGTCGGCAGCCATCCCGAGTACGCGACACCGGAGTGCGACTCGATCGAGGACCTGGTCGCTCATGACAAAGCGGGGGAGCGCATCCTCGAAGGTCTCATCGCCTCGGCTGAGAGCCGCTTGAGCGAAGAAGGCATCCGCGGGGTGATCTACCTGTTCAAGAACAACACGGACTCCGCCGGCAACTCCTACGGGTGTCACGAGAACTACCTCACCAGCCGGAGAGACGATTTCTCACACTTCGTGCAGGTGCTCATCCCTTTCTTCGTGAGCCGGCAGATCTACTCAGGAGCCGGCAAGGTCCTCCAGACGGCGCGTGGCGCGACGTTCTGCCTTTCTCAGCGGGCGGAGCACATCTGGGAGGGCGTCTCCTCTGCGACGACTCGCAGTCGCCCGATCATCAACACACGCGACGAGCCACACGCGGACGCGGAACGCTTCCGACGGCTGCACGTGATCGTCGGTGATTCGAACATGAGCGAGTACGCGACATTTCTGAAGGTCGGCGCCACGAGCATCCTGTTGCGGATGCTGGAGGATCCGAGCATCGTCATCCGCGACCTCACCCTCGAAGACCCGATAAGGGCGATCCGGGAGATCAGCCACGACATCACGTGCCGACGCGAGGTACGCCTTGCGAACGGCCGGGATCTGAGCGCCCTCGACATCCAGCGCGAGTACCTGGACCGAGCGTTGCGCTACCACGAAAGGCGAGGTCTTCCCGCCCAGGAGGAACGCGCCTTGTCGATGTGGCAGCACTGCATCGAAGCCATCGAGAAGGACCCGCTCAGCCTGGATCGCGAGTGTGACTGGGTGATCAAGTACCGACTAAGCGAGGCCTATCGGGCACGCCACGAGCTTCCGCTCGGCCACCCCAGAGTGGCCTTGATCGACCTTCAGTACCACGACGTTGACCGCAAGCGCGGAATCTTCTATCTGATTCAGGCGAAGGGTCGAGTGGACCGCACGACGACCGACGAGGCGATCACCAAGGCCATGGATTCGCCCCCGGAGACCACCCGGGCACGTCTTCGGGGTGAATTCATCAAACGAGCCAAGGAGAAGCGCCGGGATTTCACCGTCGACTGGGTGCACCTGAAGCTGAACGACCAGACACAACGGACGGTCCTGTTGAAGGACCCATTCCGATCGCACGACGAACGCGTCGAGCGGCTCATCGAGTCGATTTAGGCTGCTGAGCCGTGACCGACGCGACAGAGGCCTCCCCCAACGCGGACAACCTCGCGGAACCCCTTTCACCATTGGTTCCCGACTTTCCGATCGTCACGGGCATTAGCTCGCAAAGCGCGCCCGCTGTGGCACCGCCGCCCGCGGTCGACTCGCGCCGCTCGACGGCCGAGAACGCAAGAAGGATCGCGAGGCGCCACGTCGTCGAGTGGGTCGTCGTGGTCATCTTCGCCGTGCTCGTGGCAGCCGGATTGCGTACCTTCGCCCTCCAGGCCTTCTTCGTTCCGTCGGGGTCGATGCTGCCGACTTTGCAGATCGGCGATCGGATAGTCGTGATCAAGTTCGGCTACACGATCCAGCGGGGCGACATCGTGGTCTTCAAGCGCCCGCCGAAAGACACCGGTACGCAGGACAAAGACCTCGTAAAGCGTGTCATCGGATTGCCGGGCGAGACGATCTCCTCCCGCGGGAACACGGTTCTGATCAACGGAAGGCCCATCAGAGAACCGTGGTTGCCCCGCCTCAGCGGGTTGTGCGCGGAGAGCGCTGAGAACATTCCCATTACCAAGATCCCCGAAGGCGACTACTTCGTGATGGGTGACTGTCGCGGTGACTCGGCCGACAGCCGGGTCTGGGGAACCCTGCCGGGCTCACTCGTGGTCGGGAGGGTGTTCGTGATCGTCTGGCGTTTCGGGCACCCGTACTTCCACTGGTTCTGACGCGCACCCCTACGGCTAGGACTGGCCAGGACGAGTAACCTCCGGTGGCCATGAGACTCGCAATTGCCCGCCGCGGCGCCACGGACATGGCGCACGTCGGCTCCACGTCGGCAACCCGATCCCGGCCGGTGGTAGCGCCGGCGGCACGGTAGGATCGCCAGCGTGGGCGGTCTCGACCCGGCCAAGATTTTTCTGATCCTAGTGATCGCGCTCATCGTCGTCGGGCCCGAGAGGTTGCCCGGTTTAGCGCGTCAGCTCGGAGGAATGTGGCGCGAGCTGAATCGTCTGCGGGACAAGTTCGAGCAGGAGGTCCGCGCAGCGGTCCCCGACCTCGACCTGCCGAACATCCCGACAAGTCCCTCCCGAGCGATCACCGGCTACTTGACCGGCCTGGTGTCCGGGCAGGGCGACACCTCGGTCGCCAGCGCGGTCACGAGCGCTGACGAGATGGCTTCCGGGCCCGCTCTGCGCGCGGGGGCTGGCGTCCCCGGCCGAGTGAGCAGGGGATCGCGCCTGGGCCAGGTCGGCCAAGCGGAGACTCAGTCGAGCTGGCAGCCGTTGCTCGGAAGACACGAACCGTCATCGACGATGAGACCTCCATCGGTGCCGGCGTCGAATTCGTCGGGGTCGCTCTCGGCCGACACGGTCTTCGTGTTCGACGAGCCGAGCATGAACTGAGCCATGGCCGCACCGGCGAGGATCGCCAGGCTTCGCGCCCGAAGAGAGAACCCCCGCCCGACACCGGACGCGATGACGCTCGGCGAGCACCTCGGAGAGCTCCGCCGGCGCCTCATCGTCTGCATCTCGGCGATCGCGGTCGGGGCCATCGTCACTTACGTGCTGTACGACCAGATCCTCGCCTTGCTTCAGTCGCCTTATTGCCAGGCGGTGACCCATACCGGTCGCAAGTGCGACTTCTATGTCACCCAGCCCCTGCAGGGGTTCGCGCTCCGTCTCAACGTGTCTGCCTACGGCGGGATCCTGATCGCGCTGCCCGTCACTCTCTATCAGCTCTGGCGCTTCATCACCCCAGGGCTCAAAGCCAACGAGAAGAAGTACGCCCTCCCGTTCACCTTCGCCACCGCCGGGCTTTTCGGGCTCGGTGCCTTCGTGGCGTACCTCACCTTCCCACACGCGATGCGCTTCCTGCTCGACGTGAGCGGTCCCAGCAAGACCATCGTCGCGATCTTGTCGCCCAACTCCTACGTGCAGCTGATCCTGCTGCTGATGGTGGCATTCGGCGTGACCTTCGAGTTCCCGGTGCTGCTGGTCGCGCTCGAACTGGCAGGAGTGCTCACCCCGGCCAAGTTGTCGCATTGGCGACGGTGGGCGATCATCGGGATGGTCCTGTTCGCAGCGATAGTGACGCCCAGCTCGGACCCGTTCTCGATGCTCGCGCTCGCAATCCCGTTGTTGCTGTTCTACGAGGCGTCCATCCTCATCGGAAGGATGCTGGGCAAGTGACAGGCCGCGCGCGAACGAGGACATGAAGGCGCCCGCCGCCCGCGTGACCTCTCGCGAGCGGTTCCTCGCGGATCATCCCTATCCGCTCGACCGCTTCCAACTCGACGCCCTGGAGGTTCTCGACCAGGGCCAGTCGGTCCTCGTCAGCGCGCCTACTGGATCGGGCAAGACCGTCGTGGCCGAGTACGCGGTCCACCTCGCCCTCGCCGAAGGTGCCAAGGTCTTCTACACCACGCCGATCAAGGCTCTGTCGAACCAGAAGTACGGGGACTTCCGGCGTAAGTACGGCGCCGACCGAGTCGGCTTGTTGACGGGCGACAACTCCATCAACGGCCAGGCACCGATCGTCGTCATGACGACCGAAGTCCTGCGCAACATGATCCACGCCGAGCCCGGCCGTCTCGCCGACCTGCGCTATGTCGTGCTGGACGAGGTTCACTACCTTCAAGACCCCTACCGCGGAGGAGTCTGGGAGGAGGTAATCCTCGGCGCCCCTTTGAACGTGACGCTCGTGTGCCTGTCAGCGACGGTGGCGAATGCGGACCAGTTGGCGTCTTGGATATCCGAGGTGCGTGGCAGGACCGAGGTCGTGATCGAGTCCCACCGGCCTGTCGAGTTGAAGAACCTCTTCGTGGTGGGGGATCGCTTCGCAGAACGTCTCCACATGTTGCCGACATTCGTGGACGGACGGCCGAATGCGGAGGCCGTAAGGCTCGACGACATGATCGCTCGTCCCGGCTCGGGTCGTAGGGTTACCGGCCGGTCCGCCTCGCCCGCCAGGAGCGGAACTTCAACCGCGCCGGACGGCCGATGGCGCTCGGGACGCCCGCAGCTGTACCGCCCCCGGCGGGTCGAGGTAGTGGACCGCCTTGACGGTGAGCGCCTCCTGCCCGCGATCTACTTCGTCTTCTCCCGTGCCGGATGCGACGAGTCGGTCCGCCATTGCCTTGACGACGGACTGCGCCTGACGACCGCCGAGGAGCGAGTGCGGATTCGCGCGATCGTCGAGTCCTACGTCGATCCCCTGACAGACGAAGACCTGGCCGTGCTTGGCTATGCCACCTACGCGGCCGGGCTCGAGGCTGGCGTGGCGGCCCATCACGCCGGCATGGTGCCGCCGTTCAGGGAGGCGGTCGAGGCGTGTTTCGCCGAGGCGTTGGTGAAGGTCGTCTTCGCCACCGAGACGCTCGCCCTCGGCATCAACATGCCCGCGCGGTCTGTGGTGATCGAAGAGGTGACCAAGTTCGGTGGAAGAGGACATCAAGAGCTGACGCCTGGCGAGTACACCCAGCTGACCGGTCGCGCGGGGAGGCGTGGCATCGACGAGATCGGCTACGCGGCGGTCCTTTGTTCGCCGTTCCACACCTTCGGTGACGTCGCGCGGATCGCAGGAGGCCGCCCGCGGGCATTGTCCTCGTCGTTCCGGCCCACCTACAACCTTGCCGTCAACCTCGTTCGCCGTCACAGTCGTGAGGAGGCGTACACACTTGTGAGCTCCTCGTTCGCGCAGTTCCTGAGCGAGGAGGACCTTGTCGGCGAGCTCGACGCGGTCTTGAGGGTTCTGGAGCGCCGCGGCTACCTGGACGGCTGGAAGGTCACTGAGGCTGGCGAACGGCTAGCAGGGCTTTACCACGAGGCTGACCTGCTTGTGGCCGAGGCGCTGGAAGCGGGCGCGCTCGACGGGCTCGATCCAGCGAGCCTGGCAGCTGTCGCTTCCGCCCTGTGCTACGAGGCGCGAAGAGAGCGCGAGGCTCCCTCGTCTGCGCCAAATGCAAAGGTCGCCAGGCGACTGGAGGCGATCGAGGAGCTTTCCGAGGCCTTGGGGGACGAGGAACGTGCCGGACACCTCCCGGTGACTCGCGGGGTCGACTCGGGGTTCGCGTCGCTCATCTACGAATGGGCAAGAGGCCGGGAGCTCCGCCAGGTCCTGCAGCCGGGCGCGGGTTCGGGACGTCGAGGGCGAAGGGTGGCGCCGTTCATGTCGGGAGGTGACTTCGTCCGCAATGTGAAACAGGTCATCGACCTTCTTCGGCAGGTGGCGATCGTCGCCGCGCTGCCGGAGACGGCCAAGTGCGCTCGGGCTGCCGCCGGGCGCCTGCTGCGCGACGTGGTCGCCGCTTCGTCGGTGGTCACGATTCCCGTCGAGCACGGCACCATCCGCGCCGGGGGCCAACCCGCACCGTAATGTCGTCCTGGCATGTCGATCGTGGGCGTTGAGCAGTTCACCGCCGGGGAGCGGGAGCTGCTCGGAAGGTACTTCACCAATCTTGATGGCCCCGTGTTCGCGCTCGTTAACCTGCCGGAGGTTGTCAAGGGTGCGTTGTTCGCCCGGTACTCACGGTCACCAAAGAGCCTGCGGCGGCTGTTCCTTGACGAGTTCGTGGACGAGCTCGATGTCGCCGGGGACACGAGCCTGGACGCCTCTGTAGGCCTGCGGCGCGCCGAGCAGCTCTACGCCAGGGTGTTCAGCGAGTACGGGGACGACTCGGTCGCCCAGCTCGGCGGGGTCCACCTCGCCTGCGAACAGTCCTCGAACGTGCTGACCAAGATTCTCGAGCGAGGGCGGCTCATGTCCTACCTCGAGCAGTCGACGCGCTACATCCCCTACGACAGCCGCCTGCCGTCAGGCCACTACCGCTACCACCGTGATCAAGCCGTGCTCGAGTCACCGCTGGGCGCCCGCTATGTGGGCGAGATGGACCGCATGTTCGATACCTATGCGGAGCTGTTACCGGCGCTGCAGTCCTTTGTCGGCCGCGCGAACCCGAGGGAGGGAGGCATTTCCGAGCTCGCCCACCGACATGCAGTCCGGGCGCGCTGTCTCGACGCACTGAGAGGCCTTCTTCCGGCGGGCTCGCTCTCCAACGTGGGGATTTTTGGATCAGGTCAGAGCTACGAGCAGCTTCTCCTCAGGATGCGGGCGCACCCGCTGCCCGAGGCCCGTCGCTACGCGGACCTGATCCTCATCGAGCTGAGGAAGGTGATCCCGTCCTTTCTTTCCAGGATCGACCGGCCCGAACGCGGTGGCGTGTGGACCGAGTACCTCGAGACTTGCGGCCAAGCCATGCAAGCTGCCGTGCACGATCTGTGGTCGGTTGAGGTGCCGGCGCCGGGCAGATCGGTGACCCTCACCGACTTCGACCCGGCCGGCGAGGACAAGGTACTCGTGGCGATGTGCTACCCCTACCTCAACGCTCCGGAGGAGGACATCGCCCGGCGCATCGAGACACTCGGACCCGAGGAACGGCGCAGGATCATCCAGGCCTACGTAGGAGAGCGCTCCAATCGTCGCCACAGGCCTGGAAGAGCTCTCGAGTGCACTTCGTACCGGTTCGACATTGTGGCGGACTACGGGGCGTTCAGGGACCTCCAACGCCATCGAATGCTGACGGTCGAGTGGCAGCCACTCGGCACGGACCTTGGCTTCGAGATACCTCCGCTCGTTGAAGAGGCAGGGCTGTCGGATCAGTTCGTGGAATCTCTCGAACGCTCGAAGAGTCTGCACGACGCTCTTGCCCCCTACTTTCCAGAGCAGAGCGCCTACACGGTGGCCTTGGCTTTCAACATCCGTTTCGTGATGCAGTTGAACGCCCGGGAGGCGATGCACGTCCTCGAACTGCGTTCCGGCCCGCAGGGACATCCCGCCTACCGGAGGATCGTTCAAGAGATGCACCGGCTTATCGCCGAGCAGGCCGGCCACCGCGCGATCGCGGACGCAATGCGTTTCGTCGACCACAGCGAGACGAGCCTCGGCCGGCTCGAAGCCGAGCAACGCTTCCAGTCCACGCGTGAATGGTCGGCGCCGAGCCTGTGACGGGGGACTTCGATTCTCCGCTTGACTCCCGGTGCCTCGTTGGTAATAACTAGAGAGTCCCCTCAAGCCGAGGGCAGCTCTCCGGTGGGTCTGGGAGCAGCTCAAAAAGCATTTGGGGGTGTTGCGAGTGGTGGGGACCCAGGAGTCGAGTAGAGAACGCCCCCGTCGACACATCATGTCGGCGTATCGCCCGGGCAGGCGAGAAGGGTGGCCCCAAAGATGTCCTGGGTCCTGCCGCACGTAGCACCCGGGTCTAGCGGGTGGGGGCAATCTCGCCTGAAGTCGCCGCAACCGAGCCTTGGTGCCGTATAGTCCATCCCGGCCGCGACCTCGGCGCCGGTTTGAGGTACGCGGGCTCTGACTTCCGAAGACTTGAAGGACGTTGATGCGCAAGGACACCAAGGACACCGCAGAACTGGAAGAACCCATCGAAGTCGATGATCTCGAGGTTCCCGATGCCGATGAGGCGGACCTCGAGGACCTGGCGGACGACGCGGACCTGCTCGAAGACGACGACGAGGACCTCGGCGAGGTCGCGCTGGTCGATGATCTCGACGAAGACGACGACGAGGTAGTTGTGGGTGCCACAGGAGTCGGCCTTGAAGTCGAGATCGTTCCGATCGAGACCGAGGACGAAGACGACGACGACCTCGACGACGACGACATAGAGGCAAGTCTGGACGTGATCTTGAAAGAGCGGCTCGTCGTTGTGGACGACGAGGAGGACGAGGAGGAGGAGGCCCCTGACTCCGAAGAGCGGGGCGAGGGCTCTCTTCGCGTTCTGCCAAAGCAACCAGGGGAATTCGTTTGCCGGTCGTGTTTCCTAGTAAAGAGCCAGACCCAGCTCGCAGACAAGAAGCGGCTCCTTTGCCGAGACTGCGTGTGAGCGAACGCGGCGAGCCCGGCTGAGCGCGGTAGCGTCGGGCCGTGGCCGACGAACGCCCCAACTACGAGACGCTTCTCGACTACCTCTTGTACGCCCCGGTCGGTGCGGCAATCGTGCTTGTCGAACAACTGCCTCGGCTGGCGGAACGCGGTCGCGAGCGTGTCGAGAAGCGGGTTGCCCTCGCACGCCTGGTCGGTAGGTTCGCCGCGTCCGAGGCGCGTCGACGGGTGGGAACGCCGTGGTCAGATCAGGCCCGCGAGGAATCCGTCCCGCCTGGCGAGACCTCACGACTCACCTCGGACGCGCACGACGACGCCGTGGCCACAAGGCCACCCGCGAGCCCATCGCGCTCTGCAGAGGTCGACGACCACGACTGGCAAACCCGAGCGTCGACCCACCAGGCCACAGGGAGGGCCCGCCCTCGGCAATCATCAGGCCAGCCCGAACAGGTGACAGGTCGTGGACTGCCGATTCCTGGATACGACACGCTGGCCGCATCACAGGTCGTCGAAAGGCTCGCCTCACTCACGCCGGCCGAGCTCGAGGCTGTTCGAAGGCACGAGTCGGCGACTCGCCGGCGTCGCACCGTGCTACACAAGATCGCCCAGCTGGACTCTCAACGTGACAACGGCACGGCCTGAGCCGCCAAGCCCGAAGCGCACAGCGACGAGATGAATATCGGGGCCCGCGTCGCGAGCGAAGACGACGTGCCAATGCTCGTGGAGCTCTATCGAACGTCCCAGGAACACCTCGTCTCTGAACGCGGTGGCGCCGTTCACGCGTTGAACGAAGCTCTGTCAGAACCTATTGAGGCACTGTTCGAGTCCATCGTCCACGACGACCGGTGGCTCGTCCTGCTCGGGACCTTGGACGACGTGGCGGTCGGTGTCGCGGTTGCGCGACTCGACGAGATGTCGGACGCTACGCGTCTTGCGACCGTTGAGGTCATGTTCGTCGATCCACCCGCGCGCGAAGTCGGGGTCGGGGAAGGTCTTCTCGGGGCGATAGTCGACTGGGCAGCTCCGCGCGGCGCTGTGGGTGTCGACGTCCGCGTGCTGCCGGGCATGAGGGCTTCGAAAAGCTTCCTCGAAGGGTCAGGCTTCGTCGCCCGCCTCTTGGTCATGCACCGGCAGTTGTAGTCAGAACCGAAAGCGGCGTACCCGGGGAACTAACCAGCGGCCGGTGCTAGTCGTCAGCTCTAAGAATCGAGGGGAGCCGAAGGAGGTTCTTCCAGCTCGACGCCTGAAGGTGCGCCATCGACGGGGTCCTCTGACGAGGAGGCTCCTGTAGAACCTGCCAAATCAGAGGCAACCTCACCAGCGGCATCGAGCGGAGCTTGCGACACAGCCTCTGCTGCCAGTTCCGGAGCCTCCTTCGGGCCGTCCTCTGCTGATGACGGAGCGTCGCCCAGAACGTCCTCCGCTGCCACAGGAGCCTCCGACGGCGCTTGGTCCTTGGCGACGTCGTCCGGCGACGAAGGAGCGCCGGTCAGAACGTCCTCCGCGGCCACCGGGGCTTCCGACGTGGCTCCGTCGCCCGGAGCCACCATCTGGCCGGTGTCGGTTCTCGCCTCCGGATTCGCCGCTGCTCGTCTCGGGGCGGTCTTCCGCGGGCCTCGCGCCGTCGGGCGGGCCGGCCGGGGCGGGCGAGGGGGGCGTGCTGATGAAAGCGGTTTGGGCGGCGGCGGCATCGGCAGACCCAACATCGGCGCGAGTGCCGGCAGGCTGCCCGCTGCGACTCTGGCCTTGCGCACAATCTCCCCCGACGGGTCCTCGGGGAGGCCTTCTGGGTGGATTTGGCGCCGGATCGGTGAACTGACGGCAGCTTCGAGAATCGCGAGCCAGCGCTCGACAGGTGTGCTCGCGCTCATTGCCGCGCCTGCACTGGCGGCAAGGCGGCCGACGAGAGCTGCCGGGAACCGGGCAGTCGGTTCGGGGGGTTGGGCCGAGAATCGCAGCGCCTGGAGGACACGTCCTTCTTCCAGGGCATGGGTGATCTGCTCCTCCCAGTTGGAGCGGAGCTTCTTCACTCGACGGTCCAGCTCCTCACGCAGCTTGCGGTCGACATCTCGAGACGCGTCGTCACGCGGGGCCGCCGCGACGACCGTTGTCCGCAGGTCCCGAAGCGAGATTTGATCGAGTTGTGCGACTGCCGCTTCGGCTCGGTCGAGCCAGATCGCCTGCTTGACCGACGGAGCGAGTTGCTCGGCAAGGGCGAGTATCGCCTCACCAGTGACCTCGGGCCTGCCTTCGGAGCGAGCCCTTTCCCTTTCCTCGGCGATCGCACGACGAACTGCGGGAATGCCGCCGGACGCTAGGCGTTCCGCGATCGGCTTTTGCTCGGATGCCAGGCCCGCGAACAAGAGATCTCGGTGCGCGGTTCCAGGTTCGAAGCGCGGCGCCGTCCTACGGGGAGCGCTCTGTGGCTGAGCCGAGCGTGAGGTGGCGCCAGCAGTGCTTTGCTCACCAACGGGCGCTCCGGGACGACGGGTGGTGCCAGGCGTGAAGGGGCGCCGCTCGGGACCGGAAGTCGCCGGACGGCCATCTGCGCTGCGGGGAGCTCCACCACCGGGCACTGCTTCGGGACGGGGTCGGCGCTCACCACCGGGTCCTGCAGGACGGCCTTCAGGAGAGCGAGCAGAGCCACCTCCCGGTGTTCCAGCCGGACGCGGTCGGCGTTCGCCACCGAAGCCTGTCGGTTGGCCTTCACCGGTGCGGAGCTCGCGGCCGCGTGAGTCTGGACGCGGTCGGCGCTCGGCGGTCGCTTCGCCGCCACCAGGTTGCGGGCGGCGGGCGTCGGGACGCTCTCCGCCGCGCGACGGACGTCGGTCACGCGAGGATCTGTCGCCGCGGCGCGGGCTGTCGAGAAGATCGCGGCGGTCGCCACCTCGGCCTCCTTCAGACAGCAGGACCGTCGTGACCGCCTGAATCGGCTTGGACGAGCCGATCAGCTCTATCCGGCCTCCAGGCGTCGCCTTCTCCTTGGGCGGAAGAACCGACAGGATGGTGATCCCATCGATCTCGACTTCGGCCTCGACGCGCAGCACGTCTCCGACCTTTGCGTCCTCGGCGAGGACCTTGGCGTCTATGACCCCCTTCGGCTGTCGTGCGCCGGCAGCGCGCCAGGTGTAGCTGCCGTCACCCCGGATACTGGTCAGTTCGATGTCGAGACGGTTAGGCATGCTCCGGTCAAACTACAGGCTGCAGCCGAGTTTGCGAAGTGGAACTCGCGAAGAGGCCCCCGAAGGGTCTCGCGCCACACTCTCGGTGCGGACGCGCTACAACCTGAAACGTGGAATTCGACCTTGGCGGCGACCCTCCGGGAGGCGACTTCCTCCCCGGCTCAGCTCCTCCTCCGGTGCCGTTGGAGAATGCCGCGACAGACCCAGATATCCCTTCTATTGATTGGCCTATGGTCCGCGACTCATCCGACGTGCCCCATGGCGCCGATACGCGCAGAGGTTGGATTGGAGTCGTTCTCATCGCGCTGGTGGTGGGTGCTGCGAGCGGCCTCGGCGTCGGTGCGGGGGTCGCGGCGGCGATCCGTTCCCAAGACACCGCATCGGTCAAGTTCTCACCGAACATGAGCGTCTTCCGACGTATGAACGACGTGCGGGCTGTTCTGGCGCGCGTGCTGCCCTCGGTCGTCGGGATCCAAGCGTCGGGACCCGGCTGCGCCTCGGGACCATTCGGTGGCGTTACCCAGACCGACGAGGCCAGCGGAATGATCCTCACCCCTGGCGGCGAGATCCTGACCAACGATCACGTCATCGCGAACGCAAGTCAGATCAGCGTCACGCTCAATGGCCAGAAGACGACCTACCCGGCCGCCCTTGTTGGGACCGATCCCGGCTCGGACGTCGCACTCCTGCAGGTGCACGGGCCAAGCGGGCTCCAGGCGGTCTCGTTAGGTGGCTCCTCGACGACCCAGGTCGGAGAGGATGTTCTCGCGATCGGGAACGCACTCGCCCTCTCGCAGAGCACCCCTTCGGCAACCGAGGGCATCATTTCGGCCGAGGGCAGGTCCATCACAGCCGGAGGAGGCACCTGCTCGGGATCAGAGTCGCTGCGCGGGCTGCTTCAGACCCAGGCACCGATCAACCCGGGCAGCTCCGGTGGCCCGCTTGTCAACAGCGCGGGACAGGTCATCGGAATGGACACCGCGGCCGCCACGAGCGCCTCGGGGGACGCGCCGACGCAGAACATTGGATTTGCAATCCCGATCACCAAGATCCGCAAGCTGATCCCCGGACTTCGCAAGGGGGGCACTGTCGGAGCGCCCAAGGCCTTCTTGGGGGTCGAAGTGGTCTCGGTCACGCCGGCCGAGCGCTCCGCGTGGGGACTCTCCGCGACGAGTGGCGCACTCGTACAGAGCGTGTTCCCGGGAGCTCCAGCCGTGCTAGCGGGCATCCGCGCCGGCGACGTCATCAGCATGTTCGCCGGTCGCACCATCACTACCGACGTTTCCCTGACGCTCGCCGTCCGAGCAGCTCGTCCCGGCGAGAGGGTCACCGTCGAGTTGTACCGCGGACCGACGCTCCTGACGATTTCGCTCGTGTTGGGAGTCAAGCCGGCGCCGCAAGCAGGCTCGAGCTGAGCAAGCCGTGGCGCCAGCGCGGGCGACCTGCTTGCCCAACAGGACCGGCGAGGTCGCACGCACAGAAGTCGCTCAGCTGGCGCGTAACTCCACTGCCTCGAGGCCTTTCGGTCCCGAGCGGGAGAGGAACTCCACGCGGGCGCCTTCAGCTGGAACCTGTTCGGTCTCATCGAGCGCAGAACGGTGCACGAACACGTCACGGCCGCCAGCGTCCGGCGCGATGAAGCCGAAGCCTCTGACGGGGTCGAACCATTTCAGTGTCCCGGTTGCCGGACGGAGAGATCGAGCACCGTGCGCGTCTTCCCGCGAAGGGTTCAGGTGCCCAGCACGAACCGGCCGGGCAGTGCGTCCAGACCGCTTGTCATTGTTGGGGCCGGATGAACCAGCCGGCGCGTACGGTGAGGACTTCTCGCGTTCACGGACCGAATTGAGCGAGATGCCCGTGGTGCGATGTGGGACGGGCGGCAGGTTCGTGGGCTGCTCGAGCACCTGAGGCAGCCCGAGAGCGCGCTGCATGGTACGGGCCGAGCGCGACTGGTCTGCAGTGACAAGTGAGATGACGGTGCCGTCCGCGCCCGCGCGGCCTGTGCGACCGGAGCGATGCACGTAGTCCTTCTGGTCGCTCGGCGGGTCGAAATGAAGCACGCAAGCGACATTCTCGACGTCGATGCCGCGTGCGGCGACGTCGGTCGCGACGAGGACGCGGGCAGCCCCTGAATGAAATGCATGCAGCGCCCGCTCGCGTTGAGCTTGTGTACGGCTGCCGTGCAACGCCACCGCCTGGACGCCGGCGCTGATGAGTTGGCGCGAGAGCCGATCAGCACCGTGGCGGGTTCGGCAGAAGACGATCGAGCTCTGGTAGCCGGCCACGACCTTGGCCGCGACCGTGACGCGGTCATTACGGTCGACATTCCAGAACATGTGGCGAACCTCCCCAGAAGAGGCCTCCTCGAGCTCGACCTCGTGCCGGACTGGGTTCGTCTGGTAGCGGCGGACAAGGACATCCACCTCGCCATCGAGGGTCGCGGAGAAAAGGAGCACCTGGCGGTCAGTCGCGGCTTGGTCGAGGATGCGCTTCACCGCCGGGAGGAACCCCATGTCCGCCATCCGATCCGCCTCGTCGACGACGGCGATACTCACGTCGTGAAGACTCACGTCACGCCTCTCGATGAGATCCTCGAGCCGGCCCGGACAGGCCACCAGGACATCAACGCCTTCACGCAGCGCTCGGAGCTGTGGACCGTAGCCAGCACCGCCGTAGACGGCGGCGACGCTGAGCCTGCGAGCCTTCGCGAGCGGGCTGAGCACGCCACAGACCTGAGCGGCAAGCTCCCGGGTCGGCACAAGGACCAGACCGCGAGGACGGCGGGCCTGAGAACGCGAATGCCCAGCGAGCGCCTCCACGACCGCAATCGCGAAAGCGAGGGTCTTACCGGAGCCCGTCGGCGCCCGGCCGGAAACATCGCGACCCGCCAGCGCGTCTGGGAGCGTCGCTGCCTGGATCGGAAACGGGGTCGTGATGCCGTCGCGCTTGAGCAGCGCGACAACGTCGGTGGGCACGCCAAGATCGGCGAAAGTGGGGGACAAGAAGACTCCAGTCAGCTCAGAAAAGAAGGCCAACCAGAACATCGTCTCGAGGCCTCACCGGCGACAGCCGGAAACCGGTCATCGGACCGGACTCCAGCAGCATAACAGTTTTGTGCCTTTCCCTGCTCGCGATCGCGAGCGCGGCGACAAATGGAGTTTCGACAGGCATTCTTCTTGCCGCCGATACGCTCCATGGCCCACGAACCCGCCGCCCATGACGACGCCGAGGATGCTTGTGACGCCCAGCCCGAAAGTCGACACCACCGAGGCCTTGTTCGTCGCCGAGCCGGGCGGGTTCCGGCCCACTGCCTTTGCCCTCGGGCCGTGGACGCCCGGACACCTTCACGGCGGGCCGGTCGCGGGACTCATCGCCCGGGAAGCCCAGCGTTGCGAACCGGACGAACGCTTGCGGATCGCGAGGCTCACCGTCGAGCTGATCAGGCCGGTGGGCCTCTCGCCGATCTCCTTGGCAGCGCGGCTGATCCGACCGGGTCGCAAAGTTCAGCTCGTAGAGGTCATTTGCCGACAGGACGGCATTGAGGTCGCCCTCGGGCGCGCACTGCGAATCCGGACCGCCGACATGGACCTGCCGAAAGCGGCGTTGCACGCCGAACTTCCCTTTGCTCCGCCCGAGAGCGGCGTCCCGATGGAGTCCAATGGCCTTCCCAGGACCTTCCATAGTGAAGGCGCGGAGCTGCGCTTTGTCGAAGGGGCATTCGAGTCGCCGGGGCCGGCCACCGTCTGGGTGCGCCTTCGCGTGCCGGTGCTGGCCAGCGAGTACCCGTCACCCCTCGAGCGCGTGGCGACGGCGGCTGACTTCGGCAATGGCGTGAGCTCGCCGCTCAGCCACGGCGACTGGCTGTTCATCAATCCGGACCTCACGATCCACGTCAGCCGCCTCCCGGTGGGGGAGTGGGTCGGACTCGAGTCGCGGACCTTGGCCGAGCCGCAAGGGATCGGGATCTCGGAGAGCCGGCTCTGGGACGAGCAGGGGCCGATCGGGCGCTCGATTCAGTCACTTCTGATAGACCGCCTGGCGCTCGACTGATCCCCCTCCTTGGTGACTCTACGGTCGCACCGCGCACAAGGGGCGCTACGGTCGTTAGCAGATTTGTGCAGCTTTGCGACTTCGGAGGAATAGTGACGGATTTCAACGCCTGGAACCAGAAGATCATCGACGAGTTCCGTACGAACGGCGGAAAGGTGGGTGGGCAGTTCGAAGGTGCGCCGATTCTGCTGCTCCACAGTAAGGGTGCCAAGACCGGACAAGAGCGCACGACGCCGATGATGTACCTCGCTGAAGGCGACAGATTGGTCGTTTTCGCGTCAAAGGCTGGCGCTCCTACGAACCCGGACTGGTTCCGCAACCTGGTCGCGCATCCGCGGGCGAGCGTTGAGGTCGGCGCCGAGAAATTCGACGTTGATGCCGAGGTGCCAGAGCGCGAGGAGCGCGATCGCCTGTACGCGATCCAGTCCGAGCGCTACCCGGGTTTCGCCGAGTACCAGGAGAAGACCACGCGCGTGATTCCAGTCGTAATCCTGAACCGGCTTGTACCGTGAGCGAATCGCCGGATCCGGCGAGAGTTCTCGTGGTTTCCGCTCATCCTGACGATGTCGACTTCGGGGTGGCCGGATCGGTCGCGACCTGGACCGATCGCCAGATCGCGGTCACGTACTGCATCGTGACCGACGGTTCAGCTGGTAGCGCGACACCTGGCATCGAGGCCAGCACTCTGGCTCAGATCCGCCAGGAGGAGCAACGCAAAGCCGCTGCCGAGGTGGGAGTCACCGACGTGCGTTTTCTGGGCTACTCCGACGGCTCCCTTGAAGTCTCGCTGGGGCTTCGACGCAGCATCGCCCGCGTGATCCGCAGCGTCAGGCCAGATCGCGTGGTCTGCCAATCACCTGAGCGCAACTGGGACCGTATCCGCGCGAGTCACCCCGACCATCTCGCAGCCGGCGAGGCAACCCTCCAGGCGGTATACCCCGATGCGAGGAACCCTTACTGCTATCCCGAGCTGCTCGCGGAAGGCTTCGAGCCTCACGTTGTGGAGGAGGTCTGGCTCATGGCCTCGCCACGCGCGACCCGCGCCGTGGACATCACGGCGACGATCGAGCGCAAGATCGCGGCTTTGCGGAGCCATCAAAGCCAGCTGGTCGACCCGGAGAGCCTCGAAGAGATGATCCGCTCGTGGGGCTCCGCCACCGCTGTGGCTCTGGGACTGCCCGAAGGGCGGTTTGCTGAGAGCTTTCAGGTCGTCGACACTCGCTAAAGGCGCGCCCGAGAGCGGGGAGCGCGAGGCCTGACCGTCAAGGACCTCGCCATGTCGGAGCTCGACGTGCGGGGGAAGAACTCTCGGAGACCACGCCGGGACTGTGGTCGGACGCTGGCCTTGCTGGAGCGGGCGCGACCCTGAAGATCAGACCGCCGGACGGGCCGGGCTGAGCTCGCCGGGAACAGGTGGCCGGCACACTATGACGACGGCATCGCCGGTTAGCCGGGCCGGACCCGCCCCGTAAGGGAGCAGCACAGTCACACCAGAGCTCACCGGGAGCGGCGGGGCCGATTCGGAGATGATCTCGCCAGAGCCGTCCAGCACGACGAGAACCGCGAAGCCCGTCCCAACCGTCTCTTCCTCAGGGGAGACGACAAGATCAGCCCGGAAGAAGGGGTCCGCCTGGGCGGGCAGAACCCGCCCAGCGGTCTTCAGCCCAGGACCCGCGAGCCTGGCCAGACGATCAGCCGGCCAAGCCGATCGATCGACCGACGAGAGGGCGAGGTCCCAGCCGAGGCGAAGGTCGGGATCGGTGAAGTTGCGGTGTTCCAGCGCGAATGAGAAGTCCGTCGGCTCCTGGAGCTCCACGGCGAACACTCCCGCGCCAATGGCGTGAGGGATGCCGGCCGGCACCAGAACAGCGTCCCCACGGCTCACCGAGAGCGTGTTGAGACTTCCGAGCATCTCGTCGATGCTCTGGGACGCCACCCATCCGGCGAGCTCCTCCTCTGCTACCTGGCGGTCGAAGCCGAGGAAGACCTCTCCCGGAGACTCTGAGAGCACGATCCAAGCCTCCGTCTTGCCGTGCGCGCAACCCAAGTGGCGGTTTGCGAAGGTCCGGTCGGGGTGTGAGTGGACGATCAAGCGCTCCCCGGGGTCGAGCAGCTTGACGAGCAACCCGGTGTCCACCCCGAAGGCCTCGACATGGTCTGGACCGAGGAACGCGACGGGGTCTTTGACTATCGCATCGGCAAGAAATCCTCCATCCTCCAGCCGGCTGAGACCCGACAAGTCGTGTCCGTAGCGCTTCGTGGCTGAGCCCACCCAGTCCTCAGGTGAGACAACAGCTCCCGCCTCAAGGCCACGGAAGCGAGCAATGGCGCCACTGCCGGGATAGAAGTGCGCGATGAGGTTCGGCGCCAGGATGCTTGGTACGGAGGCGAGATTCATCGTGGTTGGTGGTGCGAGGACGTTGAGTTGCTGCGGAAAGGTGTCACCGACGGCTCCGATCGACAAGGGTCAGGCCCTGCCTCAAGAACGAAGGCAGAGGCTCTATTCATGATTCCTGAGCGCCGCCTTCGCACCGGCCAAGGCTATCTCCAGGTCGCGCGGCCGTTACGAGTCAGCCGCTCAGGGCACGTCCAGCCGACCGAGAGCGACGCTCTCCTCGCGNNCGTCATCACCATTACTGGCGGGCAGGTCGCCGGGTGCCAGCCGCGACTGAGGCGCAATGCACGTCAGAGGACCGGAGTACGGAGTACGACTCTCTACCTCGTAGTCCGTACTCTGTATTTAGGGGGTGCCAGGAGTACGACGAACTACCTAGCGCCCACTTCGGCTCGGCGGTGTAGGGGTCAGCCGGTGCCGCACCCAGGACGAAGGTCGGCGCTCGTGATGGGACTTACGCCAGTGGTTCCAACGGCTGGGCACGAATCTGTGCCCGTGAAGGAGAGGTCTTCTATCAGAAGCGCGGCCAAACCTTCACCTACTCGGCCTTCGGTTCGAGCCTGCTCCGAGTACGACGAACAGAATGTTGTCTCGATTTCAGTTCGAGGAGGCGTTAACGCGGCTGCCCGTCAGTGGACCTGGTGAACTCAACGATCTCCAAGGTCCGTCCTACCTCCGAACTGAAGCGCGTCGTGGCCGACCTTTGCCGGGAGGCGACCCCGATTCGCCCGTCCGACTCGAACTCGGAGCGGTTCGTATCGAAGCCGGGCACGGGTCACCCGCCGGGTAGCGGGTCGCCCGGCAGCGCAAGCAGGTAGAGAAGTCTCTGCTCAAAACCTGCCCGGTTGACAATCCTGTGCACGGCTGGGATGACGTCGTAGTCCTCGGGTCTGATGAACACGTGCCCTTGCGGAAGCGCCTTCACTTCATCATCGTCGGCGCCCAACTTTTCGACGGCAAGGTGAAGCAACTCCACAATGCTGTCTCGACGCTCCCGGATGGTGAGTTCCCGTGCTTCCTTCTTCTGGTCCTCGTCATCATCTGCCATTGGTGGAGGTTACGCCCCGGTGCCGTCCTGTTCCATCGCCGTACTCCGAACGCGCCCCGAAGGGTAGGTCAAGGTGCCGGTCCCCGTTCTAGGCGCTCCTGGGACATCTGAGGGGCTGGTTCCCATATGGCGCCGGGGTTCCTGTGTTTGGGAGGTCGCCTATATCGGGCGGGGAAGGACACTTACGGGGACCCGCCGACCGATCCGACACCTACGGGCAAGGGTGGGGGAGGGGCCTAACGGTCCCGTGCCAGCGACCATCTACGCAATCAACTGCGCAATACGCCCAGAAACCCGTGAACATCGCTAGACACGACTGGAATAGGGGACAGCACGACAGTCCAGCAATCACAAGGCATTCGTAGCTCTGACCTGCGGAGGCTCGACAACCGCAACTGTCTCGACATGCTCCGTCATCGGAAAGAGATCGAACGCCCTGAGAGAGTGCAGCGCCCAACCTGCATCGAGTACAACGCGCAGGTCACGCGCGAACGAGGCGGGATCACACGCGACATAGACGATCCGGCGAGGCCCAGGCGAAAGAGCCACCAGCGAGCTCATGACCGGCCGGCCAGCGCCCTCCCGCGACGGGTCGAGCACCAAGAGATCCACGCCACCCAGCCGCTCGCTCACCAGAGCTGAGGTGACCGCGGCCCTCAGCACCTCAACGTGAGGCTGGTCAACGGTGTTCCTTGTAGCGTCAGCGCACGCCCAGCGGTCTCGCTCCACTGCGAGCACCGACCCGGTCGGGCCCACGACATCGCCGACAAGCCCGGCAAACAGACCAGCCCCGGCAAACAAGTCGGCCACGCGATCTCCAGGCCGCGCGTCGAGCCCGTTCAGCACGGCTCGCGCAAGAGCGTTGGCGGCACCCGGATGCACCTGCCAGAAGACGCCGGCGCTCACCTCGTAGTGGCGTTGCAAGACCCTGAAGGCCAGTCGTTCGGGCCTACGAGCTACGCGCCCGTTCACCACGAGACCCGAGTCGACGGATGGAAGCTGCAACGGCCGCCTGCTACGCGTAGTGAGCGAAAGCACGCTTTCGCCGCTCGCGTCCGATGCGAACACCTCGAGGTCGTCGACGTCCGGCCACTGGTGGTTCTCGACGCCGATCGCTTCCACCGCGGCCGAGGCGATCAGGCAGTGGTCTACCAGCTCCAGCTCGTGGGATCGGTGCCTGTGAAGGCCTATACGACCGGCATCGTCGATCCCGAAGCGAACCCGAGTCCGCCAGCCGAGGCCATCAGGAGCGCCAGCGACCTCCTCGACCTCCACGACACGCTCGATACCTGCCAATCGGCGAAGCTGCTCGGCGACAAGATCGCCCTTGAGTCGTCGCTGCGCCGCGATCGCGACGTGCTGCCAGTCACAGCCTCCACATCGTCCCGGCCCCGAGTAAGCGCACGGAGGCGACACGCGGTCTGGGGAGGCCTGGATGATCTCGAGGGCGTCTGCCCTCAGGTACGACTTCGATTCCTCGGTGACCACAGCTCGTACGCGCTCGCCAGGTAGACAATGGCGCACGAATACGACACGGCCGTCGTCGGCTCGTGCCACGCAACCGCCACCGGCCGCGATCGGACCAGCCTCCAGATCCAGGAGGGGAAAGTGGGTCACTTGCTCACGCTGTCTCTGTCTTCCCCATTCGAGCGGGCCGTCATCGTTCCGCCAGTTGACTTCGGTTCCCGTCCGGCTTCAAGTCGGACTGTGTTGCCGTCCTTGTTGGCTACTCCAGCAGTGGGGTAGTGCTGTCCATTGTTGTCGGCGAACTCGAACGTCGAACCCGCACGACTGGTCTCGACTGGGTCAACGAACACCCCGCCGGACCGCAACGGCAACCCAGCCGTCTCGCACCGTGTCTATGTCGATTGCATTACAGCCAAGACATGTGTCGTCAGCCAGTTAAGGAGTCGACCGGCTCGCCACACGAGGCGCCCCTGGAAGACTCGGCCTCCGGCGAAAGCCAGCTCGTCTCGATCCTCGTAACCGCGAAAGGGCCGCCTGCAAGTTCAGTTGGAGACATCGCGCTAAGCCAGTAGCGCGGGTTCGGATTCCAGAGGCGGTGGCTACTAGACGACCAGCTCAACGGGCACTACACAAGCGATGAGAGCGGTACCGACGTCCCAGCCTGGGGTGCAACTGCGAGTCTCTGGAACCCCTTCTGGACCGCCGATAATGTCCGTTATGTCCGATTGACGACGGGCGGCTCAGCCAGGTTCGCCTAACGCTGTGACGGTTTGGGTCAGAGGTTGGAGGGCCACGAGGTCGCGCGGCTCACGGCCGCGCGTGCTGGCCAGGGGCCACGACACTGCGACCAACGCGGCCAGACCGGCGACGATTACCCACCAAACCCAGGTGACGTGAGGGTCGAAGTCGCTGGTCCAGGTCAGAGCAGCAGCGAGAAACGCCGCTACTAGAGATCTCGGCCAACTTGCGACACTGAGGCTGACGAGTGCGAAGGCAATCGTCGGGAACACGTAGTAAGCCGCGATGACACTCTCGAAGACACACCTGAAGGTCAAGGTGAGCGCCACTGCTGCGATGAGCAGACCAAGGTTGCGTTGGGCTCGACGGAACCAGAGACCGATGATGATGCTAAGGATGACCCCCAGGAGACGAACAGGTCCACCGGCCACAAAGTTCGTGTCCATTGGTCCGAGGTGAGCCAGGGATGGTGCGAAATGTATCCACGGTGTCAGACGACCGCCGGAGGGAGAAGCCGGTTGAATAACCAGGGACTGCGCCGTGACGGACCAGTTCATCGCGAGCGGCACGACGAGCAGTGCTGCCGCCGGTGCCGCCGCTCGCGCCAGGAGACCGGGGAACCTCCTCAACCCGGCGGGAAAGAACACCACAGCCAGCGCGAGTAGGACAAAAGGCTGGAACGCGACAGCGGCACCAAGCAACCAAGCTGACATCGACCACCGCTTGTCCGACGCTGCGAGGCAGGAATAGAGGAGGAATGCCACCGCTACTGCGTCCTCTGGGTGGCCCCAGTGCACCACGTTGTAGAGCGCGTACACCTCGCCCACGCAGATCAGCAGCCGCCGTATAAGCGAGGCTCCAAGGCGCACGGCGACGGCGTCGGCAGCGAAGAATACAGA
The DNA here is from genome assembly GCA_003140595.1 of Acidimicrobiaceae bacterium. Classification (GTDB taxonomy): domain Bacteria; phylum Actinomycetota; class Acidimicrobiia; order Acidimicrobiales; family Bog-793; genus Fen-455. The sequence goes on along the minus strand of PLKG01000050.1, from coordinate 586 downwards.
TGAGCTGAGTAGTACCTGGTAAGGGCCGAGTATGAGCCACGCCGTTGGGTGCGGTTGAGGAATCCTCGACAGATCGACGTGTATCCCGGCGGCATGGATCATCGTCCACACCGGTGCGAGCGCGACGACGGCGCCTGGTGTGGTGGTCAGGCCAGTCTGACCAAGGGACTGGCCATAGAGGTCTTGATAGATGCCGATGTCGATGTAGCGGGCGAGGAAGAAGTAGTTCCAAAGATCCAAGGGATATGCCCACCCATCCCAGTGGTGCAGGTGAGGCACTACGTAAAGCGTTGCTGCCATGTACACGCCCATGAGAGCAATCGCTCCCCCGAGCGGAATAGCATGACGACCCACCGCACGCGACACGACCGCGATAGCTCGCACGTGAAGAGAATACGTCTGAGCCTTTCAAAAACCACTCATGTGATGCGATTCTCATAGATCAAACCAGACTCGCTGGGTTGGAGTTTCGATCGCTCGCCGGCGATGCCAGTAAGCGGTGAACACGGGCAACGCCATTCGTAAGAACTCGGTAGAGAATAAGACGCGCGATATGGCCCTCTGAGGTGTACTGTCTGGACGTGCG
>PLKG01000066.1 GCA_003140595.1 Acidimicrobiaceae bacterium | reverse complement strand
ACGACGACGGGCGCGCTCCCCGCGGGAACCTACAAAGCCTCGGGCACCGACTCCGACAGCTCCGGTGACACCGGGACGTGGACCTTCTCCCTGACGGTCAGCGCCACAGCGATCACCCAGATCGGCCCGACCACGGGCTCCACCAAGACGGGCAAGGCCTTCACCGGTCAGCTCAAGGTCTCGGGCTCTTCCGGGACTGTCACCTACGTGCAGGCGACCGGNNCCTCCGGTGACACCGGGACCTGGGGTTACTCACTGATCGTGGTCGCCACCAAGCTCACCCAGTCCACCCCGACAAGTGCGACCACCACTACCGACAAGGTCTTCACCAGTCAGCTCAAGGTCTCGGCCGCGCACGGCAAGGTCGCTTACGCCCAATCGACCGGCGCTCCTGAGCTAAAGGTCTCGGCTTCCGGCGTGGTCTCGGCCCCGGCCACCTTGGCGGCAGGGACCTACAAGGCCACGGGCACTGCCAGAGACAGCCTCGGTGACACTGGGACCTGGAGCTTCGCCTTGACAGTCACTGCGAACAAGCTCACTCAGGTCGCCCCGACATCGGGGACGACCACACCCGGCAAGACCTTCACCGGTCAGCTCGAGGTCTCAAGCGCTCATGGCACTGTCACTTACTCCCAGTCGACCGGCGCGCCTCAGCTGAAAGTCTCGGCCTCCGGCATGGTTTCGGCCCCGGCCTGGTTGGTGGCAGGGACCTACAAGGCCGCTGGAAGTGCCAGAGACAGCCTCGGTGACATTGGGACATGGAGCTTCGCCTTGACAGTCACTGCGAACAAGCTCACCCAGGTAGCTCCGACCACGGCGACGACCACGCCCGGCAAAGCCTTCACCGGTCAGCTCGAGCTCTCCGGTGCGTCCGGGGCTGTCACCTACTCCCAGTTGACCGGCGCGCCCCATCTGACGGTCTCGTCCTCGGGCAAGATCTCGGCCGCGGCCACGTTGCCGGCAGGGACCTACGACACTACGGGCACCATGGCAGACAGCTCCGGTGCCGCAGGGACCTGGAGCTTTGCCCTGACTGTCGTAGCCACCAAGCTCACTCAGCTCGCCCCTGACACGGCCGCGACCGCTACTGGCAAAGGTTTCACCGGTCAGCTCAATGTCTCCGGCGCACGCGGAACTGTCGCGTACGCCCAGTCGGCCGGCGCGCCTGATCTGAGGATCTCGTCCTCGGGCAAGGTTTTGGCCCTGGCGACCTTGGTGGCAGGGACCTACAAGGCGTCGGGCACGGTCAGAGACACCCTCGGTGATACTGGGACGTGGAGCTTTGCCTTGACGGTCGCAGCCACCAAGCTCAACCAGGTTGCCCCCGAGACCGGAACGACCGTCACCGGCATGGCCTTTTCCGGCCAACTCAAGGCTTCTGGCGCTCACGGAACGGTCACCTATGCCCAGTCAACCGGTGCAACAGTCCTCAAGGTCTCGTCCTCGGGCAAAGTATCGGCCGGGACCACCATCGTGGCCGGGACCTACAGGGCCACAGGCAGTATTCGAGACGTCCTCGGTGATATCGGGAACTGGAGCTTTGCCTTGAAGGTGGTAGCCACCAAGATCGGCCAGGCCGCTCCTCAAACGGCGACGATCGCGACCGGCAAAGCCTTCGCCGGTCAGCTCAGCGCCTCGGGCTCCCAGGGAGCAGTCACCTACGCCCAGTCAAAGGGCGCTCCCTATCTGATCGTCTCGTCCTCGGGCAAGGTATCGACCCCACAATCCTTGGTGGCAGGGACCTACAAGGCGTCGGGCACGGTCAGAGACACCCTCGGTGATACCGGAACCTGGAGCTTTGCCTTGAAGGTGGTAGCCACCAAGATCGGCCAGGCCGCCCCGCTCTCGGCTACGAGCACGGCCGCCAAGTCCTTCACCGGCCGGCTCAAGGTCTCTGGCTCTCATGGCACGGTCACCTACGCCCAGGCGACCGGCGCACCTCAGGTGAAGGTCGCATCATCGGGCATGATCTCGGCCGCGACCGGTTTGGCCGCTGGGCTCTACAAGGCATCAGGCACGGTACGCGACAGCCTCGGTGACACCGGGACCTGGAGCTTTGCCTTGAAGGTCTTGCCAAGCAAGCTCACCCAGATTGCCCCGGACACCGCTACCAGCAAGGCGGGCAAAGCCTTCACCGGCCAGCTCAAGGTATCGGGCGCGCACGGAACGGTCACCTACGCCCAGACGACCGGCGCGCCTCACGTGAAGGTCTCGTCGTCGGGCAAGATCTCGGCCACGGCCGGTTTGGCAGCTGGGGTCTACAAAGCCAAGGGCACGGCCAAGGACGCCTACGGTGACACCGGGACCTGGACCTTCACGCTCAGCGTCAAGGGCTCCAAGCTCACCCAGAGCGCTCCGATGACGGGCACGACCACGGCCGGCAAGGCCTACACCACCAAGCTCGCCGTTTCGGGCGCGCGTGGGACGGTCACCTTCATCCAGTCCACTACCGGCACCCAGATTCTGACCGTGCTGGCCTCGGGCACGCTCTTGGCCCCGGACATCTACACGCCAGGGACCTACAAAGTCACGGGAACCATGAAAGACAGCTTTGGTGACACCGGAACGTGGAGCTTCGTCTTGACGGTCGAGGCTGCTGCGCCGCCTCCGGCCCTGCAACACGGGTAGGCCACCGGCACCAGAAGCTCGCTCGCGCGGCAGGCGACCTGCGAGCCGGGAGAGGGACGGTGTCAGATGGCCTGTCGGCCGTCGTCGATTCTGCTCACGGCCGCCGTCAGGGTCCCCACGAAATGAAAGCTTCAGTCTATTGACAGGTCGTTCTCTCATAAGAGAGACTGTCAAATAGTGCAAACTTCCAAACAGATGGGAACGACAGGTTCGGCTCGCCAAGCAGCCAAACGCTGGTGGGCCCTCGTCGCGCTTTCGGTCGCCGTCCTTGCGGTCGGCATCGACCTGACAGTCCTGAACGTGGCGCTGCCCACCTTGGCTAAGTCCTTGCATGCTTCCACGAGTCAGCTCCAGTGGTTCGTTGACTCCTACAGCCTCGTCCTCGCCGGCTTGCTGCTCCCGGCAGGGCTCTTGGCTGACCGCTTCGGTCGCAAGCGGCTCCTGCTCGTCTCGCTGGCAGTGTTCGGCGCGAGCTCGGCCGGTTGCGCGTACGCAGGCTCTCCGACAGCCCTTATCGCCATCCGAGCAGTGCTCGGTGGAGGCGCCGCGATAATCGTGACTGTCTCGCTCTCGGTCCTGGCCGTGCTCTTTCCCACCGACGAGGAACGCCAGAAGGCGACAGCCGTGATCATGGGTTGCACGATGCTCGGCTACCCGCTCGGTCCCCTGCTCGGGGGTTGGCTGCTCAACCACTTCTGGTGGGGGTCGGTCTTCATCATCAACGTCCCTGTCGTGGCGGTGGCCCTCGTGGCAATCGCAATGTTGATGCCCGAGTCCCGGGGCGCCAGCGCCTCCAGGCTTGACGGTCTCGGCGTCCTTTTGTCGAGCCTCGGCTTGGTGGGAGTCACCTACGGGGTGATCCAAGCCGGCGAGGAGGGCTGGTCGAGCACCCGAGCCATGGCGGGCCTCGTGATCGGTGCGGCCGCGCTCTTTGCCTTTGTCGTCTGGGAGCGTCGCGTCACCGCTAGCCACCGGGTGCCGTTGGTCGATCTCGGCTTGTTCCGATCAGCTCGGTTCAGCTGGGGCACCGTGCTCGCGACCATGGTCTCATTCGCCATGTTCGGGCTGCTGTTCGCGATGCCCCAGTACTTCCAGGCGGTGATGGGCCAGGACCCCTTGGGGAGCGGAATCCGCCTCCTGCCGCTTATAGGCGGTCTCGTCGTCGGCGCGGCTCTCGCCACCCGGCTACAGGGCGTCCGGTCTTCGCCGGGCGCGGCGGCACCGAGGTTGGCAGCCAATCTCGTGGTGGCCATCGGTTTTGCGTTCATGGCCGCGGGACTGTTCCTCGGCGCGACCACCAAAGTCGCCAGCGGCACAGGGTGGGCGGTCTTGTGGTTCGCAGTCTGCGGCGCCGGGCTCGGCTTCGCGCTCCCAGCGACGATGAACGCGGCAATAGGTGCGCTCGCTCCCGAGCGCGCCGGCACCGGCTCCGGCCTGATCATGGCCTGCCGCCAGGTCGGCGCCACGATCGGCGTGGCGTTGCTGGGCAACATCATGAACTCCGAGTACCGCGACCGCGTCGACGTCGCCCATCTACCGGCGCCGATCGCCGAGGCGGTCCGAAACGGCGTGGCCACCGGGATGCAGGTCGCGCGACGACTCGGCGATGGCACGCTCGCCCGCTCCGTAAGATCCGCCTTCGTCACCTCGCTTGACGTCATGCTGTGCGTGTGCGGTGCGATCGCGGTTGGCGCAATGCTGCTGGCGCTTTTCTTCCTGCCGCACACCACGCGGTCGCACCGACGCCGGACTCCTCTGTGGCGCGCGCAGGAAGGTGATGCCCATGACTGAGCTCCCGACAAGCCTGAGGGAACGGAAGAAAGCGAAGACCCGTCTCGCGATCAGAGAGCACGCCATGGCGTTGTTCAAGGACCAGGGGTACGACAGGACGACTGTGGAGCAGATCGCCGCGGCTGCTGAAGTGTCCCCGAGCACCTTCTTCCGCTACTTCCCGAGCAAGGAGGAGGTCGTCCTTCAAGACGACTACGACGCTCTGCTCATCGCGGCGTTCCATGCCCAAAAAGCCGACGTCCCTCCCCTGCGGGCACTGCGCAACGCCATCACGGAGGTCTTCTCGTCGATGCCCGAGAGCCAACAGGCCCAGGAGGCAGAGCGGATACGGATCATGTCAGCGGTTCCCGAGTTGCGGGCACGCATGCTCGCACAGGTCTCCGAGATGATCCAGATGCTCGCCGACGCTGTCGCCGAGCGCGTCGGCCGCGAAAGTGACGACTTCGAGGTGCGAACCTTTGCCGGAGCACTTGTCGGGGTGGCCCTCGGCATCGCGGCAGACCCTCACGACGACCCCGGCCTCGACTACCTCAACCAGTTCGATCGTGCCCTCGCCCTGCTCGAGTCGGGGCTTCCGATATGAGGACTCACAGGCACTCCGGGCGTGCCGCGAGCTCCAGCCCTCGAGGTAGAGCCTCGGAGAACCTGCGGGCAACCGTCTCGCCTCCACGGTGGCTGAGGGTGCCTATCGTTCGCGCAGCCTCGCGTCGAGGGTGTCGCGCAGCCCGTCACCGATGAAGTTGAACGCGACCACCGTCACCATAACGATGAGGCCGGCCGGGTAGACCTCCCACCAGTAGCCGTCCAGCAGGTAGGTCGTTCCCTGCGACAGCATGCCTCCCCAGCTGACAGCGGGGGGCGGCAAGCCGAAGCCGAGGAAGCTCAAAGTGGCGAGGATGATGATCGCGTCGGCCACCTGGAAGGTCGCGTTGACCGAGATGGTCCCGAGGGCGTTCGGGATGATGTGGCGCCCGACGATGCGCGAGCTGCGGCCTCCTGCGGCACGCACGGCATCGACGAACTCGCGGGTGCGAAGAGACAGCGTCTCACCGCGGACAAGACGCGCCGGGCCGAGCCACGACAGCAAGGAGAGCACGACAATGAGGAGCGGGACCGTCGGCCGGAACACCGTGGCAAGGTAGATGAGCAGGAAAATGGCGGGTACGGCGATCACGACGTCCACTATCCGCATCATGATGGCGTCGATCACCCCGCCCGTGAAGCCGGAGACGGCACCCCAGAGCGCCCCGAAGCACGTCGCCATGAGCGCCACGGCAAGGGAGATCTCGAGCGCGCTCTGGCCCCCGACCATGAGCCGCCCGAGAATGTCGAACCCGTTGGCGTCGGTGCCGAGCGGGTGCCCCCGGCCAGGCGCCAGGTTCGTGAGCGCGATGTTCGCGTGGATCTGGTCGCTGTGGTACACGAGCGGGCCGAGGAAGCAGAACACGCCAATCGCGACGACTATCCCGAGGCCCACAACCCCCGTCCGGTTCTCCACGAACCCAGCCGCGAAGGACCGGCGCCTGGCGACGGCGGGGACCACCTCCGGCGCGCTCGCGCTGGCGGGGTCCTCTCCTGGCGACTCGGCGGAAATATGCAGCGTCTCGACCTCAGCCATAGCGGACCCTCGGGTCGAGCACGGCGTACGCGAGATCGGCCAGCAGGCTGCCGAGGACGGTCGCGATCCCGACGATAACGGTGATCCCGAGCTCCAGCGGGTAGTCCGCGTTCACGGCCGCGTTGAAGTAGGTGAGGCCGAGCCCAGGGAAGTTGAACACGTACTCGACGACGAGCCCCGTCGTGAGCACGGCCGGGAGGGACAGGCCGAGCAGTGTCACCACCGGCATGAGCGAGTTGCGCAGCACGTGGCGCGTAAGAACGGCGCGCTCGGGGAGGCCCTTTGCCCGGGCGACCCGGACGTAGTCCTGAGCGAGGGTGTCGACGGCGGCCGAGCGCATGTAGCGGCCGAACAGGGCAATGTTGACGAGGGTGAGAGTGATCACCGGGAGCACGAGCGCGCGGGGGTCGGCGAGAACCCCAGCCGGCGAAGTCGCCTGAGGCGCCTCGGGGGGAAAGACGTGCACACCGATCGCGAGCCCTGCCACGAGCAACAGCCCCAGCCAGTACGAAGGCATGGAATAGAGGAGGAACGAGACCCCGGTTGTCAGGTGGTCGAATGCCCGGTTGCGCCGCGCCGCCTGGCAGATGCCGAGCGGGATCGCGATCCCGAGCGCCAATAAGAGCGCGATGCCGACGAGGATGAGGTCGTTCGGCAGCTCGTGGACGACAAGGGAGTCGACACTTTGGTTCAGGCGGTAGGAATAACCGAGGTTCCCGTGCAGGACGTGCGAGAGGAACGTCCAGTACTGGGAGACAACCGACCGGTCGAGGCCGTTCACCCGGTCGAACGCGGCGATCGCACCGGGACTGGCCCGTGACCCGAGAATGGCGCGGGCGAGGCTGCCGGGGATCATGTGCTCGAGCGCGAACACCAGCACGGTCAAGCCGAGCAGGACGATCACGGCCTGGCCGAGCCGGCGCACTGTGTACCCGATCATTTGCGGCCCTGGCCTCCACCGGGGTCCGACCGCTCCTTAGCATCCTTGGTGAAGTACCACTCCTCAGGGCTGATGAACCCGTAGGCGTTCGGGACGAAACCGTGAAGGTTCGACTGGACCGTAACAAGTGTGCCCGGACTCGGCTGCCAGAAGTTGGGCAGCTCGAGACGGACCTGGTCCTGGTAAGCGTCGAGAGCGGCCTGTGCGCCGGCGGCCAGGGTCTTGGTGGTGGCCTCGATGAGCCTGTCGGTCGCCGGGTTCGAGTAGTTGGCGACGTTGCCGAGCGCGCCGGTCTCGAAGATCTCCTCCCCGCTCGGGTAGTGGTCCGGCTCGAAGACCCACCCGGCGCCGTACTGTCCGAGCTGCCAGCTGCAGGCCGCCTGGCTCGGCTCACAGCTCAGGATCGTCGAGGCAATCGTGGTCGGTGTCACCTCCTTGAGGGTGATCTCGATTCCCACCTGCCTGGCGACAGACTGCAGGTCCACCATCGAGCCGTCGGTGTAGACGAGCCCGCTCGGATACTGAAGGGTGAAATTGAGCCCCTCACCTGCAGCGATCCCCTTCCCGCAGTCGCCCAGGCCGGTGCCGGGCCGGGCGCAGGTCGTGACCCCGTTCGGGACGACCTTCCAGCCGTGGCCGGCCAGCAGCGTCCTTGCCGCGAAGATGCTGAAGGGATACGGGTTCGCCGAGGCGTCAGCGTCCGCGTACGGGTTAGGCGGGCTCGCTGGCACCGGCCCGTAGGTCGGAAGCCCGAGCCCGCCGTAGTAGGCGTGGATCCAGCCCTGCTGGTCGACGAGGTGTTGGAACGCCTGACGGAAATAGAGCTGGCGCAGGATCGGACCAACCTGCGGGTTGTTGAAGTTCGGCTCGAAATAGTCGAACTGGAACGGGTACCAGTCGACGAGCTGGTAGCCCTGGGCCTCAAGGGCCTCCGACTGCGGCAAGTCGTTGTCGGGAACGTACCCGACCGAGATCTGGTCCCCCGAGTCGCCCACGCCGGGCCCACCGATACCTGATCCTGCGCGCAGCACCGAGAACTCGGCGGCGGCACTTGTGTAGGAGAGCTCGACGAACTTGGCCAGGTGCGGCTTGTTCGGGCCCGAGAAGTACCTGTTGGGAACAAACGTCGCCATCCCGTCGGTGGTGAGGCCGACGAGCTTCCAGGGACCATCGACCACCGACCAGATTGGGCTCGAGGCGTAGCTCCCGAGGTTCTTGGCCTGGTCGTTGAGGAAGTTGTAAACCGATCTCGAGCCCGATGCCGTGGCGTCGGGGAGATCTCCCGTCCCTTCATTGGGTGCGGGCGCCGACAGCGACGTGCGGTCCCAGGAAAGGGGGAGCGGCGTGATCTGCGACAGCTCGTTGTAGGTGAACCAGATCGGGTTGTAGCCGGCGTTGAGGTCAAGTCGGACGGTCGTGGCGTCAAGGGCCGTCGCCGATTTCACGTTGTCGGGGAAGCCCCCCGGGACATAGGAGGCCCAGTCGTCATGGTTCGCCTTCAACAGGTCGATCCAGAAGACGACGTCACGGGCGCTCACAGGCTCGCGGTTGGACCAGAGGTAGTGCTTGAGCCTGATGGTCACAACCCGGTTGCCGTCGCTGTAGACCGGGGCGTCACCGATCGACAACGAGTAGTCGATCGAGGTGCTCTTCTTGTCGCCGAACCAGTAGAGCGGCTCGTAGAGCAGCGTCTGGAAATCGGCAGTGTTCTCGACGGTGAAGTACTGCCCGGAGACGAGCGGGAAGATGTAGTCGGGAGGAGTCTCGGGCTGCTCAGCGAAATAGGCAGTCCCACCGTCAGTCGCCGTCCCGGTGCTCACGGCGGTGATGCTCGCTGCGGTCCCTTCGCCCGTCGGTGCCGAGCTGCAGGCTGAAAGCCCGATCGAAGCGAACGCCACCAGGCAAAGCACCAAGGCGGCGCGGCGGGGGTGGGCGCCCGCGGTCGCCGCCGATCGCATCGCCTGCTTCAGCTCGGCGGCGCGCTCGAACCGTGCGCACCTGAGAACACCTCTACTGACGTCTCGAGGACCGGGCCGTGCGTGACCGCCTAGGACCCCATGGACTTCGAGCCGGTGAACTCCGCGGAACGGGCTGAAGACCTTCGGGCTCGATATCGCCAATGTGGCCACCTCCCTACGCCGGCATTACCCGGTCAGGTTCGAACGGTCGGCGGCACTCCGGCCAGTTGGCCAGCCACCCTCTCAGCCCGGTACACCCGAGCTCCCGTGCGCTTCTACTCGTAGGCTAACGGCTTTCGGCCCGCTGTGTCCTGGACGGGCAGCGTCCGGAGTACGCCTCCCGCGTCCCGACCTCCTCCGACCGTTCCAACAGCAGTGCAGCCGCCGGCTCGACTTCACGCCCGCCGCCCCACCGGGGCTGCGCCGCGCGGCCCCGCCGCGTCGGTCGTGGATCTAGCCCGCCAGCACCGGCGCGAGTGTCACAGCCGGTGCACCCGGTTGTGGGAAAAGCCTGTGCGCCGGCCCCCGCCCGGCGCACAGGCTCACTGCGGTTACGGCGCTAGAGCACCGCTACCGGGGATCACGAGATCGAAAGACGCCAGCTGTCGCGTGCGGGCAAAGTATTCCTTCTCGGCTTGCAACCACTGTTCGTCCCAGTCCTGCGGGGCAATCCGGCTTCGAAGGCGGCGCAACCGCTCGGGCTCGGGCGTGTCCACGTAGATCGCCCGGTCGACCAGATCTGCGAGCTCGGGCGAGCCCGAGTACACGCCCTCCAGGAGGACGAGGTCGTTGGGCTCGATCCGGGTCGTCTTGGCGGAAACTGTTCCGGCGTCCCAATCGAACCGGTGGTAGACGGCCGCGCGTCCGGCCCGCAGTTCATCGAGACACTCGGCCCGCAACCGTGTCACGTCGTAGAAGGCCCCCACTGCCTGCCCGCGCACCGACGGCGCCGGGGCTTTGAGGATCGTCGGCTCTGCTCGTCTCGCCTCGAGCACCCGTTGACCGCCGAGTACGAAGAAGTCGTCGGTGCAGACCACGCTCGCCCCGGTCTCGGCACGAAGTCTCTCAGCGATCGTGGACTTGCCCGAGGCGCCGTGACCGTCGATCGCGACGACGGTGACTCCCCCACGCTCGCCACGCCAGAGCGCGAGCGCCCGAACGGCACTGTCGAGCAGGCCGTCGCCCGTCTGTTCCGGTCCCTCCTGTGTGAGATCGGTGTGCTTGGGTCGGCGGGGAACCTGGGTCACGGTCACAGCTTGCCTCGCCAGTTACCGGGGGGTTCGTACGATATATTTCTATTATATCGATCGCAATCATCAAGAACCAAGACGCCTGCCCGTCTGTTCCCAACCCCTCCTCGAGCTAACGGCTCGCGGCAGCCGTACCGGCACGTTGGCTGACCTGAGGATTCCTGCGATCTATTCTTAGGCGATCACAGCCGAACGACTGGGGGACCGAGCATTGGAACCGTTCATTCATGCGGGGAGAACGCCTACGACGTGGCGGCGCACGGTCCTCGTCGCCGTCGTGGTCGCAACCAGCGTTCTCGGATTGACGGGCTGCAGCAAGGTCATCAACGCGATCAAGACTGCCCACAACGTTCTGCACGAGGGCGCGGCGATCAGCTCGCTCTCCAACAAGCTCAAGTCCGCCGACAACAAGCCCTACGAGGTGAGCTACGTGACCACGGGCAAAGGCCCGGTCACGACCCAGCTCGCCGAATCGCCCCCGAACGAGCTCGCATTCGGCACCACGGTCTCGAATGAGATCGTCAACGTCATCCAGAACTCGAAAGGCGAGTTCGCCTGCTCCCGGTCGGTGAGCCCGGGGGGCACTTGGTCGTGCATCGAGATAAAGGGGGCACAAGCCGAGGCATACCACGCCATGTACGCGCTCTATTCAGGCGCCTACTGGATCGACTTCCTCAAGCTCTACTCGGCGGCTGCGGCCTTGCAGGGCGTCACCATCCATTCGACGAGCATGTCGGTCAACGGATTCGCCCTCCAGTGTGCCGTCGTCGTCAACAAGAAGAGCCCTAGCACGAGCAAGTGGTGCGTGACATCCCAAGGCATCCTCGGCTACGTCTCGGTGTCGAGCGCCAAGGCGGCCTTCGAGATCAAGAGCTACTCGGCTTCCCCGCCGGCCTCGCTGTTCGTAGTTCCGGCCGGCGCCACGATCACGACAATTCCCACGGTCACGACAACCACCACGGGCACTTCCTAAGCCGTGACAGAACCGCCGTGTGCGGCATAGTCGGGTTCACCGGCCGTGACCCGGAGCTCCTCGACGCGATGCTGGCCTCGATCGAGCACCGGGGACCGGACTCGTGGGGCGCGGAGGTGGGCGAGGAATTCACCGTCGGGATGAGGCGACTCTCCATCATCGACATCGAAGGTGGAGAACAGCCCATCTGCTCGGAGCGCACCGGGTCCTGCATCGTGTTCAACGGGGAGCTCTACAACAACACCGAATTGCGACGGGAGCTCGTCCGGGCCGGTCACAGCTTCGTGTCCGATCATTCGGACACAGAGACCGTGCTGCGCGCCTACGAGCAGTGGGGCGCTTCCTGTGTCACCCACTTGACGGGGATGTTCGCCTTCGCGATCGTCGACCGGCGCTCGCACCAGCTGTTCCTCGCCCGCGATCGGCTCGGGATCAAGCCCCTCTATTACCACGCGGCTGCCGGGCGGTTCTGCTTCGCCTCCGAGTTGAAAGCGCTCTTCCAGGACCCGCGCGTCCCGCGCGCTGCGGACATGGGGGTTCTCTACCAGTTCCTTCTCCACCGAGTGCACGACGCCGGTGAGGAGACGTTCTTCCAGGGCGTGAAACGACTGCTGCCCGGCCACTTCATGACCGTCTCGGCCGACGGCCGGACTGATGTCAGGAAGTACTGGGAACCCGAGGTCAACCCGGAGTTCTCCTCGTCGCGGCCCGACGCCTATTACGCCGCGGCCTTCGCAGAGCTGTTCGAACGCGTCATCGGCCGGCACATGATCGCGGACGTGCCCGTCGGGGTGTCGTTGTCGGGGGGGTTGGACTCAAGCGGCGTCTCGTCGGTCATGGCCTCGCTCATGGGCGCCGGCGCGGACACCCACACCGAAGGCTCGTTGCACACCTTCTCCGCTCTGTACCCGGGCCAGAGCATCGACGAGAGCCAGTACGTGCACTCGGTCGAGAGGTACGTAAAGAGCGTGCCGCACTACGCCTACCCGACCGTGGACGCATTCTGGGACGAGATCACAGAGTGGGTGTGGTACCAGGAGGAGCCGACGATCTCCTCGGCCCCGTACGCGTATTACTCGGTCTACCGGATCGCCAAGGGCGAGGTGAAGGTGATCCTCTCGGGCAACGGCGGAGACGAGCTGCTCGCCGGATACGTCCCGTACTTCCGCACCTATCTGAGCTCGGCCATGGATCAGCACCACTTCCTGGCTGCTGTGCGCGAGGTCGTGCTCGGCCGGGACCTGTACTCCAAATTCGCCCGCGAGCTTCTGCAGCGTCGCAGACCCGGGCGGTCGCGCCAGTTCTCGATGCCGGACTTGCTCACAGCCGGGCCTTCAGAGCTCGCCGCGTTCGACTACAGGCCGAGCCGCAACCTCAACGTCCGGCTGGCCGACGACGTGCTGCGCTACTCGACTCCGAATCTCCTGCGTTATGAGGACAAGAACTCCATGGCCTTCTCGATCGAGTCACGGGTCCCGTTCCTGGACCACGAGCTGGTCGAATTCATCTTCCAGCTCCCGATCGACCAGAAGATCAAGATGGGGTGGAACCGGTACGTGTACCGTCAGGCCATGAAGGCGAAGATGCCCGAGCTCAACCGGACCCGGAGGTCCAAGATCGGCTTCACGAACCCCGAGACCGCGTGGACGCGAGAGCGGGCCCCTCAGATCAAAGAGATCTTCTCCTCGAGCGCGCTTTGCTCGCGGGGGATCTTCGACTCCGGCCACCTGATAGAAGAATTCGACGCGTGGCTGGCGGGAAAGCCCGGTGACGGGCTCGCTTTCTGGCGGGTGCTCGTTACCGAGCTTTGGCTGCGCCGTTACGTCGACTCGCCGGTGTCGGTCCGATGACCGCGCGGCCGATCGGCAGGCTTTGATGGCGGCCACCGGCAACCCGCCACCGGTCGAGCTCGACGGGTCGACCTGGGAGCGCATCATGGTGCACACCCACCTGATCCACATAAAGGAGCCCCTCGAGCCCCTCCTCGACACCCACGTCCGGCCGCTGCTCAACAAGGGCGACTTCGTGGCGATGTCGGAAAAGGTCGTCGCGATTTCCGAGGGCAGAGTCGTGCACCAGTCGGTGGTACGGCCAGGGCTGCTCGCCAAGCTCATCGTCAAGGGCACGAAGAAATACGAGCACGATGTCGCGTACTCAGACCCGCGCAAGATGCAGGTGGCGATCATGCAGACCGGGGCGGCGCGCGCGGCCTTCGCCATGGTCGTCGGCGGCGTGACCAAGCTGTTCGGACGCCACGGCGACTTCTACCGTATCGCCGGTCACCGCATCTCTGAGATCGACGGTTTCAACCCGGACACCATCGCTCCCTTCGACGAGTTCGCGATGCTCGGGCCCGCGGACCCGGACAAGGCTTGCGCCTCCTTCGCGCGTTTCCTCGGCCACCCGGTTGTGATCATCGACGGGAACAACATCAACGTGGAGGTGCTCGGGATGAGCGCGGACATGCCGGTCGACAGGGCCCAAGCCCGGCTCCTCCTGCTCGACAACCCGATGGGCCAAGCAGACGAGCTCACGCCGTTCGTCGTCGTCCACCGTGCTGCAGGTCCTGGCGAAGGCTAACTCGCAGCGGCGTCACAACCCCGAAAGTAGGCGAACCGGCCGGGCGAGCGCCGAGTTGTCGTCGTCTCCGTGGCCCTGGGCGATCAACCCGTCTTCGAAGCTCGCCGCCAGCGCGGCCACCGGAAGCACGGCACCGACGCTGCGGGAAAGCTCGAGCGCGATCGCCATGTCCTTGCGGTGCAGGGCGATCTTGAAGCCCAGCGGGTAGCTGTCGTCGATCATCCGGCCGCTGCGGTTCTCGAGCACCCACGAGCCTGCCGCTCCGCCTGCGAGCGCAGAGACAAGACGCTCGACGTCCATGCCGGCCTTCATCGCGAGCACTACGCCCTCCGCCACGCCCAGGTACGTCCCGCACAGGATCACCTGGTTGACCGCTTTGGCCACTTGTCCCGAGCCGATTGGCCCAAGGTGGGTGACGGTGCGGCCCATCGCGTAGAGCACGTCGTGTGCCCGCTCGACATCTGCGGACTCCCCACCGACCATGATCGTCAGCGTCCCGGCCACAGCGCCCTCAGAACCGCCCGAAACGGGCGCGTCGATCACGGCGACTCCACCGTCGTGAAGGCGCGCCCCGAGATCGCGCGCGCTGGCTGGGCTTGTCGTCGAGCAGTCGACCAACAGTGACCCCGTCGCGAATCCCTCGGCCAGCCCACCGGGTCCGAACACGACCTCGGTCACCTGCGGCGAGTCGGTCACGCAGGTGACGACGACGTCACTTGAGCGCGCCACCTCGCGCGGGCTGCTCGCCTCGCGCGCCCCGAGCGCCAGGAGCGGTCCCGCACGCCCAGGTGTCCGGTTCCAGACTGTGAGGGGGAATCCTGCTCGCGCCAAGTTGGCAGCCATCGCGAAGCCCATGGTGCCCAGGCCGACGAAGCCCACCTTCTGTCTCGGTCCTTCGTTGCTCAGCAGGTCAGTAGCCACGAATCTCCTCTCAGGTGCGCGCCCGAATAGCTTTGGCGAAGTATGGTCGCCTTTTCCGCCTCCGGCACGGACCGCCCTTCATCGCCCACGAGCCGGGTCAGTGCTCTCGAAAGCCGCGTGCTCGAGGCGATCGACGACGAGGAAACCCTCCAGCTGCTTTGTGACCTGATAGCCGAGCCGAGTGAGAACCCGCCCGGAAACGAAGAACGCTGCGCCCAGCTACTGGCGTCGTTCCTGGAACAGCGCGGCGTCGCCTGTCGCCTCGACCAAGCAGCTCCGGGCAGGCCGAACCTCTACGCGAAGGTGGGTGCTGGCGGACCGACTCTGGTCATGTGCGGGCACCTCGACACCGTGCCCGCCGGCGAGGGCTGGACGCTCGACCCCTTCTCGGCAGCGGTGACCGACGGGCGTGTCTACGGCCGCGGCTCTTGTGACATGAAAGCCGGGCTTGCCTCAGCGGCCGCGGCGCTGCTCGCCGTCAACAAGTCAGGCATCTCGCTTAAGGGAAGCTTTGCCCTCCACGCCGTCATCGACGAGGAGGTCGGCTCCGCCGGTGCCAGGAAGGCAGCCGCAGAGCAACATGCTCACTGGGCCATCGTCACAGAACCATCTGGCAGCCAGGTGCTCGCAAGGGGAAACGGGCAGCTCAACTTCGAGATCGTCTTCCACGGCAAGGCCGTCCACAGCTCCCATCCCGAGGACGGCCGGAACGCGATTCACGACGCAGCCGCGTTCGTCGTCCTCGTCGAGGAGGAGACCCGACGCCTTTCGGGATCTGGTTTGGCGGGGATCGGTCCGGCGACCTACTCGGTCGGGATC
This sequence comes from Acidimicrobiaceae bacterium, assembly GCA_003140595.1. Taxonomy (GTDB): domain Bacteria; phylum Actinomycetota; class Acidimicrobiia; order Acidimicrobiales; family Bog-793; genus Fen-455. The sequence goes on along the minus strand of PLKG01000066.1, from coordinate 46,563 downwards.
GTCAAAGGTGGCCGCGGGGGATCCACCGTCGCCGATCGCTGCGAGCTCACACTCGACAGAAGAGTGCTGCCCACCGAGGACCTCGAACAGGTCGAGGAACAGGTTCGGCTTCTGCTCGCCCGGCTCGGGACCGAGCGCCCGGGCCTCGACTGGGAGCTGTCACGGACCGTCGCCTTCCCGCCTCTCAAAGGGTCCGGCAACGGCCCGCTCGAAAAGGTCCTGACCGACGTCCTCGCCGACATCGGACGGCCAGTCACCGAACCGCGCCCAGGAATGCGGTTCGCGACCGATGCCGCGTGGTACGAGGCCGCTGGATGTCCCACGGTCGTCTTCGGCCCGGGTGATGTCGCGATCGCACACCAGCCGGACGAGCACGTCGCGCTCGGCGAGGTCGAACTTGTGAGCCGGGCGCTCGCACTGTGTGGCGTTCGTCTGTTGACCTAGGCGCTGACGTCCTTCGCCGTGGTTTCCTCGGCTTCGAGCGTGACGGACACTGCGTGGACCACCGAAGCGATCCTGAGTGCCTCGTGGATCTGGTCCCTGCCGACGCCAAGCTCGCGTAGCGCCCTCTCGTGAGAGGCGAGACAGCCCCCGCAGCCGTTCACCGCGCTCACCGCGAGGCACCAGAACTCGAAGTCCGCCGGGTCCACGCCACCATGGGTGCCTATCACCTGCATCCGCAGCCGTGCGGGGATGTCCGCGTAGCCCGTCTCCCCCTCGTCGGTGAGCAGGTGCTTGCTCCGGTAGTAGATGTTGTTCATCGCCATGACCGCAGCTGCTGATCTCGCAGCGTCGAAAGCCTGCTCCGAGAGGTGCTCCTTGGCCTCGCGCGCCAGCTCGAGGAGCACGCGGGCCCCCCGTGACGCGATTGCCGTCGCGAGCACCGTGCCCCACAGGCGCTGCTCGGGCAGCGTCGAGACCCCGATGGTCGAGTCGAGGTTGAGCCGGATGTCCTTCGCGTAGGCGGGCAGCGCCTCTTTGAGTGCGGGGACGCCCATCAGGCGCCGGAGCTCATGAGCGCCTTCACGTCTAGCGTCGCCGCGCCCTTGTGCCAGTTGCAGGCGCAGAGCTCTTCGGTCTGCAANNCCATGACGAACTGGATGATCCCGTCGGGGTCGACGATGAAAGTCGCCCGGTCGGCGACTCCCTCGACGTTGAGGACACCGAGATCTGTGACGAGCTCACGGTCAAGGTCCGACAGCATCGGGAAGGGGAGGTCCTTCAGGTCCTCGTGCTGCAGGCGCCAGGCGTAGTGGACGAACTCGTTGTCGACCGAGCCCCCGAGCACCTGTGCGTCACGATCGGCGAACTCGTTGTTCAGCCGCCCGAACTCGGCGATCTCGGTTGGGCAGACGAATGTGAAGTCCTTGGGCCAGAAGAAGACGACCCGCCACTTGCCTTCGTAGCTCGACGAGTCGATCGTCGTGAAGAAGTCGTCGGGCGAGCTCGCGTCGACGGCCCTCAGGTCGCCAGGGACGAGCGCGGTGAGGGAGTACTCCGGAAAACGGTCACCGATACCAAGCATGCGGTCTCTCCTTGAGAGTTGATCCTGTGTGGTCACTACTTTGCCTGACTCCAAACCGATCGAGCAAAGTAGAGAAACTACATTGGGTGATAGATTAACTTTATGACAGATCCTACCGTCGTCCAGCTTCGCGCATTCGCTGCGGTCGCTCACCAGCGACACTTCGGCGCCGCCGCGGACGACCTCGCGGTCACCCAGCCCGCTGTGTCTGCTGCTGTCGCCGCGCTCGAGGCGAGTCTCGGAGCCAGGCTCTTCGAACGCACGCCCCGGGGCGTCATGCTGACGGCCCTCGGAGAGCAGCTCCTGCCGATGGCCCACCACACCCTCGCGGCACTGAACGACCTGGTCTCGGACGCGGGGCGCTCGGGGCAGACCCACCACGGGCCACTCAGACTCGGCGTGATACCGACCGTCGCCCCCTACCTGCTCCCGACGATCCTCGAGGCATTCGGGGCGCGCTTTCCGGACCTCGTGCCCGAAATCACCGAGGCAACGACGCGCACCATCCTGGCGGCGCTCGAGGACGGGAGCCTGGACCTTCTCGTGATGGCCCTGCCGAGCGACAGGGCCGAGACCGTAGAGCTGCCCCTTTACTGGGAGGAGTTCGTACTGCTCGTCCATGAAGAGCACCGCCTCGCAGGCGCGAGAGACCTCCCTACGACCACTCTGCAGGGCCTCGACGTCCTCCTGCTCGAGGAGGGGCACTGCATGCGCGACCAGACGATCGACGTATGCCGCCAAGCCGGAGCCACGGTGGGCAAAGGGGCGAAGATGGGCTCGCTCACTACTGTCTCCCAGCTCGTCGCGGCCAAGCTCGGTGTGACCCTGCTGCCGGCGAGCGCCGTTCCGGTGGAGGTCCGCGGACCACTCTCGACTGCACGGTTTGGGGGCTCGCCGCTTCCGGGTCGCCGCGTCGGGATGGTGCACCGCCGCTCGAGCACGAGGGCGGACGAGTACGGCGAACTTGCCGATGTCCTCCGGGTTGCGATCACCGCAGCCGGGCTCCCTGTCGTCCTCGAGCAGGCAGAGGGCCACGACCCCGGCCTCGTCGCCTGAGGGTGCCGGACGACTACTCCCGGGCGAGGACGGCGCCTGGCAGTTGCGGTCAGGTGGACGGCGGCGTGGCCGTAAAGGCCACGCCGCCGTCACATGTCCCCAGTTCGGCCCGACGAACCTAAACGCCGATCGCAGCGGCGCTCGTCGTGCCACCCAGGTTGCGCGCGGCTCCGAAGTTGTAGACCTTCCCGCTCGAGGAGACGAGCCAGTAGCCGTAACCGTCCGGCGTAGCCGCGATGCCCACGATCGGCTGGCTCGATTCGCCCTCCGGCAGCGAACCGTAGGCCTGGGCGCTGCCGAAGGCGAACACGCCGCCGGAGGCCGTAGCGAGCCAGTAGCCCCTCCCGTTCCTCGTGACCGCGATCCCAACGACCGACACTTTCGAGCTCGTCGATCGGAGCGATCCGTGAGACAGAGCGTCGCCGAAGCCCGTCACGACCCCGTCGCGCGCGACCAGCCAGTAGCCCTTGCCGTCGGGTGAAGATGCGATGGCGGTGATGTCCGAACCGGCGGGCACCTTGCCCGGATAGATCTTCGCCCGCCCGAAGGCATGCACGCCGCCGCTGCTGGTGACAATCCAGTAGCCGTCGTCGCCCGGCAACGACGCGATGCCGGTGACGTTCTTCGTCGAGGTCTGGCCAAAGAACCCAGCGTCGCCGAAGGCCGTCACCGAACCGGTGCTCGTCACGATCCAGTATCCGAGCCCGTCAGCAGAAGTCGCGATGGCTACTGCTCTCTCGCCTTGGCCGGCAATGCCGCCGTGGGACTGGACATCTCCAAAGCCGAGGACCGCGCCGCTCACCGTCTCGACGACATACCCGTCGTCACCAAGCGCGGGTGTGACCTGGTCCGACAATCCTGCGAGACCCTCGCCTTGGGCGGATATCGCCCTCACAGCGAATGTCCAGGGCGCGCCCGCCTGCAGGTCGTAGTAGGTCGTGCTCCGGGTCGTGGCCGCAAAGACGCTGCGCTCGCCCGCCAGACCTGGCGACGATGCGGTCACGGTGTAGCCGATGACCGGGCTTCCTCCATCACTTGCCGGCGCGCCCCACTTGACGCCTGCTGAGCCGGGCTTGGTCGTCGCCTTGACTCCGGTCGGCGAGCTGGGGGCGCTCGGCGTGTAGGTGTAAGGGGTGGAATTGCTCGCGGTGCCCTTCGGGTCGAGGGCGCTCTCCACTGTCGCAACCGAGACCGGGACACTCTCCCCGGACTTGCCCGGCGGGGCGGCGACGATCACCTGGTTCGTGGTGCCACAGGCGAGCAGAGCCTGCGAGTTGGTGGTCTCGAAGGTGACCACCTTGCCGAAGGCCACAGCGACGACGCATCCGAGGTTCGCTCCGTCGAGGACAACCTCATTCCCGCCCTGAGCGGGTCCGATGGCGGGTGCCATCGACGAAATGGTGGGGTTGCCGGGTGGATAGATGAACAACTGGTCGGTCTCGGGGTCGTGGCTGCAGTTGGTGACCGTGCAGACCTCGACGTCCGCGACGGCCGGGTTCTGCGCGACCGACTCGGTGGAGATGCGCGTATCGCTCCTGACCGCGAAGTTGTACTGGGTGCCGAGCGAGAAACCGGTCTGGTTGTCCACGAATCCGACCGCGCCGACAGCTTGGAGCAGCCCCTTGCCGGCGATGTCAACCGGCGTGCCGCAGCCAGAGCTTGGCGGCGAGCTCGAACAGGCCACCGTGTCAGGCACCCCGGGCTTGTGCGTGCGCGGGTTCTCGACATTGGTCACCTGCGGGACACCGGCATAGACGACGTTACTTTCGTTGGACGCGCCCGCGATTGAGGTGAAGCCGACCGGGAGGGAGAACGGCTCGACGGTCGGAGGCTTGTCGGACTTGGGCAGTGCCGGTACGACAAGTTCCAGCGACGTGCCGGTCGCTGCGACCGGGTAGACGATGGAGTTCTCGTCCGACGGCGCTCCCAAAGTAGCGTAGTTGAGGGTCTGGTTGTTCATGCCCGTCCCCACGACCGTGATCAGGTTGGCCGGCAGGCCTCCCGACTCGCTCGCGAGCAACGGAGCGTTGCACTTGGCCGACACGGGCGCCACACAGTATTTCTGCAGGTCGGCGACCGTGCCCGTCGAGACCGAGGTGACCTTCGGTGCGGGGATGTAGTCGTACTCGGTCTGCTTCGGCGATACCTCGTACGCGGGCGGCACCACCAGAGCACCCATGCTGTCGAAGGTCAGCGCGCCCTCATACGGGGGCAGGATCGTGCTCGTCGCGCTCGAGCCTGCCGCGTTGGTTACCACGACCTGCACCTGGCAGATGTCGTTGGTCGCGTTCTCACCCGCGTACACGGCAGTTTTCGGGAGCGGTGCGCACGCCTGGCTCGAATATGCAGGCGGCGTAAGGAGGATCTCGTAGGGGGACTTGACCGCGAAGGTCGCTACAGCCACGCCCCCGAAACTGACCTTCGTCGCGCCGGTGAACCCCGAGCCGTGGATCGTGACAGGAGTAGGTGCCGACTCGAGACCGGCGTAGGGACCGACGCTGGTCACGGTCGGGACCGGGGACGGCGATGGGCTCTCGTCCACGTACTCGAACACGGACTTCGCGCCCGGGAAGCTCGACTCCCCGTTCTTCAAAGTCACCACCACCGCTGCCGGCCCGGCTGCCGATCCCGGCGAACCGGACGGCATGGTCGCGGCCGCCGCAGGGAAGACCGCGGTGAGCGTCGTGGTGCTCGTGACGACGACACTCGTCGCCGGCGCCCCTCCAACCTCGACGCCAGAGACGTTCGGGCTGCCGGGCGTGCCGAACCCCGACCCGGACACGGTTACTGAGTAGCCGCCCGCGGTGGAGCCCGACGAGGGCGTGAGCCCTGTCAAGCTCGGCGGCGAGAACTGGCCGGCGTAGTCACACATGTAGAACGCGAGGCCGTTCCCCCCAGTTGGGGTGGTCAGCTGCGGTGACCCAAGCCCGGACGCCATGTCGAAGCCGACGCGCGCCGGAAAGACGAGCCCGTTGTCGAGGCCGAAGTCGTCGTTGTTGCCCGAGACGATGTCGTTGAAGGACCTGGCGTACGCAGTCGCGTTCCCCGCGATGCCATAGAGAAGCGGGCTGGCGAAGCCCGCGTCCTGGACCCCGTTGATCTTGTCGGCCGAACAGGACGGCGAGGCGTTGACGAGAGCCAGCAGGGCGGCCCAGATCGGGGTCGCCGACGAGGTTCCGCCGATAGTCGCCCACCCGTCGGAGGCGCCGTAACCGAGGGACTTGCCGTATATCGTCACAGAGCCGGTGAATTCGTCGGCCTGTGCCGAGACGTCCGGCATCTCACGGCACAAGGTTCCCGAGGCGAGATTCAAGGTTCCGTCACAGAATGTCGGCGTCGTGAATGGCGCGCTCGCGCTCTTGGTCTCGGTCTCGAAGGCCTCGGCGTTCGCGATGTCGACCGGGTTCTCGCGCGAGTTCGCCACCGCCAGTTGCCAGCTCGGCATCGTCCAGGACTCCGAGATGCCGCCGCCGCCGGCACCCCACTGGGCGCCGTCGTCCCAGACGTGTTCGGAAGCTGGCTGGGTGGCGTCGTCGATGGTCGTTCCCCCTACGGACAGGACGTAGGGCTGGCTGGCGGGATCGAGAGCCGAGAGCAGGTTCTGCCCGGAGGGCGGAGCGGTGGACCGCCCCTCGTTGCACTCGTCGTCGCCGGTGTCTCCTGCCGCCGACAGGACAGTCTGGCCCTGGGCTGCGGCCTGCTCGAACAGCAGGTTCTCAGCCTCCTGCACGCCGGGCTCGGCCACCTGGGCCAGCTGCTCGCAGACGCCCCAGCTCGAGGTGACAACCTGGTCGACGTCCTTGTTCACGATCTGCGAGTACTCGTCCAGGCCGCCGGAGGTGGTGTTCGGGGCCTCGTAGACGTCGATGTTCGCCTGCGGGGCGATCGCGGAGACATCCTCGATGTCGAGGTCCGCCTCGTCGTTCGAGCTGCCGGCCCCGGGCTGAATCTCGCCGCCGTCAACCGGGATGATCGACAGCCGGCTGCCGGCAAGAACGCCTTTCGCACCGGCCATCTGTGCTGCTTGGGCGGCGCCGAAATAGCACGAGTCGAAGTTCTCCATGTCGGTCGCCAAGAAAGGCTGCAACTCGTACACGGCGATGTGCTGGCCTTGTCCGAAGTCTCCTGCCCTGTAAAGCCCGAAAGCACCGTAGGCGTTGGCGATCTGGTCGTCGGTGAGCCCGCCGGAAGTCTCCGCGTCCTGCTGGGCGGGCGTGCATGCGTTCGGCGAGCCGGCCGGGTGCGAGAAGCTCACTGATCTGGCGGAGGGGAAAGTGCGCTGCACCGAGATTGGGCCGGGCCTCACGTCAGCTGACCGCGGGTGGACGAGGTCGTCGAGGCCGACCACCGCGGTCACTGAACCGGCGATGGCGGACGGCACTCGCACCTGCGACGTCGTCGCCTGGCCGATCGAGCCGTCAGCGAGCCGGTAGCGCTCGATCCCGGTCCGAAATGCCTTCTCGACTGTGGCGGCAGGGCCTGAGAAGTTCACGAGGAGGCCGTCGCTCGACACCTTGGTCACACGGAGGCCCTCCGATGTCAGCTGGGAACTGACGGCCGCGATCGTCGCCCGGCTGGGGCCGAAACGACTCGCGAACTCCCCGGGCGCCAGGTAGTGGTGAAAGAGCGAAGAGCTCTTGTCCGTCACTGCGCTGAGCAAGCTCGTGAGCCCCTTCTGGTCAGAAGGCCGGAGCACGACGATGCCGGCCTCGGTCGAGCCCGCCGCCACCGAACCCAACGCGCCGACGCCCGCGGGAATCGAAGGCGCGCCCGTGACGATCACCATCGTCGGAGGTCGCGAGCTCGCGCCGGCCGACACAGACGGCAGCATCGCGAGGAAGGGGCTGCAGGTGAGAACTGCGGCTCCCACGACGCCAAGCCGGATGGACCAGCCCCGGCCTCGGGCCTTCATGGCTCCTGGCGCGCTCTGACCGCCCCGATTCTGCCTGACAGATTCCCCCGACACCGTGTCCCCTTCCGTGGTCGCGTCCGGGCGCCATCATCGAGTTCATGCCCACCCGGGCGGAGTGTTCCAGCTGCTCTTGCCGGCGCTGGTCGCCCGATCATAACTGCACCACCTGGTACAGCCGCCTCATTCGCGTACCGTCCGATCGGATCAACGACAATCGGTCCACGGTCCGGCCAAGGGCTCCTCAGCCAAAGCGCAGGACGCGAACCGGTCGCATCCGGTCGGCCGCGAGAGCCCACGTCGAGCCGTTGTCGCTCGAACGGAAGACGCGACCGTTGCGCGTGCCGAGAGCGACCTGGCCGCCGGATGCCGCGAGGGACCCGGAGTCGAGATTGAAGGGGAAGGACTCGGGAAGCCCACCTGAGCACGGCTCGAGGGCCTCTCCCAGGTGGCATCGGTACAGGCGGCCGTCGGTCGTGTCGGGACCTGTCGAGGCGGTGACAAAGGCGGTGTCACCGTCGAGGGCGACCGCCCTCGAATAGCCGGCATGCAGGCCATCGGTCGTCCACTGCCAGGTGTCGCCGTCGTCCTCGCTCCATCCGAGGCCGATCGCCGCGGCCACCGCGACACGACCGCCGTCTCCGGTGACGACTTCGTGCACGTCCGACTCGGGCGGGATGAGGTTCTGCCAGGACTCGCCGCGGTCCCTCGATCGCCAGACGCCCCCGACATGCACGTTGGCGAACCAGATGTCGGCGCTCGAGACCGCGATCGACCGTAGGTCGGGCAGGCGCCCGGCAGGGTTCTGCCACGAATCCCTTCCTTTGACCGCGTCGAAGGAAGTGACCTCGCCGACGACGCCGTCGGACGTCACCGTGAGGATATGAGCTCCTTCGGTTCCGACCACGAGGCTGCCTCCTGAGGAGACCGCCAGGCTCTGGGCGGTCTCCGCCGGCAGCCGCACCAGCGGTGCGACGTCGAACTCCTCGAGCTGGATGACGCGCTCTTGGTCGAGAATGCTCCACACCGGGTGAGGACTCGACGGCAGGAGGCTCCCGACCCCGCCTGCGAAGGGACCGACGGCCAGAGCGGTGACAGAGACGTCCTGGGCGTAGGTGTACGAACGGTCAAGATCCTCGAGGTGGGCCGTGGTCCCGACGATGAGCATAAGAATCCCTCCAACCAGCGCCTGGTCCCGCGACCTATTTCCCGTGCCCGCCCTTGGACCACGATGCCTCGGCGCCGGCAACGTCAGCGACGAGATTGCCAAGCGCGACGTTGACGTCGGCGTCGTGGTAGCCCCAGTCCGGTCCATCGCTCTCGGTCAGGACCAAGCATGACCCCGCCATCAGCGAGGCGACGCGCCGGTGCAACTTGCCACCGAACGGGCCCGGCTCTCGGCCCGCGGCTCGGAGTTCGGTGCTGAACGGCACGCGCTCACGACGATTGTCCATGTCCGGGAGGCCTCCTTGACCGTTGACAGCTCATGTACGGTACCGGGAGAATTTGGCAGTTCAATCTACTGCGCGACTGCGAGACCGCGACGGGGCGGACCGACCACACCGAGGGAGAAGGAGTCGCCACGACCACCTACCGAGCACGCCCTCGACGCCCGCTGGTCGCTGTGTTGACAACCATCGTCCTCGTGCTGTGTGTCGGAGGCGCGATCGGTGCCCTCGTCACGCGCAGCCTCGACCATCAGGCACCGGCCGGGGCAAAAGGACACCGCCATCAACCCGCTGGGTCCAAAGTCGGCACGACGGTCGCTCCGGCCCCGCTGAGCGTCCGATCGATCGCCCCCTCAGGCGGATCCAGCGGGGTCTCGCCGAGCACACCGATCAGTGTCACCTTGTCCTCCCCGTTGTCCAAGAGCTCTCCCTTGCCGACTGTGAGCCCGACTACAGCCGGGTCCTGGCGAGCCAGCGGATCGACGCTCACCTTCACGCCGAGCACGGACTTCGCGCCGCTTGGCACCATCGCTGTCACCGTGCCGGGAGGTGGCAACGGAGTCGTCGGAACCAACGGCGGCCGGCTCGGACAATCGGTCAGCGAACAGTTCCAGATCGCGAACGGGTCTGTCGTCCGTCTCCAGCAGCTCCTCTCGCTGCTCGACTACTCTCCGCTCGCTTGGACCCCGACCGGCGCGACGATCGCTCCGAGCGACGCCGGTGCCCAGCTCGCCGCCATCTACAACCCGCCCCCTGGTCGCTATTCCTGGCGAGACACCGGCTGGCCGGCCCGGCTAGGTGCCATGTGGCAGCCAGGGGTTGACAACACCTTCACCCGCGGTCTCATCATGTCCTTCCAGGCCGACCATGGTCTGACGCCGAACGGAGACGTCGGGGCCTCGTTGTGGACCTCCCTGATCGGGGCGATCCAGGCGAACACGGTCAACACCGGCGGGTACAACTACGCGCTCGCCGACAAGGCGAGCGCACAGTCGCTCACGATCTACCACGACGGGGTCGTCGTGCTGCGCAGTCTCGCCAACATGGGCATCGCCGGCTCCCCGACGCCCGACGGCACCTTCCCCGTCTACACGCGTCTTAGGCGACAGGTCATGCGGGGCACTAACCCGGACGGGGCGCACTACGCCGATCTGGTCCAGTACATCGCGTACTTCAACGGCAACGACGCAGTGCACTACATGGACCGCGCCGACTACGGCATCCCGCAAAGCCTCGGCTGCGTCGAGCTGCCGCTCCCTGATGCGGCACGCGCCTGGCCCTATCTCGCCTACGGGACCCTCATTACGATCATCAACTGAGCTCGCGACCGATGCCGGTCCGGGCCTGGACCTGGCGCGTGCCAAGAGGGCAGGCAGGGCCTCGAATCCCGTCACTCATCGCCTCCTGCCGCCTCGTCGGCCACGCGAGGTTCCCCTTGGGACTTGTGTTGCCGCCCGGTTACGTCTTGGTTACGTCCGGGCTTGTTCAATTGTCACTGATCCAGTAATGTTTCCGCACTGTCCGCGGACAGGTACTAGGGGGGCGAACGGGGACTCCCCAAGTGCATACCCAAAGTGGAGGAGACCACATGAGGCAGTCGCTCATCAAGGTTGTCGTTCCGCTCGTGGCCGGAGCACTCGTGCTGGCCAGTTTGAGCGGAGCGGCGTTCGCAAACGCTAAGCACCAGGCAACAGCAAAGCCGACTTTCGACCTCGCGTACGAAGGTCCGCTCTCGGGTGGCAATGCGCAGCTTGGCCTGAACATGGCGTACGCGGTCCAGTACGCCGTCAACGAAGCGAACTCCGGGAAGTCGGCGTTCGGCAACCTTCCTTTCAAGCTTGTCTACATCGCCAAGGACGACCAGGGCTCGGCGACGCTATCGCCGACCGACGCCCAGGAGCTCAGCTCCAACCAGTCGGTCATCGCAGTTGTCGGCCCCGCCTTCTCGGGTGCGACCAAGGCTGCCGAGCCGACCTTCAGCACGCACAGCGTTGCGACTGTGAGCCCGTCGGCGACCCTGCCGGCCCTAGCAACCTACGGATGGAAGAACTTCTTCCGGGTCGTGGCGGACGACTCAGTCCAGGGACCGGCTGACGCCAACTGGGTGGTCAACACGCTCAAGGACAAGAAGCTGTACGTCGTCGACGACGCCAGCACCTACGGTGTGGGGCTTGCCGGCGCCTTCGCCTCCCAGGCGAAGAAGGACGGCGCGAAGGTGACGACCGGGTCGTTCCCGGGCACCACTCAGTGCAGCGACGGGACCGCAAGTCCGACCCAGTACCCCGATGACGCGGCTGTTGTCGTGAAGGCCGATCCGCAGATGCTCTTCTACGGCGGCTACTACTGCGACCTTGGCCTCCTGGTCAGCGCGTTGCACAAGGCGGGCTACACGGGCAAGGTGATGAGCGGCGACGGTAGCGACAGCATCTCGCTCATCGCCGGCACCAACCCTCCCACCGCTGCCAACGGCGTCTATGCCAGCTGTGCCTGCGCTGTCATCGGCAAGACGGCCGCTGACAACACTTTCGCCGCAGGGTTCAAGAAGCTCGCTCACTTCGCCCCCGCTATCTACTCAGCTGAGGCCTTCGATGCGGCAAACACCGTCATCGACGAGCTCAAGATCCTCTCCTCCGGCAAGACCGGCACGATGGCCATCACCCGCAAGGCGGTGGTCGCTGGCCTGCACAAGATCAGCTACGTCGGCCTTACCAAGACGATTTCCTTCACGTCCAACGGGAACATCAAGGGCGACGCGATCTACGCGAACCAAGTGCAGCACGGCAGCCTGGTGCAGATCGGGCTCGAGTAGCACCACTCGACATCGTGAGAACGAGCCGGGCATTCCGCTTCGCGGAGTGCCCGGCTTTTTCGTCATCTGGCCCTTTCGCCACAAGTTAGTAATCTGCTGCGCAAGGCCGAGGGGAGTGAATCGGACGCATGCATTGCCCGGGGTTCATAGCAAACAACAACATATGGGTCTCGCTCGTGGTTGGCGGTCTCGCTAACGGGTTTCTTTACGCGCTCATCGCTCTCGGGTACACGCTGGTCTACGGCGTGCTCAGGCTGATCAACTTCGCTCACTCCGAGGTCGTGATGGCCGGTGGGTTCGGCGGCCTGTTCGCCATGAGGGCGGTGCTAGGAACCTCGAGTCCAGCTGGGTTCTGGGCGATCGGTTTCATGCTCATCGGAATCGTCGCGGGCGCCCTCGCGGGTGGCGCAACCGCATTCGTGCTCGAGCGGGTCGCGTACCGACCCTTGCGCAAGCGCAACGCCCCGAGGCTCACGTACCTGATCAGTGCCATCGGTGCGTCGTACTTTCTCTACAACATCGCCGGCAAGGAATTTGGGCGCTACACGGCTTTCATCCAGACGCCGGCTGTGGTCCAGGGCAATGCTTTCTCCCTCTGCGGCGTCGGTGTCCAGTCCGACTGGGTCCTGACCATGGTCACCGCTGTAGTCCTTTTGATCGTGCTCGACGCGGTCGTGAACCGGACAAAGCTCGGCAAGGGCATCCGTGCGGTCGCGCAGGACGCCGAGACCGCGAGTCTCATGGGCGTGCACATCGACAGGACGATCGCGCTCACCTTCGTTCTCGGCGGGCTCATGGGCGGTGCGGCCGGATTCCTGTTCGGTCTGCAGTTCGGGGTCATCTACACGATGGGCTTTGTGCCAGGCCTGAAGGCCTTCACCGCCGCGGTCCTCGGTGGCATCGGCAACATCCGGGGCGCCATGATCGGCGGGCTACTGCTCGGGGTGTTCGAGAGCGTGCCGCTGCGCTGGATGTCTGCAGAATGGCAGGATGTCGTCGCATTCGGCGTGCTCGTAATGCTCCTTCTCTTCCGCCCGACTGGCATCTTGGGAGAGCGGCTTGGGAGGGAGGCATGACGCCGACTGGCCTTCACACCGAGGCGCGCTCGGGCGCGAGACCCCTCAACGAACCGAGGCGGGCTCAGGTCTCCAAGCAGCTTTCGCGACTCATGGCAACTGCGGCCGCGCGGCGTCTCGGCATTTGCCTGCTGGCAGCTGTGATCCTCGCGATCGTGACCGGACCGCCAGGAACCAACGCCGCACCGACCTCAGGGTTCACCGGTTCGCTGCAGTTCCCGAGACTGTTCTGGTTCCTCGGCGCGGGTGGCGTGATCTTCGCCGTCGTCTCGATCTCGCAGGGCTTCGGCGGCCCGACGACTTCGGCCGTCAGCCGCGTCCGCTCCGAGATCGTGCGTGTGACTGCACAGCGCACGATGCGGCTCGCCCTCTATGCGGCGATCGTCGCAATCGGATTCATATGGGTTTCGTGGATCTCGCCGAAGGACACCTGGAAGCCCGGCGTCTGCATCGAGGTCGGATGTGCGTTCGCGGCGATGGAACTGGTCGTCTACCTGTTCGAGTCACAGTCGCTGCGGATCGCGAGGCTGGGAGGCTACGCGCTCCTCGCCCTTTATGGGGTACTCGCGTGGATGCACAACCCTGTCTCGAAGTACCTCAACACGATCGGGGCGGTGCCGCACAGCCGGACGCTCGGTCTTCTCTTGCTGTGGCTCGCGCTCGGTCTTGCCGCGCTCGAAGGCCTGCTCTTCGGCCTCGCCTTTGTCCACAGGCATGTCGACACCCAGCGTGGGCGCCGGCTCTTCAGGCTTGGCGGAGTCGTCCTCTTGGTCTACGGGTGGCTGATGTGGACCACTTGGAGCGCATGGCGAGCATCGACGCCGCATTCGGTCGCGCACTGGTTCGCCTCGGTCCATGTGCTTCCTCACAGCCGCACCGCCGGGCTCGTCGTGATGGCCATCGGCGCCGTCGTGGTCGTCTATGTCCTCGTGGCGGTCGCGGTGGACCTCGTCCGCGCCCTTTCCGGGTCAGCTTCCAAGCAGGGCAACCGGTTCGAATTCGCCGGGATCACGAAACAAACGAAATTCGCATACGGCAAGACCGCGATCACGATCGCGGCGCTGCTCGTGGCGATCCAGTGGCCCTTGCACATGGACCCGGGCATCCAGTCGATACTCACGACCCAGGTCGCGATCTATGTGCTGCTCTCCATGGGCCTCAACGTGGTCGTCGGCTTCGCCGGCCTGCTCGACCTCGGCTACATCGCATTCTGGGCGATCGGGTCGTACACGACGGCGTACTTCACTGGCGCGTTGCCCATCCAACCGCCTTTCATCCTCAATCCGTTCTGGATCATCCCCTTCGCCATCGTGGCCGCGATGCTGACAGGGGTGCTGATCGGGACTCCGACGCTGCGGCTGCGCGGTGACTATCTCGCGATCGTGACCCTGGGATTCGGGGAGATCATCGAGATCGTCGCGAACAATCTCCATGGGGTGACCGGCGGACCGGCGGGGACCCCGGGCGTCATCCCGCAGTTCTCGGTTCACCTCTTAGGGGTGAACTATGGCTGGACCGGAACGGTACTTCCCTACTACTACCTGATACTCGGAGTTGCGGTCGTGTTCATGGTCGGGTTCAGCTTCCTCGAACAGTCCCGAGTGGGGCGGTCCTGGACAGCGATCCGCGAAGATGAGGTCGCGGCTGACTCGGTCGGCATCAACTCGCTCAAGTACAAGGTCATGGCATTCGCCATCGGGGCCTCGACCTCCGGGTTCGCCGGAGTCTTCTTCGCAAGCCAAGTGCAGAGTCTCGTACCGAACGACTTCATCGTCCAGACGTCGATCCTGGTCCTCGTCTTTGTGATCTTCGGTGGCATGGGCTCGATCGCGGGCGCGGTGATCGGTGCCTCCTTGATCCAGTGGCTCCCCCAGTACCTCCAGGTCCACTCGTTCCAGGACTACCAGTTCCAGGACGAGTTCATCTACCTGGGGGCGCTCTTAGTGCTAATGATGATCTTCCGGCCACAGGGCATCGTCCCCTCACGCCGCAGGCGCAGGGAGATCCTGCTCACCGAGGAGGGCGTCGGTCACAGCGAGAGCCCGGGCGGGCCGGTGCGGAGCACGTCCATGGGAGAGACGCTGCCGTCATCGTACGGCCGGCTGTCGCTCGACGAGCCCGGCTACATAGGTCCGGAGACGGAATGACCGACGCGACGCCAGGGATCGCCCCGGCAACTACCGACGACGTCGTGTTCTCGGTCCAGCACGTGACCCTGCGCTTCGGGGGTGTCACGAGCCTGAGCGACGTGTCACTGAGCCTGAACCGTGGCGAGATCCTGTCGATCATCGGTCCGAACGGTGCCGGGAAGACCTCTCTGTTCAACTGCCTGACCGGCGTCTACACGCCCCAAGAGGGCTCGATAATCTTCACTCCCGAGCACGGGCACGCGGTCAGCGTCGTCGGTCGCAAGCCCTACAAGGTGAACAGGCTCGGGGTGGCGAGGACCTTCCAGACCTCGCGGATGTTCAGTGCGTTGACGACCTTCGAGAACGTGAAGATCGGGGTCGAGTCCAAACAGCACACAGGCGCCATCGGCGCCATGCTCCGCTTGCCGCGGACTCGACGCGAGGAGCACGAGAGCGACCTCAAGACACTCGAGCTCCTGAAGTTCGTCGGACTGACGAAAAGGGCGAACGAGATCTCGAGCTCGCTGCCCTACGGAGACCGGCGGCGCCTCGAGATCGCGAGGGCACTCGGGACCAACCCCGAGGTGCTGCTGCTGGACGAGCCCGCCGCGGGGACCAACCCGGCTGAGAAGGTCGAGCTCGCGGAGCTCATCCGTAACGTGCGCACCCAGTTGGGTGTGACCGTGCTGTTGATCGAGCACGACATGAAGCTCGTGATGTCGGTTGCGGAGAGGATCATCGTGCTGAACTTCGGCCAGGTGATCGCACAAGGCTCCCCGGCCGAGATCCAAAGGAACACAGTCGTCATCAATGCCTACCTGGGCGCGCCCGACAGCGACGAGGACAACGGGACGGAGGCGCTCTGATGGCCCTTCTGGAGGTAAGTGGCGCGGAGGTCCGTTATGGCACAGTTCCGGCTCTGCACGACTTCACCATCAGTGTCGAGCAGGGTGAGATCGTAACCCTTCTCGGCGCGAACGGTGCTGGCAAGACCACCACTCTGCGGATGATCTCGGGGCTGCACCACGCATCGCTGGGCACGGTCTACTTCGACGGTGTCGACATCTCGCGCCTCGCGGCACACAAGACCGTCGAGCTCGGGATCAGTCACGTGCCAGAAGGGCGCCGGATCTTCCCGCAGATGACCGTCCTCGAGAATCTCGAGATCGGTGCCTACAACAAGCCTCACGGCCAGGCCGCCAAGATGGACCAGGTCTTCGAGCTGTTCCCCATAATCAAGGAGCGCCGAAAGCAGCAGGGTGGCAACCTCTCCGGCGGAGAGCAGCAGATGCTCGCCATCGGCCGCGCACTTATGGCTGAGCCCCGGCTTCTGCTCTTGGACGAGCCTTCGATGGGACTCGGCCCGCTGTTTGTCCAGACGATCTTCGAGATCATCAAGACGATCCGGGAGCAGGGTGTCACGGTCCTTTTGGTCGAGCAGAACGCAGCCAAGGCACTCCAGTTGGCCGACCGCGGCTATGTGCTCGAGACCGGGAGGATCGTGCTGGCGGACACCGCCTCGGTTCTCTTGCGCGACGACCGTGTGCGAATGGCGTACCTCGGGGAGGACATCGGGTCGTGACCAAGTGGGGCGCATCGCACGATACGCCCCCAGGTGAGCGACGGGGCTCGGCTCAAAACCAAGAGCCTGCACGCGAGGGTGGCTTGCCACAAGCCACGTGCCTACAATCGTCTCGGGGAAGCCGGGGTGCTCGGCCAGGGCGTTAGGCTGCGCAGCTCATCCGGCCTGCCCGACCGGAGTTGAAGGGGGAACTTCATCTGGTGTCCATACTTTCGTCTTACCCGGGAATAGGCGCGATGGCCTTGGCGCTCCCGCTGTCGCGATGAAGTCCTGGCAGTGCAGTCGCCTACTCCTGTCAACAGATGAAGAGCCTTGCCCACGGTCCTGTTTGGGACCGGCGAAGCGCTCTGTTGTAATCGGAAAGGAGCACAGATGAGCGGTGTACGAGTGCTGGTCGGTACGCGAAAGGGCGCGTTCGTCCTGACCTCTGACGGAAAGCGCGAGGTCTGGGACATAAAGGGACCCTTTTTCGGTGGCTGGGAGATCTATCACGTCAAGGGTTCTCCTGTTGACCGCAACCGGATCTTCGCGTCGCAGTCAACGGGATGGTTCGGGCAGTTGATCCAACGCTCCGACGACGGCGGAACCACTTGGGAGCCGGTGGGCAACCAGTTCCAGTACGAAGGCGTGCCCGGCACCCACCAGTGGTACGACGGCACACCGCACCCGTGGGAGTTCGCACGGGTCTGGCACCTTGAACCGTCGCTGAACGATCCGGACACGATCCTTGCCGGCGTCGAGGACGCGGGCATCTTCAGTTCGACCGACGGCGGCGAGAACTGGCGGGAGCTGGCGGGACTCCGCGGCCACGACTCGGGGCAATCGTGGCAGCCCGGCGCCGGTGGGATGTGCCTGCACACGATCATCGTGGATCCGACCGATCCGAATCGCGTCTTTGTGGCGATATCTGCAGCAGGCGTGTTCCGCACCGACGATGGCGGTGTCACCTGGCACCCGAAGAACCGGGGGCTAGTTTCCGGGTCCATACCTGACGAGGACGCGGAGGTCGGCCACTGCGTTCACCACCTCGCCATTCACCCCTCGCGCCCGCAGGTGCTCTATATGCAAAAACACTGGGACGTCATGCGTACCGACGACGCCGGCGAGTCCTGGCAAGAGGTGAGCGGAAACCTCCCGACTGACTTCGGCTTCGCCATCGACGTCCACGCCCACGAGCCCGAGACCGTCTACGTCGTCCCCATCAAGAGCGACTCGGAGCATTTCCCGCCTGACGGGAAGCTGCGTGTCTACCGCAGCCGGACAGGCGGCAACGAGTGGGAGCCACTCACTGAAGGCCTCCCACAGCGGAACTGCTACGTGAACGTGCTCCGCGACGCCATGGCGGTCGACTCGATGGATGATTGCGGCATCTATTTCGGCACTACCGGCGGTCAGGTTTATGCCTCGGCCAACTCCGGGGACAGCTGGGCGCCCATCGTCAGGGACTTGCCGGCGGTTCTGTCGGTGGAAGTCCAGACCTTGCCGTGATCCGGGTTGTCCTTCCGGCGCACCTGCGGACCCTCGCCGGTGTCGGTCTGGAAGTCGAGCTCGAGATCAACGGCCTGGCGACGCAGCGATCGCTGATCGACGCGCTCGAGTCCCGCCTTCCGGTTCTTCAGGGCACAATCCGCGACCCCGTTTCCCTGAAGCGGCGAGCGTTCGTGCGCTTTTTCGCGTGTGAGCAAGACCTGTCACACGAGTCCCCGGACGCACCGCTGCCGACCGCTGTCGTTACAGGGGCTGAACCCTTCTTCGTCATCGGTGCGATGGCGGGCGGATGAGAGCGCCGTCAGCGCCAGTTGAAGAGCCAATCGCCCGAACGCTCAGCCACGGGCTGGTCTCAACCAGGCGGATGAGCTCGGATCGGGCGCGGAGCCGATAGGGGTCCGCGTAGCGGCCAGAGCGGGCGCGGTGACAACCGCACGATGGCGCGACCGCCGACAGGTATGTGTCGGTGCGGTCACAGGCATGTGTTGGTGCGGTCACCAACCACACACGAACGAAGCCCGTGCCAAAGGCCTCGGTCGCGCTCTCGACAACCCTGGGCCGCTTATTGTCCCGGACCGATCCGGCGGCCCTGTTTCCGACGACGCCTTCATCCGGTCGGTCACAAGCATTGGGATGCCCGGACACATCCTGCGACGGCCACGTACGAGAGCGATCGGGGCAGGCCGGCCCAGCGCTGCGGTGCCTCACGTCCGGCCGGTGCAGTCCGACGTGGAGATACCTCGCGCGATTACGGTAAGCCCATGAGCGATATAGCTGCCTTCATACGTGGCCTGCCCAAGATCGAGTTGCACCTGCACATCGAAGGGTCCCTCGAACCCGAGCTGAGGTTCGCGCTCGCACAGCGCAACCGAACCCAGCTCGCCTACGCCGATGTCGCCGAGCTGCGCGCGTCTTACCGCTTCAATGACCTGACCTCCTTCCTGGTCAGCTACTACGAGGGAATGGAGGTGCTCGTCACAGCAGACGACTTCTACGATCTGGCCTGGGCGTACCTCCGGCGGGCAAACGACGAGAACGTCCGCTACGTGGAGATGTTCTTCGATCCCCAGGCACATACCTCCCGCGGCGTCGCGTTCGGCAGGATCGTCGGCGGCCTGCGGCGGGCGATCGTCGATGCTCGACAACAGCTGGGCGTTCGCGCCGAGCTGATCATGTGCTTCTTGCGCGATTACCCGGCTGAATACGCGATGGCGACCTTGGTGCAGTCACTTCCCTACCGGGAGTGGATCGTCGGCGTCGGTTTGGACTCCGACGAGCGGGACAACCCCCCGACCAAGTTCGCCGAGGTGTTCGCACGCGCCCGGTCGGAGGGCTACCAGATCACCATGCACTGCGACGTGGACCAGAACAACACCGTCGAGCACATTCGCCAGTGTCTCGATGTCATCGGAGTCGACCGGATCGACCACGGGGTGAACGTCCTCGAGAGCGAGGAGCTCACCATGGAAGTCGGGCGCCGGGGCCTCGGGCTCACTACGTGCCCGATATCCAACCGGTGGGTGACCGGCGACCTCAAGGCAGCCGAGATCAAGCGGCTGCTCGAATTCGGCCTTCGGGTCACGGTGAACTCGGACGATCCGGCGTACTTCGGTGCCTATGTGACCGACAATCTTGTCGCCTTACAGGAGGCGGCAGACCTAGGCCCTGCCGAGCTTGTGCAGCTGGAACGCAACGCGATCGAGATCTCATGGTTGCCATCTCGAGCCAAGGACGAGCTGATCACCGAGATCGAACGCTACGCCGATATGCGATAACAGCCGCTCGAGCCTGTGACGACCGGCCTGCGATGTCGAACATCGCTACGCGCTCGTTGCTGGCTGGGCTTGTAGCCACGCCTGCGAAAGCTCCGATCAACGACGCGAAATGTCCGTCTCATTCGCAGCGAGTGGTCACGCGATCAGGTGCCTCCGGGAGCACCGTGTCGGCAATCCTGCCTGCGAGCTTCGCCACGCGCCTCAGCTCGTGGCGGGAGTGCGCCATAGGTCGATGCCGCCTTCGACGGCGTGCCTGTCGATCTCGGCGAGCTCGTCTGCGGAGAAGCCGAGGTGGTCAAGCGCCGCGACGTTCTGCTCCAGCTGATTCACGCTGCTGGCCCCGATCAGGACCGAGGTGACCCGCGCATCGCGCAGCACCCATGCGACGGCCATCTGAGCCAAGCTCTGCCCTCGTCGCTGCGCGATGGCGTGCAGGGCACGCACGCGGGCCAGGTTGTCGTCGTTGAGCATCTCTTGTGACAACGAACCATTCCTCGCCGCGCGCGACCCTTCGGGGACCCCGTTGAGGTACCGGTCGGTGAGCAGGCCCTGGGCCAGCGCGGAGAAGGCGATGCACCCGACACCTTGATTGCCAAGCACGTCGAGAAGCTCTCCTTCGACCCATCGGTTCAGCATCGAGTACGACGGCTGGTGGATGAGCAGAGGGGTGCCGAGCCGGTTGAGGATGGCAATGGCCTCCGCCGTGCGTCGACCGGAGTAGGACGAGATCCCGATGTAGAGGGCCTTGCCCTGTTGGACCGCCGAATGGAGCGCGCCGATGCTCTCCTCGAGGGGGGTCTCGGGGTCGAACCGATGGTGGTAGAAGATGTCGACGTAGTCGACGCCAATCCGCTTGAGGCTCTGGTCCAAGCTCGCCAGCAGGTACTTGCGGGAACCGAGATCTCCGTACGGGCCCGGCCACATGTCCCAACCGGCCTTTGTCGAGATCACGAGCTCGTCGCGGTGGTCTCGGAAGTCGGAGCGGAGGATCCGACCGAAATTCGACTCGGCGCTGCCATACGGCGGCCCATAGTTGTTCGCCAGATCGAAGTGGGTGATCCCTAGGTCGAAGGCCCGGCGCAAGATGGCGCGCTGAGTGTCGAGCGGCCGTTCGTCGCCGAAGTTCTGCCAGAGCCCGAGCGACACCGCGGGCAGCAGCAGGCCGCTGTGCCCGCAACGGCGGTAGGTCATCGACTCATAGCGGTTCTGGACAGGGAGGTAGGGCGTCACGATGGGCTGTTTCCGTTTCTGTCTGGCGACGACCGGCACGCCGGTTCGTTTGACAACCGGAGACGATAACCGTCAGGCGGACGACACGTTGCTGCTCGACTCCCCGCAGGGCTGTCTCGAACCTGTGAGCCAAGGTACCTCGGAAACCGCCGGCGAGGATCCGGGGAGAACTGGCGTGCCGAAGTCGCGACCGCCTGGTGGAAGATCGCAGGTGCTAGTCGCCCAATGTGACACGCACTACGACCTGCGAGATCCCTGGGCCCGCCAGCGCCACCACGTCTCCTGGGACCGGCCTGCCGTCCACTGTGAGCGATACGCCACTTCCCCGACCGCGGCGCGTGACGGTGATGTCGTACCAAGCGCCGCGGAACAGGCGCTTCGCGGAGAACCCGGGCCAAGCGGAGGGAATCGCCGGCGCTATACGGAGCCCGGCGTGAGTGGGTCTTATTCCGAGGATCCACTGGGTGACGGCCACGTACATCCACGACGCAGCGCCGGTGAGCCAGGCGTTGCGCCCCAGCCCATACTGGGGATGAGCAGGCCCGCAGATATTCTGGCAGTAGACGTAGGGCTCCACCGCCGACCGCTCGACATCGGGCCGCGACAGCGGGAGGAGCTGGCGGTAGTACTCGTACGCGCGGTCCCCGTCACCCATTCGGGCAGCTGCGACGACGGACCAGGCTGCAGCGTGGCAGAAGATCCCGCCATTTTCCTTCGCTCCCGGCGGGAAGGTGCTCGTCCCGTTCACGCGCGGGTCGCCTCCGTCGTACGGCGGCCACATCAAACTGGGTCCGTAGGGCGTACCCAAGAGGTCGTGAGCAGAGGCCATGGCGAGCATCGCTCGCTCGAGCGGGGCAACTTCGCCGATCACACACCAGCTCTGTGGGATCAAGTTGATCCGGTGCCGATCCTCCGAAGACACCCCAAGGAGTTTGCCCTCGTCGTCGAAGGAGCGTCCGTACCACGACCCGTCCCAGGCACTGGAGTTGATCGCTTGCGCCATCTCGTCATGCATGCGCCGAAAGCGCGCCGCTTCCTCCTCAGTTCCGAGGTGATCCACGAGGTCCGCCAAGTCCAAGACCGCCCGGCAGAATTGCATGCCGCACCAGACGCTCTCCGCCAAGCCCGAGCCGTGATCGACGTTCAATGTGTCGTCCCAATCGGAGAAGCCGGGCCTCGGCAGACCGTGCGGGCCGCGATTGGCAAGGGTGAATTCCAACCCGGCCATCATGTGCCCCCAGATCGTGTCGTCCGTCGCCGCCTGGTCCGCTTGGGTGCCATTTCGTCGGGTCAGTGGCGAGCCGACCGCCTCATCTCGCGCATAAGGAACCCTCCGTTGCAGGTAGCCGTAATTGCCGGTCTCCGCCAGGTACGCACAAGTGGCTATGACGAGCCACAGGTGGTCGTCGCAGAACCACTGGGGCCAAGTGGGCCGTTCCGCGGCGAGGCCTGGGCCACCTTGGCCACTGAGCGGAAAGAACTGGTGCCAAGTGTGGCCGTCTGCGAATTGCACACCCCACAGCCTCTCCAGGCGGGAGGCAACTTCACCCGGGGCGGCAGGGACCACCCCCAGAACGTCCTGGGCGGTGTCGCGGGTGCCTATCCCACGTCCAAGTCCGGTCTCATAGCCCGACACGAAACGCGACCAGTACAAGGCGGTGCGGCACTGCAGTGGGCTCCAACAGTTGAGCATCGCGTTGGTGTCAGCGTCCGGGGTCTGCGCGCTGAAAGCCTCGAAATAGGTTTCCCAGTCAGAGCTGAGGGCCTCGAAAGCGTGCCCCACAGCAGCCGGGTCACGATAGCGACGCGTGACTGTGCTGATCTCACCGGGAGCATCGGTGATCCCGAGCACGTAGACGATGCTGGCTTCTGTCCCGGGTTCCAGGGAGATCTCATGGTAGAGCGACCCGATATTGTTGCCACGAGGAGCCTCGCTTCGACTCGGAGTCCCGGCGACCACAGCTGCCGGCGCCTCGAGCCCCCGACACCGCCCGACGAAGGCCTCCCGGTCGCTGTCGTAGCCGAGCGGCGGACGGTCCGAGGCGAAGAACTGCCTGGTCGGGGAGAACCTGGTCCCGGTCACGATTGCATGGCTGCCCTCGTCATATCGAGAGCTCACTATGTGCTGGCTCCAGTCAAGGTTGTTCAGATCGCTCGAGGCGTCTTTGAAGCTCAGCTCCACGTAGCTGAAGACCTGGATCACCTGTGTGCTCTGCGACTTGTTTGCCAGCCGGAGCACCCAGAGTTCCGCGGGACACGGGTCGTCAGACGGAGTCGGAGGCACGAAGTACAGCACCTCGGCCAAGGTGCCTTGCCGCTCGGTCCTGATCTTGGTGTAGCCGGCGCCGTGTCGGCACTCGTAGCTGTCCAAAGAGGCCCGCACCGGCTGCCAGGTCGCGCCCCAGTACTCACCGGTGTCCTTCCGGCGGAGATAGACGTAACGGCCGGGCTGGTCGGGCGGCAGGGAGTTGTAGCGATAGCGGCTCACCCTGCGGTCGCGAGGGTCGCGGTCAAATGAGAAGCCGCCGGCGGTATTGGAGATGATGCCGCCGTAGCGTCCCTGTCCCAGGTAGTTGATCCAGGGCGTAGGCGTGTCCGGGCGTGTTATCACGTACTCCCGCACGCTGGCGTCGTAGTAGCCGTAGGCGTTGGCGGCCAGCGCTGCGGCTTCGCCGGTGTCGTCGGGTCTAAGTGCGTCGGGATTCATGTTCCTTGAACCTATAACCACGAGCACTCGTTTGCGCCGAATGGCGTTCGAGGCACCGCGTAGGCCCGAAACGCTGCTTTGTACAAAGGGCGGTTAGGCGGAAAACACCTCGTGTCTTTCTGGCAGCCACCCGGCCAGAAGACTCGAGGCCCAGCAATTTCATCTCCACCGGTCTCACCTCGGTCCGCAGTGCCTTCCGCCGAGCCCCTGGAACCTGCGGCCGGCGCAGGACGTCAGGGCACCTAGGCGAACTGGGTCAGCCAGGGTTCGTTCGCAGCGAACATGTCGTCGGTCAGCTTCCAGATCTCGTCCAGAGAACAGACCGCAGCTGTCAAGGGATCGAGTGCCATCGCCTGGTAGATGGCCTCCTTGTCCCGTTCGAGATGCCCCTTTACGACAAGCTCCTGCACGGCGATGTTGCTCCGGTTCAGCGAGGCCAGCTGAGGTGGGAGGGCTCCCACCGCACAAGGGTGAATTCCTGCACGGTCCACGAGGCACGGGACCTCGACACATACCCCAGTAGGCAGGTTGGTGATGAGGTCGTCGTTGAGCACGTTGCCGTTGATGCGAAGGGGGGTGCCTGTCTCTGCCGCATGGATTATGAGGGCGCCGTACTCGTCCGAACGCCGGAGCTCGACGGGCTCGGTGCCGGCGATCTGGCGGGCGACCTCTTGTTCGTAGGCGGACTCGGTCAGTCGCATGCTGGCGGCACAGCCGCCCGTCTTGCCGTAGCCGAACCAGGCCGAGTAGTCGGACCCTGCCGACTCGAAGGTCTCCACCAAAGAGGCCAGCAGCTCGGGCCGCTTGCGGAAATAGGGGAGGTACTCGGAGGCATGGCCGCTCGACTCGGTCACGAAGTAGCCGAAGCGGCGCATCAGCTCGAAACGCACGGGCTCGAGCGCGAGCGTCCCGGGGTTGTCGAGGTGTGAGCGCAGGCGGGGGTAGAGGTCCCGGCCATCGTGCTCGAGGGTGAGGAACCAGGCCTGGTGGTTGATCCCCGCGACCCAGTAGCTGAGCTCCTCAGAGGGGACATCGCAGTAGCCGGCTAACAGGCGGGCCGTCTGCTGGACGCTGTGGCAAAGGCCCACGACCCGCAGTCCCGACAGGGCTGTGCACCAGGTGAGGATGGCCATCGGGTTCGAGTACTGCAGGACGAGTGCCCCCGGGCACAGATCCGCCATGTCCTTCATGAGGCCGTCGAAGACCGCTAGGTGGCGCAGGCCACGGAAGATCCCACCGGGCCCGATGGTGTCACCTACGCACTGTCCCACCCCGTAGCGTTCCGGGATGCCTATGTCCGTCTCCCACTGGCTTTTCCCACCTACCTGGATCGTGACGACGACGTAATCGGCCCCTTCCAGGGCCTGACGACGATCGGTGGTGGCGATGACCCTGACCGGTGACTTGGCCGTCTCGGCCATCCGGCTCACGAGCCTCTCGGCACGAGAGAGCTTCTCGGGGTCGATGTCCATCAGAACGATCTCGCTGTCTTGAAGCTCCGGGAAGGTGAGGATGTCCCGCGTGAGGTTCCTCGTGAACACGACACTTCCCGCTCCGATGAAGACGACTCTCACGAAGAAAACCTCCTATTGGTGGGCGTGTCCGCAGGCGCCCGCCAAGGCCGGGGCGTCATCGTGGGACAACCGACGCGCGAGAGCGTCGCGATCAAGTGCAGACCGATGTTCCGCCGGCCGCCGCAGGAGCCAGTCGACCTCGAGGCGCCGATCTGGGATCCCATGAAGGCGAACACTACGCGAGTCGGCACAGCCGACGCTCATCGACCTTGGGTTCAACGACGACATCCGAGGGGAGACTCCGCACCTTGGTCGCCGCGAGCCGAACCGCGTCGAGTCGTAGTTCGCCAGAGCACCTCGGTCCGGAAGAGGACGACTCGACCATAAGCTTGAGCCATGTCTGACGCCCGCATCAACCTGGCGGCGCTGCCTAGCGGCACCGGTTGCGCCGAGTGCCTGGCCAGTGACGGCTGGTGGCTCCATCTGCGACGTTGCACCGAATGTGGTCACATCGGCTGTTGTGACTCTTCCCCGAGCCAGCACGCCACAAAGCACGCCCAGGACTCTGCCCACACCGTCATCCGAAGTTTCGAGCCTGGGGAGGACTGGTTCTGGGACTACGAAAGCGAGCAGTTCCGGGACGGGCCCGCCCTAGCCGCACCTGAGCACCACCCACTCAGCCAACCGGTCCCCGGTCCGGCCGGCCGTGTGCCGCCTGACTGGCAGAAGCATCTCCACTGACAAGGCCTGCGCGACCGAGTCGAGAACTTGTCTCCATCGAGGAATTTGACTTGACCCTGCGGTAGCAGCTTCATACCTGGCCTCGCCTACCGAAATGCCCAGAGCCAACATTCGCGGCGGGCCGCCTCAGGCAAGAACGCGTCGTCGGAAGTTCCGCAGGCCGAGCGACAAGAACACGACGAAGAAGATCGACAGCAGCGGGTAGACCACATACAGGTGCATGTGCGAGGAATCGGTCAGCGCGGCACGCATTCCTTCGGTCACGTAGATGAGCGGATTGACGAGCACGAGGATCTGCAGCCAGTGGAAACTGCCGACATGCACCGGCGACAGCTTGGTCCACTGGTAGTACGTGCCACCGAGGAACGTGATCGGCAGCACGATGAAGCCGAACATGAGCCCGATGTTTCGGGGCTGGAAGGCCGTGCCGAGGAGCAGGCCGAGCGACGACATCGCCAAGCAGGCGAGAGGGATCAGCGTCACGAGGATCCACCAGTGGAAGCTGAGGTGCGCCGCAACGCCAGGGGCGTGCACGACAGCCGCGATCGGGAAGACCAGGAGCGCGGACAGCAGGCCCTGGCAGGCCGCGGACAGCACCTTGGCTATGGCGACGAGCCAGATCGGGCACGGCGCCTGCACGCGGTCCTCGATCTCCCGGGTGAAGCCGAATTCCTGCGACATTGTCAGCGCCACGGCTTGCACGCCCTGGAACATGATCGAGATCGCGACCACACCGGGCACGAGCACGGTCGCGAAAGCGGACTCGGCGATGGTGGCAGCGTGTCCGTGGCCGGAGCTGCCGACGCCCTGACCGATGGTGGGGAAGACATAGAGGAAGACGAACACGAGAAGGAACGGCTGGATCACGGTGCGAAGGCAGAAGATCACGATGTCCTTGCGCAGCACGACGACGTCGCGCCGCATGAGCGCTCCGAGCGCGCTCCGGCTGGCGGCGAAGGTCGAACGAACTGCGCCGAGGCCGATCTCCTGGCGGTAGGCGACCAGTCCGGCGGTCGTCGCTGCGTCGGCCGCTGCAATCTGCTCGGCAGTGGGCGCAACGGCGTCCTTGTCGGGGGAGCTCGCGGTTGTCGTCATCAGTCGCGTAGCTCCTTGCCGGTCAGCGAGATGAAGACCGTCTCGAGCGTCGTCTCCGAGACCGAGAGGTCGTTCACCACGATGCCGGCATCCTCGGCCACGTTCACGACCCGTGGCAGCAGCCCGTGGCCGGGGTTGCGGACGAACAACTCGACCCCACCGTCGATGAGGCGCGTGCGGACGGCTCCCTCCACCTGCGACTTGAGCAGTTTCGCGAGCTCTTCGGTGCGGCTCGATGTCCGCACGGTCAATACCGTGTCGGCGTCGATGCTCTGCTTGAGGTTGGCTGGCGTGTCTAGGGCAAGGATCTGGCCGTGGTCCATGATGGCGACGCGATCACAGAGTTGGTCCGCCTCTTCCATGTAGTGCGTAGTCAACAAGATGGTCTGGCCCTGTTGGTTCAGTTTGCCGAGGATCTCCCACAATGCCAGCCGGCTCTGGGGGTCGAGCCCGGCAGTCGGTTCGTCCATGAACAGAACGGCAGGACGGTGAAAAATCGCCCGAGCGACCATGAGCCGCTGCGCCATTCCACCTGACAGGGCATGGACTGTCGCCTTGGCCCACTTGGACAGCACGAACTGTTCGAGCAACTCGTCGGTCACCCGCCGCGCCTCGCGCTTGGGGACACCGAACAGCAGGCCGTGGAAGTAGAGGTTCTCCCACACGGTAAGCGAGCGGTCCAAGGTGTTCTGTTGTGATACGACGCCGATCAACTGCTTCGCGCGCGCCGGGTGGGCGATGACGTCGACTCCGGCGACGTGGGCTTGGCCGGACGTCGGGACGACCCTGGTCGTCAACATGCCGGCGGTGGTCGTCTTTCCCGCGCCATTCGGACCGAGAAGCCCGAAGATCTCGCGGGGATGCACGGTGAGATCCAGCCTGTCCACAGCCGCGAAATCTGTCCCGGGATAGACCTTGGTGAGTTGCAAAGTCCGGATGATCTCGCCGCCCACACGGGGCGCAACTGTGATGGCAAGTGACTGGTCGGTGGCCGCCAGGGCGGAGATCTCCTTTCGCGCTCGCGGTGCCCATGACTCTAGGGGGAAATGCCTTCCCATCACACCAGCTTGGGCGCGCGCGGGGAGGGTGCTGTCCGGATGAAAGATTGAGGTTGTCGCTTGTTGAGGTACTACGGCCTTCTCGATGAGGCTGACGTCGAAACCGAGTGCCTCGATCCGCCGTGCGAGTCGCTTCGCCTCGACGGCTGGATCGTGACGGCGCACGAAGTAGTCGGCACCGGGGTCGTCGTACAAGGCACCCGTGGAGAGCAGGTGCCAGATCGTGAACAGCATCGAGTTCGCGACCGCGGCCGCGGCCTTGTTCGCGCCTCGTCGCCGAGCGATGCGCGCGTACTGGGCCGAGTAGTAGCTGTTCTTGGTGCGTGCGGTGGCCCGGGCCGATTCGATCAGGGCGCGGCGCAGCCACTGTGAACCGTGACGAGTGCCCGCCGGTCGTCCGCTAACGTGAATCACTCGCCCGGCCTCTTACGGCGGGCGGCGCCTGACCCATCGAGGCCTGATTCTGCCGCCTCGCTCAAGTCCGACGCCGTTGACCCGCGACCAGCTCCCGGCGCCGTCCCTGAATGATGGTGGAGTCGGGCGTCCAGATCCTTTCCGTCTCCAAGTCACAGTCGGCGTCGCGGTGGGAGGGCTCACCCGGCGGTCAGGTGACACCTCGCCCGCTTCTCCGGGGCCGTCGAGTCGCCCCAGTCGCTGGAACCCGCGCCGATCGGCTGGCCGACGGGACCTCCAGCCGGGGACACCATCGGACACTCACGGGCTCCGAGGCACCAGCCGAATAGTGACCCGAGTTCTGGTACCATTGTACCGTGGTAACGATAGAGCGAGTTCAGTCGGGTGTCCGCATGGAGCGTCGCCTGTTGAAAGTCCTGAAGGGACTTGCCGAGTATCTCGACGTCTCGCTCGGAGATCTGCTCGAAGGCATCGTGCTTCACGCGTTCGAACAGAAGCTGCCCTTCGACGACGCTGACATCGCCATTGTCGAGAGACTCAAGGACGTCTACGGCCTGGACTTGACGGCCGCCGACAGTCACCACCTGCGTGAAGAAAGAGAGAAGGAAGTCGCCTTCGATGAGCACCGGCCCTGTACACGGGTGAGCCTGACCGGCAGGATCGAGGTCAACCTTCCGCCAGACCAGGCTTTCCTCCTGTTCACCCCGAGCGGAGAGCGGACCTGGGCTCACGGCTGGGATCCGAGCTTCCCGAGCCCGAGCCCAGACGAGACCGGACTCGGAAGCGTCTTTCGGACCGCCCACGGCGACCGGGAATCGATCTGGACAGTGGTTCGGCGCGAACCCGGCCACGCGATCGGGTACGCAGTGACAACGCCAGAAGTGAGCTGCGGGCTCGTCACGGTGAGCTGCGATCCCTCTGCAAATGGGACGGGGACGACTGTCAGCTATGACCTCACTGCGCTGAGAAGCGAGGCAAACGCCGAGCTCGACCGGTTCGAGGAGAACTACCCGTCGTTCCTCGCACACTGGGAACGCGCCATCGCCACTGCTATCGAGCAAGACGACACCTAGACCGTTCTGCTTGCTCGTCGGTGTTCGCGGGACCGACCAGACGCGACCGGAGGCCGGAAAAGCGCGACACTCGACCCGACGGCCTGTTGCGTCGCGCAGTTCTGGCACACTCCAGTCCGTGCACGATCAACACCCTCCGGCCGCGCAGCCTCGCCTTGGGGCGGCTGTGCCTCACGTCGTCGGCGGAGCGCGTCTCAGCGACTCGATCACCCGCGTCGAGTCGGATGCGCGCACGATCGGGATCATCAAGTGGCCCACGGCCCGGACAGGTGCAACTGCGGTGCTGTGGCAACCTTCTGGGGCCCGACTCCCCCGCGCTCGCCGCCGGCTTGCCGGTCGAGCGCGCTCAGTCGTGCTTGGTCGCTCAAGGGTCAGGCCGGTGCTCGACAGTGCGAAAATAGGGGCGAGATGAGGGTCTGGCCCGGCGGTCCGCTCCCGCTCGGTGCTACCTGGGACGGCGAAGGGGTCAACTTCGCCCTCTTCAGCGAGCACGCGGAAGGAGTCCAGCTGCTGCTGTTCGACGAGGAAACCTCGAGCCGTCCCTCGACCACGATCGACTTGAACGAGAAGACCGACAACATCTGGCACGCCTACCTGCCCGACGTCCGCCCAGGAGACCTCTACGGATACCGGGTGCACGGCCCTTACGAGCCCGAGCGAGGACACCGCTTCAACCCCAACAAGCTCCTGATCGATCCGTACGCGAAAGCGGTGAGCGGGACGATCCGTTGGAGCGACGAGCTTTATGGCTACATCGTGGGCGACATCGAAGGGGACCTCTCCTTCGACTCGCGTGACTCGGCCGGTGCCATGCCCAAGAGCGTCGTGGTGGACCCGGCCTTCACATGGCAGGACGACCGCTCCCCCAATACTGCGTGGAACAAGACAGTCATCTACGAGGCTCATGTGCGCGGCATGACAATCCGACATCCCGACGTGCCCGAGCATCTTCGCGGGACGTACCTCGGGATCGCGTCAGATCCCGTCGTCGACCACCTGCTGGGCCTGGGCGTGACGGCGATCGAGTTGATGCCGGTCCACCAGTTCGTGGCGGATCGTCGACTGATCGAGCGGGGGCTCACAAACTATTGGGGCTACAACTCGATTGCCTTCCTCGCGCCCCACGTCGGATACGCGACGGGGGGCCTCGGCCAACAAGTTGGCGAGTTCAAGTCGATGGTACGCACGCTGCACCGGGCAGGTCTCGAGGTGATCCTCGACGTGGTCTACAACCACACCGGTGAAGGCGACCATCTCGGGCCCACCTTGTCGCTGCGGGGCGTCGACAACGCGCTCTACTACAGGCTCAGGCAGGATGATCCTCGCTACTACCTGGACTACACCGGCACCGGCAACACCCTCAATATCCTGCACCTCGGCCTGATTACAGACAGTCTGCGCTACTGGGTCACCGACATGCACGTGGACGGTTTCCGTTTCGACCTAGCCCCGGTTCTCGCCCGGGGATATGAAGCCGGGCACTCGAGTGCCTTCTTCGAGATCATCCAACAAGATCCAGTGCTGTCGCAGGTCAAGCTCATCGCAGAGCCATGGGACGCGAGTCCCGATGGCTACCGGTTGGGGCGTTTCCCGACCGGCTGGGCAGAATGGAACGGGGCCTTCCGCGACTGCGTGCGGCGCTTTTGGTATGGCGACCAGGGAATTGTGCCCGAGCTCGCCTCCAGGCTCAGTGGCTCGAGCGACATCTACGCGCCGACCGGCCGGCGCACGTACGCGAGCATCAACTTCGTCACTTGCCATGACGGCTTCACTTTGACCGATCTCGTCAGCTACGAGAACAAACACAACGAGGCCAACGGCGAGGAGAACCGCGACGGCTCGGACGCCAACTTCAGCTCGAACTGCGGAGTGGAGGGCCCGAGCGACGCGGTGCACGTCCAGCGCGCCCGGGACCGCATGAAGCGCAACATGCTCGCCACGCTGTTCTTCTCACAGGGCGTGCCGATGCTGCTCGGAGGCGACGAGGTCGGGCGCAGCCAACAAGGCAACAACAACGCCTATTGCCAGGATAACGAGATCAGCTGGTTCGACTGGGAGATCGGTGGAGCCGGTTGGGACATGTACAGCTTCGTACGCGACCTCATAACCGTGATGCAGACCAACCCGATCCTTCGCCGCCGTCGCTTCTTCACAGGCGAAGTGCCAGCGGGCATGACGACCAAGGACGTCACCTGGATCAGGCCCGACGGCTCCGAGATGACCGACGAGGACTGGTCCGACAAGGGCAGACGGAGTATCGGGATGCTCATGCTCGGCCAGGCGGCCGATGAGGTAGACGTCAGGGGCCGATCGGCTTCGGGTGAAACATTGCTTCTGCTGCTCAACGCGAGCGTGCGATCGCGCTCTTACACCTTGCCCCGGATGGAGCTACCTGGCCGGTGGGAGGAGGTCCTCAACACAGCTAAGCCCGGTCCGTGGAACCGCCTGGTACGTAACGCCGTCATCAGTCTGACGTCCCACTCTTGTCTTCTCCTGCGCCATAGCGAACGGGTGAAGACGTCCCGAAGAGCACTCCCAGGTCGACCCGAGGGACGCAGGTGACCGGGTACGACGCTAGATCTCGGCGTTGGCACGCTCCAAGGGTTCGCCGACCGGATCTTTGGTCCAGTGAGCCATCAGGAAGGACGAGACGGCGAACAGGTTGGTCTTGGCGTCCTCGAGGAGCTTGGCCACTTCGGGAAAGCCCACCTCAAGGTGTGGTGACATCATCGAACTTGCGGTGGATGTGAGCCCGGTCGGGCTGGGCGAGAATCACCTTTGTGGCGGCAACGAACATCGGGCCCCCCTAGACCCTGTCCTCACTGCGAAGGAGTGGAACAACTCCAAGAGCGACGTGGCGCGGTGGGACGAGAACTCCAAAGAGACCTACAGCTGAGGCCTCGACGTCCTGGCCCGGGCTCCGGAGGGCTCTCAGCTGCCGGGGGCGGCACCCGGGCGGGGACGGTGGGTTTGCCCAGCTTCAAGACAGAGTGGGCCAAGAGGTCCTGTCACCACCGGGGTCCGGCTGTTCCGCATCGGGCTCATCCGGAACGGAGCAGACACCGAGAAGCTCCTCTCCACTCGCTGTCGAGACGGCCCGCTTCCTCTCGGCTACGGTGACCAAAGGGCCGACCGCTGGTTCATCTCGCTCACCTGCGAGCGCCGGCCCAGCCTCCTGACTCTTTCGTGGCCGTTGACTTCGGCATCTCGCCGGGCCGCTTTGTCGGGCGGCAGGGTAGTGGAGGACCCCAAGGCGCTCTCTTGTTACGAGCGCCGGAGGCATCGGCTGGAACGTCGTCCGCTTGAGACAATCCCTCCAACGCGCGCCAACGTAGGAACAGTGATGAGCAACGAGTCGCGTGGTGCGAAGAGGTGGCGAGTCCTCGGTTGGCTCTCGGGGTCCGGGCTTGTCGCCGCGACCGGGGCGATCCATCTCGACCTGTATCTAACCGGCTACCGGTCGATCCCGACGATCGGCTGGCTCTTCCTCCTCCAAGTCATCACCGCTTTCGGCCTCGCCGTGCTCATGCCAGTGACGCGCAACCGTTTCGTCGCAGCAGGCGGAGCCGGGTTCTCCGTGTCTACCCTCGGCGGCTATCTCCTTTCTCTTTGGATCGGTCTGTTCAACTTCAAAGAGACACGCACAACGGCGGGAATCGTGGCTGGGTTGATCGAAGTGGCTGCGTTCGCTCTTCTGGCAGTCGTCGCCATCCAACCACCTAGTCGACCGGAGCCAAGCTCTGCGTCTTCACCCCGGCCGCGCACCGGGCGATTGCCCTCTATGGTCCGGCGTCTCGAGGTGGCGATTGCGGCGACGTCATTAGTTGCCGTGACGCTTCTGGGTATCGCCGTCGCATCTGTGGGTGGTGCTGGCCCTGCGTCTCGTGGTGGACAAACAGAGCTGATGACCGCGCAGCTCCCCGGCACGAAGGCGCTGACGAACAACAAGGGCCTTACCCTCTACTGGTTCGCGCCCGATGGCCCATCCAAGTCTCGTTGCTACGGGAGTTGCGCCGCCTACTGGCCTCCTGTCATCGGGACACCAACGGCCGGTCCTGGCGTAACCGGACAGCTCGGCACCACCAGGAGGTCCGACGGCTCGATCCAGGCGACATACGATCGCCATCCGCTCTACACCTACATCGGCGACTCGGCCCCAGACCAAGCCAACGGCAACGGGCTCGACCTGAATGGCGGCTTGTGGCACGAAGTCACCGCCTCCGGCGCGACGTGAGGGCAATCGCCGGTGGTGTCCCTGCTCGATACCTCCATCGCAGGAAGGTGACCGCGCTCGAACTGCACCTATGTACGAACGGGGCTGAGTTCTTGCCCGACCGAACCGCGTATCACGGATCTACACCGCAGTCCGGTCTGCCAATAACAATCCACTTTGACAACCGGCCCCTCTTCAACGGACCTTGCCGCAAGTCCAGCAACGTCCTCTCGACTCACCGCCTGTCGCGCCCCTCACCAGCACCCAACAGGTGCTAGGACAAACCAGGGCGAAAGAACGCGGATGTCTTGGTGAGCGCGTCGATGCCGCCGAGATCGTTCGCGGGATCAGGGCTGAAATGGTGGCGTGCGGCAAGTGAAGCAGGATCGTTGTAGGAGACCTTCGCCCGCCCGCTGTCAGCCCATACGACTGCCTTGAGCGGAAGGTCGAGTGCCGTCAGAAGCTGGGACACCATCACCGGTGTCCCAGCGGCCGGACTGCCGAAGACCACGAGGATCCTGTCACGGAGTCGCATTCCCGCCGCGTGTGCCTCGGCGCTCTGATCGATCACGGCAAAGAGCTTCATGCCGGCGAGGCTTACCATCTCACCAACCAAGAGACGGTATCGCGCACACTCCGAGGACTGATCTCGGTTACGACATCGCGTAAGTTGACTCGCGCTGCTCCCCTGCTGTTCTGTGGACCGGTGACGGAGCTGTTCTCACCACTGCGCAGCCGGGCCTTCCGGTGGCTCGAGGGCACAGCCCTGTTCGCCAACACCGGCGTCTGGATGGTCACGCTCGTCGGCGGCTTCATCATGGAGCGCCTGACGACGTCGCCGGTTCTGGTCACGCTCGCCGCGGCCATAAGCCCGCTCGCCAGCATCTTCGCCGTCGTGTTCTCCGGTGCCGCGGCGGACTCCCACGACCGGCGTGGCGTTCTGCTCGTGGCGAAGATCATGCTTATCGGCTCGGTGGCGCTCCTTGTTGTCATCTCCTCGTCGCAGCTGCTGACGCCCGCGACCCTCCTCCTCGGGCTTGCCGGCCTGGGGCTAGCCAACGGAACATCCTCGCCGTCGTGGTGGACGACGATCGGCAGCCTCGTACCGCCCGAGGTCTTGCCCGTCGCGCTCAGCTTGGACAGCTTCCAGTGGAACATCGGTCAGGTTGTCGGACCGGTGCTCGGCGGTGCGGTCCTGCGGGGCGCGGGGACCACGGTGTTTTTCGTCCTTTGCGGCGCGGTCATGGTTCCGCTCATCGGCTTCCTCTTGTTTTGGCGTGGAAGGGATGACCTCCGCTTGTCAACACCAGGCGCCTCGGCCGCTGAGAGCCTCATGGGCGCCATCTCGTCCGGCTGGCGGTACTTCTCGAACACGCCAGGCCTCCGAGCCATCGCCGCCCGCACCGCTCTCTACGTCACGCCAGCCACGGCGCTCGGAGCACTGCTCCCGCTCTTCGCGGCTCACTACCTGCACACCTCGGCCCTCGGTTACGGCCTCATCCTGGCACTCAGTGGGGTGGGCGCCATGTTCGCCTCCCTCGTTTTCCCCCGCCTTCAGGGCCGCCTCCACCTAGACGCCATCGTCGCCGCCGCGACGCTCGCCAACGCACTCGCCGTAGCCGCGCTGGTTGTCTGGCCGACCCTTTGGGCAGCCGTGCCCGTGCTCGTTGTCACCGGCGCGTCGTGGGTTTGGGCGACAGTGGCCTTCACCATCGCCGCACGCCAGGTGACTCCGGAGTGGGTTCAGACCCGTTCGCTGTCGCTCTTTTATGTCGTGCTCCAAGGGCCTTTTGTTCTAGGAGGGCTCGGCTTCGGCGTGATCGACACGTTCCTGCCGTTGCGCGACACCCTTGTCGTCGCTGCCCTCACCTTCATTCCGGGCATCCTCTTGATCCCGCGGTTCGGACTGCCGGTCGTGGCTCGTTCCTCATTGCAGCTCGTGGTGAACCCGTCGCTCGCCATCGGCGAGCACATCCACCCTGACGACGGTCCGGTCATGATCCTCGTCGAGTACCGCGTCGGCGAGGAGGATGTCGACGACTTCCTAGAGTCCATGACCGAGCTGCGAATCGTGAGGCGACGCCTCGGCGGGACGCGCTGGGGCGTTTTCCAGGATGTGACGACGCACGGCAAGTTCCTCGAGACCTTCCTCGTGCCTTCCTGGAATGGCTACCTGCTCCAACGCGATCACTACACCAAGGCGGACAGGGAGATCGAGGCGAGAGCCTTCGCGTTCAACCAAGGAGCCGACGGGCCGAGGATTACCCGTTTTGTCCACCCGGATACCGTCGAGGCCGCTCGTGCCAGGTCTGCGTGGCGGCGCGAGATGCTCCGGCTCTTGAGACCACAGTAGGAGGACTTGGCTAGNNCTAGGTCCTTGCGACGCACTTTGAATGACCTCATGAGATTGGACCGTTCGCCACGACGCGGGGAGTTACCTACGAGAACTCAGACCTCCGAGTAGGCCAAACTGGTGAGGTGATCCAAGACTCCGCCGAGGTCTCGACCTATTCGAAGGTCCCCTTCGAATGGAACCGAGCCAGTTCGATCTTGGATCGACACGAGCGTGACGGCCTTACGTGGCTCACGACAGAAGGCGATGAACGGCTCATCGCGGTCGTTGCTCAGGTACTGACTGGCTCTCCCGACGCCTCAGATGTGTCGAACGTAGGTGAAATGGGCGAAGTCGGCGCCGCTCGCGACATGATTCGCGCCGCGCCCGACTGGGGTTGCAGTCATGAATCGGGGTGGTGGCAACTTCTCATCTCTCACGGTCACGTGGCAGGCTTCGTGCTGCCGGTGACCTATGACAATTGCGTTCGGGACGGGCTGGACGAGGGAACCATCTTTCACATGGGCGTCCTTCCAGACCACCGAGGTCAAGGGCTCGGGCGCTCACTGCTTCGTCAGGCAACCCGGACAATGCTCGGCCATGGAGTCTGGCGAATCTACTGCGACACAGCACTGAACAATGCACCAATGATCCACCTGTTCGAGACCGAAGGATGGACCAGGCTCCCAGTTCACCGGCAACCGGTCAAACGGCCATGGCAGCCGGCCTGGCCTGTGTCGGCCCGTCGGTCGCGACCGACTCGCCCGGCTCCAGGCGCGTGAAGACAATGAACCAGAAGGCAATAGTACGGCGGCCCAGCTCCAGGCTCGCTGACGGCCTCCTCACCTTCCTCGAGCGCCGGAGCCTCGACCTGCCTCTGGCCCTTCGGCAATGGGAAGGCTATGTGGAGGCCTTCAGGGCAGCCGGGTGGGAAACCATCGAGGTGGACCCAATCGACCGCTGCCCAGACGGGGTGTTCGTCGAGGACACCATGGTCGTCTACCGCAATACTGCTGTGATCTCCCATCCCGCGCACCCATCTCGGCGCCCGGAGCTCGAGACTGCCGAGGCGGCGATCGCCTCCATCGGCTACTCAGTCGACCGGATCCGCGCGCCCGGGATGCTCGAAGGCGGAGACGTCCTGAAAGTCGGCGACACGGTCTATGTCGGCCGCGGGAGCCGTACGAATGCCGAAGCGGTGCGTCAACTGCGGTTGCTGCTCGAGCCACTCGGTGCCAGGGTGGTCGCCGTGCCGGTCACCAAGGCTCTCCACCTCAAGTCTGCAGTGACAGCTCTGCCCGACGGCACGATCATAGGATTCACCCCCTTAGTCGCTGATCCGGACCTCTTCCCGAATTACATGGGCATGCCTGAAGAGTCTGGAGCCCACGTCGTCGATCTCGGTGAAGGATGCCTGCTGACCGCGGCTGACAGTCCGAAGAGCGGCAAGATCCTCGAGGGACTCGGCTACGACGTCGTGCGTGTCGATGTGAGCGAGTTCCAAAAACTCGAGGGATGCGTCACGTGCCTCTCGGTGCGGCTGCGTAACTCGGCGGACTGAATCGGCGCGCCAGGCGCGCCGCGTCGAGCGTGCAGAATCTCTTCAGTTCTTTGGATCTCCATCCGGGTCCCATTCACGTGGGAGCTTCTGTTGTGGTCCGTCGGAAACTGCCTCTCGACCGACGGGATCGTTCTCTGCATGGACCCGCGATCATGGGCGAGCTGAGCAGGTAATCTGCGGCCTCACTTCACCGAAGATGGCCGTTTGACGCCGACAGGTGTCAGGCCAAAGGTGATGCGGTAGTTGCAGTCCCCGTCGCAGGTGAAGACGCTCGTCGCATCGTCATAGGCGTAGGAATACGCGAAGGGCTCGGCCCTCTTGAACACGGCCGCGTAATCGACAGGCCAAAGCTTGGGGTTACAGGCGGACCGGCTTGACCACTTCCCCCGGCAACAGTATTCGTCGGTGCCAAAACGTCCGCAGGCTGAGATGCAGCCGACGACAGCTCTGCCTGCGCGGAGTTGCAGCACGCGAGGACAGATCACCGCCTTTGTGCAACCCGCTGCCGAGCAACCGCTCGCACTGATCGCATCCTTTCCCCGCCCTCCGAACCTATTGACATATACGGGTAAGTTCGAGCCGTCGACCATGCTCACGTCGTAGAAGTCGAGGTGGTCCCAAGCATCCAAGTCGTATTCGACCAGGGTCGCTGGAATGGCACCAAAACCGTTGCACTGGAACCGATCGCCACAGTCGCCCGTCTGGCAGCTACCGATCCCAGCGGCATCAAAATGGCAGCCGGTGCGGCCCCAGAACCGGCCATTCCAGTGGTTGGGGACTGTGATGGTCACTTGGTGGCCAGTCAGGAGCTTCCATCCCGTCACAGTCAAGTTGGCGGGCGCATTACCCGGTGACGCGGCGACCCAGATGGTTTCGTCCATGTGGTTGACGAGGGTGACCCGGCGCGGGCCCTCCCGCATGGTCGCTTTCCCGACCACTCCCGCAGACGAGGCCGTGCCAAGAGCCACAAAGGCGCCCAGCAGCACGAGCAATGCCATGAGTGCAAGTGATACCGGTGTGCCGAGACCTTGCCCGTGTGCCGGTGCGCGCCGTTTCGGCATCATCTGAGAGACCGTATCTCGCGCGTGGCGCAGGGGCTCGGGGTCTCGATCACGGCCCTGCTCCAGTCTTGGGTACGAACTCGAGATCGAGGTCCTGGCCAACGTGAGCGCTCTCAAGGGATCCTTCGACGACTCGAGTACATGCGTGGTCGTCTCGACTACCTGTGGCTCAACACAACAAGCGGGATGGTCTGGCGGCTTTGCCCGGCCGCACGGGCAAGATGCTGCGAACCTGTGAGCCGCAACAGCTGGTCAGGCTCTCTCGAAGGCCCGCCCGACGACCGTGGCTCGCGGGCCGGGCGTATAGAGCCCAGAGCTCAAACCCGAGCTCGGTGCCGGAAGCGCAAACCAGGCGTAGCGCTTGACGAACGCGAGGTCGTCCAGCATCGACACCGCGGCGGTGACGAAAGCCGCCTGTTCCGCGCTCGTCGGATAGATGGGGCCCGCCGGAGAAAAGTCGATGAGGGCGAACTCGGTGAGCCACACCGGCAGGTCGTAACGACGATGCACGTCTTCCAGGTACGACTTCAACTGTGCAACGGCAGCACGAGTTTGGAAATCGCCTCCGTACCAATGGATTGCAATGAAGTTGACCCGGTAGTGGCGCTGTCCGATGCCCTTCATGAACCGGTCCAGCCATCCTCCCGTATCGGCGGCTCCGGCGGCGACAGCAGGACTGGCGAGCTGCAGGTTGGTCGCCATCAGTTTCGGCCAGATCGACAACGCCTGTCTCACCGTCATGTCCGCTTGGGTGTTGAGATCAGGCTCATTGAATGTGAGCAACGCGGGGCCAGACTGTTCAGCCTGCGCCAAGGCAGCCGCGGTGACACTGGAAGCGTCCAGCACCATCGGTACGAACTGGGTTCCACGGGGCGTAGCGATGTCGTCGTGAGTTGTCGACCACGTGAGGTACCAGTTAGCTCCCGACTCCTTCAGGGCACCGTTCACACCCTTAAAGGCCCACACGCAGACACCCTTCTTCGACTCGGCGACAGTAACCCGAGGAGTTGCGGGCGCGGCCGTGCCGGGACCGATGGGACGCGACACGTTTACGGCCAACCAGTCAGCGCCGGGCCGTCCTGGCGCGGCCACCAGCGAAAGCACGAAGGCCGCTACCACCGCCAGCCGACCTGCATGCCCAGCGCGGCTGACGGTCAGTTCCTTGTGGCGGGCGCTAAGAATGTCTCGCCAGGAGCCCGGAGGCCCGGTTTCGGCCATACGACGACGAGGGTAACAGGAGTGTTCGGCGTCTTTGTTCCCGGGTTGTCGGACCGGATGGGACTGATCGACCTCGATGGTTGCGGCTTTGCCGGAATTGACCCCAGCTACGGGCCAGCTTCGCCGACAAGGCCCTCGCTGGCAATCTGGTCGGGTGCTCGACTACGACCTCGAGGACCTGCGCCGCAAGGCGGGACCGAAAGCAAAGAGAGACGGGAGTTTTGGCACGCAGCTAGCCGCGACGTCGTCGTGCTCGTCAGTTCGCAGCTCTCAGCGGCGAGCCAGTCGGCGACCGCTCTCGGTAATGATGGGTATGTAGTTCATCTCGAAGTGGTGATAGAGCGCCGACTCGTCCTCCTGGGACAGTTCCTCACCATGTAACTCGATGTCGGGCGCAGACCGGACCTGGTCCTTCGTCACGGTGGCCTGCAGGTCATCGGGACCGATCTGAATGCCGCTCAGCGGGACGAAGGTCAAGTGGCGGCCGATGAAGCCTTCCTTGACAGTTCCGAACTGCGGCTCGTCGGTCTCGACATCGACGTAGACGTCTTGAAGTTTGCCGATCTTCTCGCCGTTGCGGTCAACGAGCATCCTGCCGTGCCATTCGGTGACATTCCATTTGGCCTGATCTTCGTCTTCTGTCATGTTGACACCATCCGTTTCTCTGTGAAACTCGGCCCGCTGATGAACCGAGACCTAGCAAGCAGGAGTAGCGACTTCTGGTCTGCAGCCTCCGCGTGGCCCTCGTCCGCGCGACTATCACCGGGATTGACTCGATGCCGGAGCATCACCCCGCCTCCTCGCTGAGGCACTCGATCGAAAACACCCCGTGTTCGTCGCGCTCGACCCCGTGGATGTCATGGGCGAAGCCGGGGAACCTGGCGTCGAAGTCCTCCAGGGCGCAG
Organism: Acidimicrobiaceae bacterium; assembly: GCA_003140595.1. GTDB lineage: Bacteria > Actinomycetota > Acidimicrobiia > Acidimicrobiales > Bog-793 > Fen-455. The sequence continues at coordinate 5,644 of PLKG01000066.1, read as the reverse complement.
AGGTAGCTGAGCACAGGACCTTCGATCGTTCCGGCGCGCTCGCCGGGCATGAGGATCGGGATGCCTGGAGGGTAGGGAACGACCATGACCGCCGACACTCGCTCGGCCATCTTCGAGACCGGCACTCGTTCAGTGCGGCCACGCACCAGACGCCGGTAGGCCTCGCCCGGGTTGGTCACCGGCGTCGGCAGCTCGCCGAAGGCCCGGTCCAACAGCTCGATCGTTCCGTGAGCGCGGACCTCGGCGTGCATCTCGTCACAGAGCTCGCGAAGTGTCATCTTGCCGTATCGCTCCGGGTAGGCGGCGGCCAGGTCCGGGATCGCCTCGGCAAGAGACTCCCCCGAGTCGTAGGCCCGTTTGAAGGCCAGCAATCCTTCGAGCAGCGTCCCCCACTTTCCCCGCGTGGTGCCTATGGAGAACAGGAGGAGCAGGCTGTAGTCGCCCGTCTTCTCCACTTCAACCCGATGGTTGTCGAGGTAGCTGGCCACGACCGGTGCAGGGATCCCTGTCTCGGCGAGATGACCCGCCGCGTCGATCCCGGGGGTTGTCACGGTGACCTTGGTGGGATCGAGCATGCAGTAGCCCGAGTCGAGATCGCCGAAGCCGTGCCACGACTGGCCGGCCTCCAGGCTCCAGCACGACGGCTCTGTCGCGAGCAGCGCGTCTGGCACGTCCGCAAACGGCGACACCTTGTTCGACACCGGGTCGCGCACCACCTCCGGTTGCCAGACGCCGAAGAACCACGGAGCTCCCCCGTCAGTGCCCTTCTCGAGCTCCCGGCCGAGGTTGACGATCCGCTTTCGGAACTGGACCGCCTCGAATATCGCTTCCTCCACGAGATCGAGCCCACCTGGCCCGTCCATCATCGCCGTGGCGACGTCCAGACAGGCGATCATCGGGTAGAAGGGCGAGGTCGAGCCGTGCATCATGTACGCCTCGTTGAACCGTGACAGCTCTACCGGTGCGCGATCGCTCGGGCGGATGTGGATCATCGAGGCCTGGGAGAAGGCGGCGAGAAGTTTGTGGGTCGACTGGGTGGCGAAAATAGTCGGGTCGCCCGGTGCCGGTGTCCGGTCGTGCATGGCATAGCGACCGGCGTACAGCGGGTGAAAGCGCGCGTACGCGAACCAGGCCTCGTCGAAATGCACCCTCGGGACGCTCCGGCCCAGGAGCTCGACGACCCGATCGGCGCGGTAGCACAGCCCGTCGTAGGTCGAGTTGGTGACTACGGCGTACACGGGAGCCTTCGTGGCCGCGCCCTCAGCGAGTGGGCTTGCGGCCACCGCATCGGCGACCGCCTTTGGCAAGAGCCTCTCCGAAGGGATGGGGCCGATGATCCCATAGCCGTTGCGCGACGGCATGAGGTAGACCGGGATCGCATCTGTCACAGTCAAGGCGTAGTTGACCGACTTGTGGCAGTTGCGGTCCGCCAGCACGACATCGCCGGCCACGACGCAGGCATGGGCGACGATCTGGTTCGAGGTCGAGGTCCCGTTCAGCACGAAGTAGGTCGCGTCCGCCCCGAACACTCTCGCGGCGTTGCGCTCGGCTTGTCCCACGACTCCTGAGTGATCGAGCAGCGAGCCGAGCTCTGCGACCGAGACCGACAAGTCGGTACGGAACAGGGTCTCCCCGTAGAAGTCGTAGAAGGCCTTGCCGATCTGTGATTTGCGGAACGCCGTCCCTCCGGCATGGCCGGGCGTGTGCCAGGAGTACTCGTGGGACTCGGTGAAGGCAACCAAGCTCGCGAAGAAGGGGGGCAACAGGTTCTCGGTGTGGCGACGCCAGGCGTAGTCGATCCGTCCGGCGACGAAGCTCGGCGTGTCCTCGAACACGAGCACGTACTCCTGCACCATCTCCTCTACAGCTAGCGGAATGGCTTCGAGGTCCTCCCGCTCGACCATCAGAAAGACCGGCACGGCGACGTTGTGGCGGCGGACTCGCTTGAGGACGGCCTCAGCGGGATGGCGGCCACTTGCCTGGTCGAGGTTCCAGTCGAGAAGCAGGCATCCGAAGGACGGGTCCGAGGCCACGAGACCTGAAGCGTCGGTCATCGAACTGGAGCGCACGATCTCATGACCGAGCGCTCCCAGCTCGGCAACTATCCGTCGCAGGGTCTCGCCGGCGAGCCGTTCCCGCTCGGGTCCGGCCACCACGAGGATCGGGAACGCGGAACGGTCGAGCACGCTTCGGCTGGTCATCGGCCTGCCCCGTCAAGTGATGACCTCGCCGTGGCGAACTGGCGCTCCCACTGAGACAGCGACATGTCGAGCAGCTTGCTGGCAGGGTTCGGGACGGCGTTTCTCGCCAGCACGAGGTAGGGGGCACAGGTGAGCCCACATCCGACGTGGCCCTCAGGGACCCATTCTGTCTTGAAGCCGACGAAGATCTCCTTGTACTTGACGCCCTGGTCCTCACCACAGAGCACGACAGAGTCGACGATATGCTCCATGCGGGCGTGAAGCGCATTCTCCCGCTCGGCTGGCGTGTCGCCTGCGATGTCCTGTCCGACGTCTTCGATGAACAGGCTCGAGTCGCTTTCGCGGTCCTCCGCGATCGAGAGCGCGATCGCCGACCACACAGATGTCGGCCCACTCACGGTGACGTCTTTAGTGGCGCAGATCACGTGAGAGCCGGGAAGCAAGGGGAAGCGCCGCGAATGTGCGGTGCCGAACAAGGCCTCCCCCGCCGCGAGAAGGGGCGCGACCGGGAACACCTTGATCTCGACACCATCCGAGCGCGTTCTCGTCATCAGCGTCTTGATCGATCCGTCGACGAGGCCGTCGTGGCGGGCGAGGTCGTAGCCCCAGACGGCGCCGTTCGGGCCTGAGAACGACGAGGCCGCGATCATGTTGATCTGCCCGGCATAGGCGTCGTTCTTCTCCGCCCGGTCATAAGAGACGATGCCTTCCAGCACCGAGTCCATCGTCTTAGCCACCGTCCCGGTCGAGAGCTTCAACACCGAGATGTAGCCGCCTCCACTCGAGCCCGGGTTCCCGTAGCCGTCGCAGTAGTCGTCAAAGGGGCCGACAGCTCCGTTCACGACGTCAACACGATTCATCGGGCAATGCATAACCTGAGCTCCTTTATCGGCGGTGGATTCACGGGACTTGGGTTGCGAACCGTCGGTCCTCAAACCGGTACCGGTGAGGGCGATTCCGCCGAGTCACTCGGCGATTTCTCGGTGACGTCGAGCAGAACCGGATCTGGGTGAGTGATCCTCCAACCCGGCTTCTTGAAGATGTCGGCTAGGAACGGCGGAATCGAACAGACGAAGATGCCGACGACCATCACGACCACATAGATCGGCGTCGACCAGTGGGCGATGCCGGTCGGCGGAAAGAAGCCGAGGATCAAGCCGAACATGGAGCCAAGAATCCCCATACCTCCGACGAGCCACATCCCGAGGTACTTGCCGCCCGGAATCCGGTATGGGCGTTCCGTTCCGGGCTCTGAATAGCGAAGCCGGATACCTGCAGCGAACATCATGATGTACATAAGAACGGTGAGCTGAATGGTCAACGCTGTCAACATCCAGTATCCGGTGCTCACTCCCGGCACGAACAGGTAGAGCAGCGCGAACATCGTCCCGAGAATTCCTTGCGCCAAGAGTATGGCCACAGGGACGTGACGCTTGTTCACATAGTGGAGCTCCGGAGGGAGCTCCCCGCTCCCCTCAGCCGCGTAGACACCCTCGGACGGACCGAGCATCCATGTGCTGATAAGGGCAAGAGTGCCAAGTCCGACGAGTGCGGCCATGACCTTGGTTGCCCAGATGCCGATCCCGAGCCGGTTGAAGAACTCTTGGAACGCTTGCATGAGTCCCGACACCAAGCTGAGCTTGCCATCGGGGACGACGAACGAGATGGCGAGCGTCCCGAGGATCGATAGCACGAGGATGAGCAGGGTCGACGCAGCGACTGCGCGGGGGTAGTCGCGTCGGATGTTCTTCAGCTGCTTGGCTGAGTACCCGGCCATCTCGACACCCGCGTAACCGAGAAGCACTCCAGCGAAGAAGACGAGGTTTCCGATACTCGAGAAGCTCGGCAGCAACTTCGATGCGTGGAACGGAATCGCGTTCGGTCTCCCGCTCACCAGCCAGTAAACCCCGAGGGTAATCAGTACCGCGATAGGTATCAGTGTCCCGACCACGACGGCGGCGTTGTTGAATCGAAGGATGTTCTTCAATCCCAAGAAGTTCGCCAGGGTCATCCCCCAGAAGACGACCAGCATGATGATGACGAGGTACCACTTGTTGTTTGCCAGGTTCGGCTCGAACATGTAGGCGATCGTCGCCGCGACAAAAGAGAGCACCGTCGGGAACCACACGACGTTCTCAATCCAGTCGAACCAGACGGCGAGGAACCCGGACCTCGGTCCGAACGCTGCGCTCACCCACGCGAACATCCCGCCGGCCTTAGGCCAGCCCGTAGCCAGCTCAGCGGCGACAAACGAGAGCGGGATGAAGAAGAAGATCGCACCGAAGACATAGAAGAAGATGCTGGCCCAGCCGTACTCTGCTGTGCTGGGGAAGCCCCGCAGTGTGAGGATGGCCGCGACGGTGATGAGGGCGATACCAGTCGGACCAATGAGGCGCTTCTTGGCCACAGGACTAGGCACCGCTTGACGAACAACAGGATGCCTACTACGAGCTAGGCGTTCAGCGGGCATGTGGTTCCCTCTCCATGTTCCGGCCAGTCCAACGGACTCGGCGGCAGTAGTCTCATCGGTCGTGCTTCTCGGCGGCACGCCTGTCGGCGTCGGTTTCGGGGTGCGGGACGGGATGGTTTCCGCCTAGCTCGACGAATCTCTCGTTCAGGGCTTGAGCGATCACCTCGCGATCGTGGGCGCTTGGCTGAAGCGCGCCATACAGGAACGCCTCCAGTTCCACCGCATTACTCATGCCCCCGAGCTCGAAGTAGCGAAGCCACAGGTCGCTGTGGGACAGACCCGCGTCACGGCGATACTGGTCGAGGACGTCGGCCGGCCGTTCGGTTGCCGGCATCTCAGCCATCGTGGCGATCCGTCGACTCGGGCCCCGATTCGAGTCGGGGCCGCTGGGTGGAAGCCATAATGTCTGCTGCATGTTCGCGAAACGGCTGGCTCGACCGTCGCGAGCGGTCACAGCGGCGCAGCGACACACTGACGCCGTCGGCGCCACCGACCGTGGCCCGCGCCCATGCGACAACAAGGTGCGGAGCGCTGTCGACACCATCGTCCTCGGGCGGGGTGGAGGTGGTCATCCCGAGACACCGAGGCAGTTTGTGAGGCTCGACATCAACTAGGTCACCCTCGATCGACTGCTCCGCGGCGAGGTGACGATGTGACGGCTGGCCGCCCCGGATGCCAAGTACCGCGCTTTTGTTCGCAAAGCCGATGGTGACGGCAAACTCGCCCAAGGGACCATCGGATGCACTCAGTGCAGCCATTTTCGGCGACAGCGTAGAACTCGACACCAAGTCGTTGCCTCCGAGGTGGCGACCTCTAACTGTTGTCGCCAGCGGCTTCCCTCGCTGTCGAAGGTGAGATTGATCCTACACCGCGATATTGGGCAGAAAAGGGCAGAACGGCGAAGTTTCGATGAATTCATGTCTTCTCACCACCTTCTCGTGCTTGACGACTCGAGGCGACCAACTCGCTGGGT
>PLKG01000002.1 GCA_003140595.1 Acidimicrobiaceae bacterium | reverse complement strand
GGAATGAAGCGGAGGTTGGTGATGGCGGAGGTTGGTGATGGCGGAGGTTGGTGATGGCGGAGGTTGGTGATCGAAGAGATGCTTGATGGAGGCGGTGGTTCGTTGGGGCCGAGATGCTTGGCGAAGGCGTGCTTGGTGAAGGCGGTGATCGACGGGAGCAGCTTCAGAAGGACCGCCAGCAGACGACTATCTCGTTCGGCCTTGAGCCGCCCTCGCGAGGAAAGCTCCCACCGAATTCCAGATCAGCGATCGTGATCTCGACGGGGACCATGGCCGCAAGCACTACCTGGATCCATTCGGGATGAGGCGGCAGCTCGCAGGCTCCAGCGAAAGGAGGCATCTCGAAACCAACCCAAATCTCCTCGAGCGTCTCGTCCTCGTTCGCAACAACCACTACTTGCACCAAGACCCCGAGGTCCAGGCGGCCAGCGATGACCCCGCGCACCTCTCGGCCGGCGGCTAGTCGGGCTTGAGCTACGAGCGCAGGTGCCTGTTCGCTGACTTGAACCACGAAGGCTCCCGCGTCCTCGAGCGACATCTCGAGATCGACGTAGTCGTGCTCGTCAGGCATCAGGGTGCCCGCCAGGTCGCGCGCCTTGAGTGTCGTGTATGCGTCGCCGCGGCTGCCCGACTCGTGCCAACCGACGCCCAGGAGCCACACGACGTCGCTGTCCTCGTCATGCCAGGTCAAGCCGCGCCATCGGCCGTGGTGCAGGTTGTAGACACTCGCCGCTGTAACCGGCAGGTTCGTCAGTTCCTGACCCCGGGGACTCTGCGACCGTCGTTCGACGAAGGCCGTGACGAAGATGTGTGCGTCTCGGTAGTCCGTGGCTGGCCGGCCGGCGTACCGTTCGATAGGCAGATCAAGATCTTCGAGCGCTCGACGTGTTAGACGAAGCTGCACCGCGTGACGGTAGCGCCCCGGTGACTCAGGGCTGATCTACGTCTCTTGCCGCAGCGCTTTGACCGAATCGGCTCGTCGCCTGGCCCGTTGTGCAGACTGTTCGTACAGATGAGAGGCGACCTGGTCGAGCTCACCGACCGAGAAAGCCTTTCGGGCTTGTTCGAACTCGGTGACGAACTCAGGACTCTGGCGAAATGAGTGCCACGCGCGTTCCAAGAGTTCCGAGGCATTGCACCCGAATAGGCGTGCGGCGGTATGAACCTCGTCGTGCACTGCTTCGGGGACTCGGACTGGGTTCGTTGCCATGGGCATCTCCTACCGTTACGGTGTAACACTGTAGCGGCTATCGCGGACCTGTCAACCCCCGGCTGATGCTCGTGAGTCGAGTCTGGATAGCCTGGATCCGCCAGTGCCTCCTATATAGGAGGGGTCGTCAGGATCCCTTCGAGAGGAGGTCCCATGTCGGCTCGCAACAGCGCACGCGTCGCGCATCGCAGGTTCTCTGTGCCCGATGCTTCCCTTCGCCATCTCGGCAACAAAGCGGTGGCGCATCTCGTAGCGCTCCGCGAACGAGAAGGAGAACATCGTGACCAGATTGCTACTCGCCGCCCCGACCGGAGGACACGATGACGACGACAATCTCTTCCCATCTCCCCCCGTTGTTCGGCATGCCCGAGGAGTCACCGTTCAACCCCGAGGACTCGTCCCCCGACCCGGTACTTCTGCTCACACCAGAAGAGGCCGCGCGCCGGCTGTCAATCGGGCGAACAACCATCTACGCGCTCATGGCAAGCGGTGATCTTCCGTCAGTGACCATCGGTCGCTGCCGGCGCGTTCCCGTGAGCGCACTGAGATCGTTCGTCGTCCGGCTCGGCGACGAGGCATCCCATGACCGGCACCCTTGGTGGTGTTGCGACGAAACCGCAGGTGAATCTACTGCTGGTTAAGATGGCGCCTCGCCGTACTCCCTCGTTTACCCCTACGACGGCAGAAGTTCTTGCGAGCGCTCAGTGCCCGCCAATCGTGATCCGTTACCCGCCGAAGAGGCGGCTCTTGCGATGCCCGAACGCTACCGACATCGGTGGAATCGCCGATCGTCTTTGCCGGAACGACATCACTGAGGAGACCAACGATGGCCCAGATCAGCACACGACGGACCGCGAACGGCGTCCGCTACGACGTACGCACGCGCATAGGCCGGCGCGTCGTCAGTCGGACGTTCAAGCGCCGGAAGGACGCAGATGCGTACGCCAGCACCGTTGAGGCCGACAAGCTCCGCGGCGGCGTGGTTGATCCGAGAGCTGGTCGCGTCACTCTCGAGGTCTGGTGCCGTTCCTGGCTCGCCAATCGCTCTGATCTCAGGCCAACGACGCGGAGCCTCTACGCGTATCTGCTGGACTCCTACGTGCTGCCTGCTCTAGGAGCGAACGAGCTCGGCCAACTGACCGTTTCGATTGTCCGGTCGTGGCACGCGTCCCTGCTTGCGAAACGCCCCGCCATCGCTCCGAAGGCGTACCAGGTGCTTCGAGTAAGCCTCAACACCGCGGTAGCTGACGGAGTGCTGTCTGCCAATCCTTGCAAGGTGAAGGGCGCCGGTACTGATCGACCAAGCGAACGGCCGGTGGCCAGCATGGGGGAGGTGGAGGCTCTCGCTGGTGCCGTCGGCGCGCGATGGCGCGCGATGGTCCTGCTTGCTTACTGGTGCGGGCTCCGTCTCGGTGAGCTTCGGGCGCTGCGGCGATCGGATCTTGACTTGCTGCACCGGTGGGTCGACGTGCATGAACAGGTCGTGGACGTAGACGGGCATCTGCTGACAGGGCCGCCGAAGACAGCTGCCGGACGTCGCCGGGTTGCAATCCCGCCGCACATCGTTTCGGAGCTGGAAAGCCATCTCCAACTTTTCGTCGGGGCCGACACCGATGCCTACGTCTTCACAGGACTTCAAGGCACGGGACCTTTACCATCGGCAACGTGGAGGCGATCCTGGGGACAGGCTCGCAGTGCAACGGGGCTTGGCCAGTACTGCTACAGGCGCCAGCACTCGGGAACTGATGGCACGAATGGGACACGCTTCGATGCGGGCTGCGGTGATCTACCAACACGCTACGGCCGACCGGGACCAGGCCATTGCTTCGGCTCTAAGCGACCTAGCGACTCAGGCTCCAGTCCGGCAGCTCCGTCCGACAGCTGTGACCGCGCGATAAACGCGCGATGGAAGCAGTCGGAGCCGAAGACAGCCAAAACAAAAACAGTGACTGACCTGCACAGATACAAGTGGAGCTGAGGGGATTTGAA
>PLKG01000041.1 GCA_003140595.1 Acidimicrobiaceae bacterium | reverse complement strand
TGCCTTAGGACATGAGGCGTGACCTGTTTGGCAGCAATGGACGGGCACCGGCTCGCCGCTTCGGCCGCGTACTTGGCGACGAGGAACTGCACGGCGTCCTCGCTGAGCATTGGTCCACGGCGACTGGGAAACAGTGGGTCGGCCGGTCCGCCGCTTCGCTCAGAGAGCCAGACGCGCAGTGTCGCGACGCCATGAGCCGTGAGCGGCGTGACGCGTTCTTTGCGGCCTTTGCCGTGACAGCGGACATGCGGCCCGTTCGAGAGGACCACATCCGAGCACTGCAGCCCGACGAGCTCTCCCACCCGCAGCCCGGTCTGGATGGCGAGTGTCAAGAGCGCGTGGTCGCGCCGGCCGATCCAGGTGGCGCGGTCGGGGCTCTCGAGCAGCGCGACGGCCTCCTCTCGTGTGAGGAACGAGATGAGCGCCCGCTCGAAGCGCTTCTGGGGGATGGCGAGCACGCGTTGGATCGATCCGGCGTGCTCAGGGTGCAAGAGGGCCGCGAATCTGAACATCGAGTGGATGGCGGCGAGGCGGGCGTTCCTCGTGCGGGCGCTGTTGTGGCGCTCGGCTTCGAGGTGGTCCAAGAACGCACCGATGAGCGGGGCGTCGAGATCACAGAAGTCCAGCTTCGAGGGTTCGCACGAAGTCTTGGCGGTGGCAAAGCCGATCAGGAGGCGGAACGTGTCGCGATAGGCCGCCACCGTCTTCGGACTTGCCTGGCGCTCACATATGAGCCGCGAGGTGAAATAGGCCTGAAGAGTCGGGGCGAGAAGGCTCATGGCATCTCCCCGAAGACGGGCTCGACTTGCCGGGCGACGAGTGCCAATAGCTCCGGTGCTGCCTGCAGATACCAATAGGTGCTTGCCGGATTGGCATGGCCGAGCACCTTGGAGAGCAGCGGCATGCGGGCATCGACGTCCAGGCCGTCTCGATGCCAGTCGATGAGGGTCTTGACGGCAAACGAATGCCTGAGGTCGTGAATCCTGGGTCGGCATCGTCGGCCACGACCCTCGAGCCCTGCCAGCGCGACAAGATCACGATGCGTCTTGTTCACGTTGACGGGATACAACCGGGTGCCGATCGTCGAGACAAAGAAGCTCTCAGACGTCCTTTCCGGGTAGTGACGGTCACGGAGGTTCGCGTAGGTGTCCAGCGCCTCGAGCGTCGTCTCGTGCAGGGGCACCTCGCGTGCCTTTTCGCGCTTTGAGTTGCGCACGACGAGCAACGACCGGCCGTAGTCGACGTCGTCACGGTCGAGCCGGATCGCCTCGCCGACCCTCATCCCGCTCACCGCCAGCAGACCGATGAGGGTGCTGTAGGTGAGACCCCTGAGTGCCGGCGACAACAACCGCGCGGCTGCCATGAGCCGCTCGATCTCCTCGTCGGAGTACAGGTAAGGGGTCACGCGCGAATAGGAGGCGGGGAGCAGGTCTGCCGGCGGCACCTCGGTCGTGTCGTCGAAGGTCTTCAGGTACATGGCAAATCCTCGAGCCACACCGAGGCGTTGCTTTCGCGTGATCGGGAGGATGCCACTCGGCGAGGCCGCCCAGGCGACGGCGAGCTCGGTGGTGACCTGTCGAGCACCGCGATCTTCGAGGTAGGCGACAAAGCTCGGGAGGAGCCAGTCGGCTTCTCTCGTCACATAGCCGAGTGAACGGCGAAGTGAGACGTAGTCGCCAAGTTGGCGCTGGAGATCGCTCATCTCAGGCCCCCGGCCATACTCGGGCGAGCCCGCTGAGGGCGCTCCCATCGACATCGACATAGACCGTGGTGACTTTCGTGTCGTGATGGCGGAGCACCTCTGCGACCGCGCTGAGGGAAGCGCCGCTTCGATGCATCTGGGTCGCGGCGTGGCGACGCAGGTGGCGGGGCCCGATTTCTTCCAGTCCGGCGCGCTGCGAGGCGTTCTGCACAACTGCCTGCACTGCCGCAAAGGTGATCGAGGTCCACGGTGCCCGTGCGCGAAGGAACACTTTCCGGCAGCCGTCTGTCGGAGCCGGACGTCCCTCTTGCAGATAGGCGGCCACGGCTGAGCCGACCTCAGACAGCAGCGGCAGGCGTTCGTGGCGGTTCCCCTTCCCCCGGACGAGGATCTCGCCGTGGTGCCAGTCGATGTCGTCCAACATGAGCGCCACGACTTCGCAGGGCCGAAGCCCGAGACGGGCGAGCAGCATCAAGATGGCGTAGTCGCGCAGCCCGACGCCGCTGTGGGGGTCGCAGCTCTCGAGCAGGCGGGCCACTTGCGAGGGCGACAGCTCGGGCGGTTGATGGCATCTTCGTGGTCCCGCCACCTTCGGAACCGCGGGGATGAGCGAGACCGGGATGATCGCTGTGACGTGCAGGTAGGCCAGCAACGACTTAACCGCGACAACCGTCCTCCTCGCCGAGGGCGAGCTCTGTCGTCTGCAGGTCGTCAACAGGTACGAGGTCACGTCCGAACCGCGCAGGCCAGCGAGGTCTGCCGGCGCCTTTGCGACGCCGAGACAGAAGTGGCGGGCGGCATCGAGATGTGCCGCGACGGTCTTGTCGGCGAGCCCCCTCTCGTTGAACAGGAAGCAGCGATAGGACCCGAGAAACTCCTCGAAGGGTCCCTCAGCCTCGGCCCTTTCAGCTACCACGCTGATGCTGCGCAGGAAGGCGAGCAGGGGCCGCACGCTTGCGGGCGATGTCAAGGTCACCCGGCCCCTAGCGCGTCGAAAAGCTGCAAAGCGCTGTGCTTGGACCTCGTTCAACTGGGCCGCCAAAAGCCCTTCGGAGTCGAGCCAGCGGCTCACTTCGCCGAATTGTGTGAGCAGATGCTGAAGGCTGCCGAAGGCATAACCGACAGCAACCAGATGGGTCCGATAGTCGTCCGCGAAGGGACCCAACGGTCCACCTGGACGGACGAAGTGGTGCTCTTTCACTGCTGTCTCCTCTCGGGATCACCGATCAATGAGGGACAGCTTCGACGTGGCGCCGCGATTATGCCGAGCTACTCCGCTGTCACAACCCTCTGACCTGGTTCGATGGCAGCAGAGTGCCTTCTGTTCGGCATAATCACGCACTCGGCATAACC
>PLKG01000057.1 GCA_003140595.1 Acidimicrobiaceae bacterium | reverse complement strand
ATCCCACCCACGGATGTAGCAGGAGAGTCGAAATGGCATCGCCAGCATTCATGCCAGCGTGTACCGCGTTGCTCGTGGCGGCAGTGTTGTTCCCGAGCTCGAGGGAGAACTGCGCGGCCTCAAGGAACTCTCTGGCCTTGCTCAGGTACTTCGGAGCCTCAGAGGGCGACAGCTCTCGTGCCTTCCGGACCCGGCGCGCTGTCACCTGGCTCGCCTTGTCCGCTTGGGCGATGACGCTGTCGCTTTCCGCACGACTGGCACCGCCGCTGTTCGCACGTTCGGCACAGCCGCTGTTCGCTCAGAGGCCTCCGCTCGAACTGCTCGTGCCGTCGTTGCCCGCGCGATTGGTTTGGGAGTGTGCACCCCTGGCTTGTGAGCCGGAAGCCATTCGGCCGGCGAACTCTCGACAGCCTGGGAAACGATGGTGGCCCGATCCCCCACCGGAGCAACGATCTGCGAGGGCTCCTCACCAGCGAGCGTGATGGCGTCATTGACGATGGCCCGCCAGAACGACCGCGTCCTTGTCAAAGCATGCAACTCGTGCCGTGAGGTTTCGATGACGTTGACCGGGTTACCGACGACCACTCGTGCCAGGTCCTGCCAGTTGCCGAAGCTGTCGAGCCAGGGCGGATCGTCAGGCTCGACCTCATCGGAGCGCACCGCCAAAACATCGAGATCACTCTCGGCGTCGTCAGTACCTCGGGCGAACGAGCCGAACAGGGCAAGACTGGCCGGCGCAGGCTCGATTGACTTGGCGAGTTCACCGAGACGCGAAATGGCCGTCGAACGAGCATCTGCCAACGCGAGCAGTGCCACGGCCGCGGCGTTCGTCCGTTCAAGTTTCACGAGGGAGGCGCCTGCCACCTCCCGACGGGAGACGATGCCTAGAACAACGAGCCGGCGGATCTCGATGCTGGCGCGATCGCGTGAAACGCCGCCAAGCTGCGCGACGCGACGGATCGGCAGCTCCGCANNCCGAGCACCTTGCCCGTCGTACCTGGAATGACCGCCTCCAGCGGTCGTGAGTAGTCCACTGCGACCATTGTAGGGAAACATCTGCACAGGTGTCGGCATACCCGACAATGGGTCACGGGCTCCTCGCGCACCGAGCCCCCCGGTTCGAGCAGGCGGGCCCAGATCTGCGCCGGTGCCAGGTCGCAGTACTCCTGCGAGCGCAGCACCGAGACGATGTGCTCCCGCTCGGCCTGGCCGAGTGCATTCGGCGGCGACGGTCGTGGTGGCCGCGGGCCGAGGACCGGGGGACGACGCCGGCGGTAGTGCGTCGCCCGCGACGCCCCGAGCAGCTCGCACGCCCTGGCTGTCGAGGTCGCCGCCTCGAGATCGGCGAAGTGCTCCGCGATCACGGCTTCTGCTTGGGGTCGAAGTCCGCGCTCTCGGAGAGCAGCTCCAAGAGCGCGTGTGCTTTTCCCACGATGTCGAGCGCCGTCTTCGTCCGGGCGAGCTCGGCCTCGAGTCGTTCGTTGCGCCGGCGCAGGCGCTCCAGCTCGATCTCGGCGGGAGAGCGGCGGGACTTCGACTTTGGCGTCAGGGCGTGGCGAACGCCGGCGTCACGTGCGCGTCGCCACTCGGCGATGTGCGAGGTGTAGAGGCCCCCCCGCCGCAAGAGCGCTCCCCGCTGCTCGGCACCGACCGGGTAAGAGTCGTACTCCGCCAGGATCTGGGACTTGTACTCGGCGGTGAATGTCCGCCGCCGTGGCCGGGCGGCCGGGTCGGTCTCGTCCACAACGCCATCATGGACGCGCGCGAACAGAGATGCAGTCGTCATGGTCATCGGTCTAGATGCTCCGGTCTCGCCCTGTAGGGATGGTGGGCTACAGCGGATGTCTCACGTCAGCCTGACACACAGGGGAGCCTCCTCAGCTTCGACGACATCCTTCGCAGAAATCACCCCTCGAGCGCGTCTGTGAGCATTCCTGTGAGAAGTGCTGTGAGTCGCCCAGCTCACCATGACGCGATGGCCCGACTCCACTCGACCAGTCGCGACGGCCCGGCAACGGCGCCACTGCCACGATCCTGGCGCGCGCCCGCTGCACGGGAGGACCGCGCAGCTCTGTACGCGAAGCTTGGCCTGACGCTGCGTTANNACTTAGGTCCACGCCCCCTCGAAGCAGATAGTGGCTGGTCAGAGCTTCGGCAGGTCGCCTAAATCCGCGACCAGGAACCTCAAAGTAGCCGCCGCTCCCCCGCTTCGACCACACCCGGGCCGATTCAGAGGGTCTCAACCACCGACTCGAAACTTAGGTCCACGGCCCGCGTGTACTAGCCCCCAAGCTCTCCTCCCGGGGTAGCATCGAGACCGCCGCTAGACCTCGCGTCGGGCGGCGACAGTGTACCTGAGGATGATCACATCGCTCCCCAAATGGTGTTGCTCGAGTTGCCGAGCCACTTTTTCGGCGTCCCGGTAGCCGTAATCATGGGCGATAGCAGCGACGAATGCCCGGAAAGCCACTTTTAGGCGATCCAGCTTCTCAACCGTGAGGACGCGCGTTCCCGGAGGAGGCGTGCCAGCGCGCTGCACCATATTGGAGCGATGCATCACGACCGGCAATACCTTCGCGTCGCTCCCGTATTCTTCTTGGCACCAATGCGCCGACCCGGCGAGCTGGTTGATGTCTCTCTTCCAGATGACCTCGCCCTTCGACCCGCTCTTCGCTTCGATGACGGCGTAAGTCTGACGGCCTAGCGCCCATAGGACGTCGCTCCCCCGTCCAAAGTCCTGTTCGGGTCGTTGACTGACAAGACCGATGTGATCGGCTAGCTCCGCGAGAGCTGCCTCTGTTTCGTCGGTGCGATCCTCGTCCCAGCAAAGATCGGCGAGGACTGCCTCCGCCCCAAGGACCAAGTCCGCACCAGTCGAGTACCGCGCCTTAAGGGTCTCGCTCGCCTGTCGCGACTGAAACTCACTCTCGCGCACCCTGCGGTACTCGAGTCCCCCGATCGGACGCAGCACCGCGGGATTCCGCTCGACTGCAGTGGCGAGCGCACTTTGAGCTCGCACCGCGTCGACCGGCTGTAGGTAACACGCGAGGGTCTCACCCAGCCAGCCCGCAAGACGCTCGTCACCGGCTTCGAGGGCAGCGTCGACGGCATGACCCGCGTGACGGCTTGCCTCCTCAAGTCGCCCAGCGATTGCGGCGTCATAGGCGTGACGCAGGTGTTCAGCCGTAGGAGACAACAGGCTGGGTCCGTAGGTAACCCCGAGGAGCGCAGCACGAGACACCTCTCGAAATGCGGTGTCTCCCTCGATTACCTGGCGAATCACCTCGACGATCGCTTCCATGTCAGCGCCCTCCAGCTCGCTGGCAACTCTTCTCGATAGCTCCAGCTGGGCGCGAGTTGCGGGCGAAAGTCGGTTGGCGATGTCAGTTCTAGCTACCAACTGGGTGAGGCGCGGGTCTAACAAGATCACGGCGCAGCGATCGTCCCGACTCCGCACGGCGCGACCCATCCCCTGCTCGAGTCGCTGCAACTGCCGAGTGACCATCGCCTCGCTGTCGCGGAGAGCCGTCGCCTCACGACGCTCGATCCCGGTATACGCCTGAGGCAGGCCGTCGAGCACCAGCACCCTACATGCGGCGTCGGGGAGGTCGATGCCGTCGTAGCGATTTACGATAATCACAAGGCCCACGTGGCCACGCTTGAGTCGATCGACCGCAGCCGTGATCTCCGCCGATGTGCTCACCGTCAGGTCGGCCTCATCAGCCCAGACATTCGCCTGTCGGTGGCTCGGGACGAGGACGACTACGTTGTGCTCGTCGGCGAGGCCGCGAACCGCGGAGCGAACAACGACGTGGCTGGTTCGTGGATCGAGGTCCTGAGGGGCGACTACCAAACGGTCGCCAAGGTCGGCCGCGCTCTCTGGGACGATCGAATTGGCGACGCTCGTGGAGTCCGCGCCGAAATGCGTGACGAGCACGCTGTCGTCCGCGAGCGTCGCCGTGAGGTAGATGCGGCGGTCTGCCTCGGCGAAACTCGGAAGCTTCTCGATTGGCGGACAGGGCGGAGCGATTTCAAACGCGTCAGCCGTCACGACGGCCTGACAGAGAGGGATGAGATCGGACACCAAGGGCCACGTCCACTCGAACGTTTCGTCGTTTCGGTGCGGTCTGAGCACCTCTAGCACCTGCGCGTGCTTGTCTCGCCACGCCCAGAAGGGCACACGCAGGACGGCGGATCGGTCCTCGTCTTGAATATCCATCAGTGCGTTGAGACCCTGCTGTCGAAGGTCCTCCTCAAAAAGGGTCAGCAGGCCCCGATAGGCCGGATGTGATCGAGGGATCCTCAGGTAGGTGCGCTCCTCCGTCAGCGTCAGAGCAGCGTGAGCGTCGTCGATCACCATGGCGCGGACACGAACAGGCTGTCGGGTAGCGGAACCAAATAGGCCGAATCGGCTCTTCCCATTCAGAAGCACCTGCATGGTTGTGACACAGACCGCCCCGCCGGCGAGGAATTTCGCGTTCGCTGGATCGTCGACAACGCTGAGTCCGAGCTTTACAGCCTCGGCAGTGACCTGCTCAGCGAGGTGCGGACCAGGAGCGACATAGACGGCGGGAACGATGCCCTCGTGGAGGCACGCTTGCAAAATCAGTAGACCCGCGATCGTTTTGCCGCCTCCGGTGTTCGTCTTGATGACGAGGTCGCGTTCATTTCGACGTTGGGACCAGGAATCGAGCACGGTCTTCTGCACTGCCCGCAGGTAGCCGTAGCCCTCGGCCTTGTTCGGAAGGGCATCGAAGAGCACCGATGGGTCGGTAATGCTCGCGATTGCCCGTCCGTCGGCGACCTTGTTGAAATCGAACGCCATCAGGGACACCCCCATTCACTGGCCACTCTCCCTAGAGGATCAACCTGAACCATGGATGCCCCTCGCTCTGGCTTCAAGGAGTTCTTCAATAGTCTCCCCGAGCACACCGAGGATCGAGAGCGCGTCCTCTGTGATTGCTAACGAGTCCGCGTTACGAGCGAAGCTTCGCATCCGCGTGTGCGTGTACCGGAGGTCCGACGTGCCGGCAGCGAAGTAGTGACGGAGCTCACCAGCGATGAACGTCGCGAGCTCAGGACCGCACTCGGCGATCGCAGCTGCGAGCACGTCGATGTCCTCCCGCTCGACGAGGCGGTATAGGTCCTGGACGTCTGAGCCAACTTTGTATCGGTAATTCCCATCGATCCGCTCGGGAAACGAGAGTGTCTTGAGGATGACGAGCGCGGGGCGCGACGCTACCTCGACGTCGACGCGCTCGGTGATGCAACCCTCGTCGTCGACTGTGCCGATCGTCACGGTCAACGCCGATCTCATCGCGAACCGCCGCGCGAGCGCGAACACCCGATCCCGCTCGGCGAGCGGCAGTTCGTGCCCGTCGGTTGAGTCCATGACGTCGACCTCGACCTTGGGGTCGTGGAACTGAATTTTCGCGGCGCTGATCGCGTCGGCGTCATCGAAGGACACGAGAATCTTGACCAGACCATCCTGATCAGGGCTCACCGTGTCGATGTCGTTCGTCGCCCGATGCGCTCGGCCGACCCGGACGTTGACGGCCAGACCGCCGACAAGGATCCATCGCGGCGCGACGGGAAGACGCCGGAGGGTCCGAATGTACTCGGCGATGCGACCACTCTCCCCGTCCCTTAAGAGCACTATCTCTGGCGGAGTCTGATCACCAGACACGGAGGATGCCCTCGGGAGGGACCCATCGGTCGAGAAGCTCACGACCGCGAGACTCGTCTTGTGCGATGTCCAGCGCGACCACGATGTGATTCGCGACTTGCCAGTGCGTGCCGAGCTCGCCCTCGCGCCATCTGCACACGAGCGGCACAGGCGCGACAGCGACCGTGCATGCACGAGAGTCCGGGTCGTCGGCGCGGCCTAGCTGCGCGGTTGCGCGCTGGAGGGCGATGATCGACGGAACGTAGAAATCTGGAGGATAGTTCGGGCTAACCACGACCGGCATCCCCCACGCCTGGGCGGCCAACGTGTCCGTCAACGCCCAACCCACATCTTCGTGCAACCCGAGCTGGAGAAGCTTGTTCTGGCTGGCCATCCCCGGCTCTGGCTCGTTCGCGAGTGGCGTGCGGCCTCGACGCCATATGCCGGCGAGTGCCCAGAAGAGTTCCGGCACCATTGGTTCGTTCGCACTCGTCAAGAGATTGTTGGTCCGGAGACGAGCAAGCGCTCCAGTGACGGCGCTCGGAACTCGACCAATTTTCCGGGCTAGGGAGCGCGGCCCGTGGTTGACGCTGGGCTCATTAAGGATGGCGATCGCCACCTCCTTCGCAACCTCACCCTCGAAGGGCGGCAATAGTTCGCCGGACCCAATCATCGGCTCGACGTCGGTGTCGACGAACACGCCGGGGACCACAAGACGCAGATGACCCCGCCCATCGAGGTAACCGACCCCGGCGACGGAAAATCGCCGGCGTGCGCCGTCCGCGATCCGCCGAGAGACTACGAGCATTGGATCGGAGAGTCCGCTCGCGTACTGTACGAGCTGCTCGGCGTCCGTCTCGGTGACTGCGGCCTTTATCTCAACCACGACGCGCTGCCCGTTTACGGTAATGACCGCGTCAGGTCGACCGTAGCTGGAAGTAGCGGCGACTTCGAAAGGGAGATCGGGCGATACGTCGAGGCCGAGATCGACGAGGTCGGCGTCGAGTGCAGCGAGGAGCTCGGTTTTGAACGCGCCTGTCATGTGCGCAATGTTACCAGCGGTGTTCTCTGTTCGTGCATGCGTGCACAGAGAACACTGTCGCTCTGCGGCTCGATCAGATTCCTCCGCTGCAGAACCCCGCGTGCAGAGAACCGCCAGCCGAACTGACGCGTCCTGGTGGTGGGCCGTGCCCCGCGCACTCTGAAGACAAGATCGTCGCTTCCTTGGGTCCCTTCCAAGTTCTGGCGAACTTGGTGAACCTGCAAAGCCTCCATGGCCTGCGGGGTGAGCGGCACAATGCGGCGAGACTTGCCGGTCTTCGGGTCGGTGCGTTGCCTGATCTTGCGATCGAGCGTGCCGGTGACGGTGAGAGTGCCGGCTTCGAGGTCGACATCGGACCACCTGAGCGCCAACAACTCTCCTTGACGTAGACCTGTGTGGATGGTCACCAGGTAGAGAGGCAACAGCCTGTCGTCGCGAAGAGCGTCAAACAGCTGCCTGGCTTGTTCTGGTGTCAGCACCGGCCGTTCGTCCACCTTGACCGCAGGCGGTCTCCGGCTGTTCTCCCCAAGCCGACGAACATCAGTGAGCTATCCGTTGCGATTGCGGAGTTCACCCCTTTGGACCCTTCACGATCTCCTCGGAGCCCTCCAAGTCCGCTACCTGAACGTGCCGATCGTGTTCTGCGACGCCACCCTCTCTCTGGGCAATGGACCTTTCGCCTCCTGGGCCTAGCCCTCGCCAACACTCCGAATGCGGCGATAGCTAAGAACTATTCTGAAGAGCTCAGTCCAACAATCTTGACGCGGGACATCAAGTCGCACAACGCCCAAGGGACGTCACCGAGCCAAGTACGAACGCTCGAGCAATAGGCAACTCTCTCGGCCAAGCAACCTCTCTGAAGCTCGTACTTAGCTCGTAAAGAAACCTGTCCGGTTCATAGTACGCTAGAACCGTTCGTTGCCCTGCAACCTCTGGTGGATCGTATTCGTACGTCACTATACGCCCCGACACCTCCACAGTCTTGAACATTGGGTTACGAGTGCCAACCCTCCTTATCACTAGCCCCACGGCTGATCGCTGTCTAACGATAACCTGAAGTGTCGACGTAGTCGAGGCACGCAACTCTGCCACTGCGGCGCTCTTGTCGACAAAGTAGAGGGACAAGCTCCAATTTCTCTGGCCTTGGTTATAGATGAACCCACTTACAAGGTGGAGACTCTTCTTGCACGGGACATCTAGTAGCGCTCTGCCACTTGCAGGCTGTACCATAGATCGGCAATCCCGTAGGGTTCCGCAAGTACCAACAGTACCTGCATTGTTTCCGCCGCAAGAGGCAAGCCCGACACCAATCACAGCTAATAAGGCTAGTAGCAAACCTCTCACGGCGGTCCACCGAGCAGTCGGTCGGTCGTATTCCATCCGACTCCCTACCTCTCCTGATAATCGATCGAAACAATCGTCGGCGCGCCGCTAACTAACCATTTAGGTCGGCAACTTTGTCGACCCAGTCGTCCAAGTTAACTAGCCAGTTGTAAGGAAACTGTGCAACCCTTAACTCAATACCCATATAAAGAATATTGTTGTCGGGGGAGGTTTGAAAGAAATGAGTGAGCGTTGAAACGTTCGGTTTTTGGCCGACGCCGGGGAACCAGGATTGGATACAAGGCTGGAGCGGGGCCTGCCCTCCTTTGACATTCCAACAGCCCTCCTCTTGTGCAACTATATCAAATTCAAAC
>PLKG01000043.1 GCA_003140595.1 Acidimicrobiaceae bacterium | reverse complement strand
ACGTGCGGTGAGCCCTTAGCGTTTCGGTGGTGAAGGCATTCACGTATCCACAGGTTCGATCTTCACGATTGCAATGGGTCAGTCTTCGCTGTAATTGGACCCTCCCACGCCGAGCACGGATCGGAGTTCCTCAACGAGCTTTAGTTGACGGTCGAGCATCTCCCGTCGTTGGTCACGGAACTGAGGAGCGACGCTCTGTCCCGAGGAGAGACACAGTGGAAGAAGCTTGAATGATTTGCCGTTCTTGAGCCTTACGAAGGGCACAACCTGCTTGATCTGTCCGAAGTCACTTCGACGGATATCAATCGCGGCGATGTCGTTTCGCTTCGCGCGATGGGGCCTGTTGCTGGTCGTGACGATGCCCTGAGGGTTGGCGTAGACGCGGCTCCACGTCATCAACGTTCCAGCCCAGAGAACAAGAGGAAAGCACAAGAAGGCCACGATTCCTTGCCAGGTTCCAACAGCCATCAGCGCCAACCCAAGGAGGAACAGGATTACACCAGCGCAGAGGTCGATCACCCCGCAGATGCGCAGGAGGACTTCCCGCTTCCTCCGTCTCATCGTGAACGAGTTGGCCACGATGGGAGATTACGGCTCGTGACTGCCCCAAGCCCGTTTAGGACCACTCGGGTCAGAGGGCGGTCGGTCGGGTGCGTGCCCCTTAACAGCACCTGCAAACCGCACGGCGAGCCTGTCGGCTGTCAGGCTCGGAGGAAACCGGTCAAGGCCCGTAGAGCAATCTCGGAGTCATTCCGGTGACAACGGGTTCGTGTGGCCTTGACGGGGCCGGTGCCGCACCCAGGCTCATGCTTGGAGATGAACCGGCGTCGCCGGTTCTTGGGTGCTGCTCATGGTCGAGAGGAAAGGTGAACGTCGGCAACGCAACGATTCACAAACATGGGCGGACAGCTCGGGCGATCGAGTCGACGGACCGGTGAGCCTGACGATCCTCCCGGTCGAGTCGAACAGATCAGGACCGCGGATCGACCTTTGGCATTTCGCAGGCGCCGCATCGTCTAGCAAGCCAGGGCTGAAGCTCTGCTAGTTCTACACTGCGATATCGGAGTCGCAGTTCATGCGGCCAGACAGGGACACGCGTATGAAGAGGTTGTT
The DNA here is from genome assembly GCA_003140595.1 of Acidimicrobiaceae bacterium. Lineage (GTDB taxonomy): Bacteria > Actinomycetota > Acidimicrobiia > Acidimicrobiales > Bog-793 > Fen-455. The sequence goes on along the minus strand of PLKG01000043.1, from coordinate 1,769 downwards.
CGTGTGTTTGTTGGTGGTTGTCGCTGTTCTATCCGGGATTGCGTCGGCCTCCACTACTGCAAAGCGGTTATCTGCACCCACGGTTTGGGTGATGGGCAACGGGCAGCTCAGCCCGATTCGCAGCTCAACCAGAACTCTAGGAAGTCCGATCAACGTCGACTGCGGCATGGCTATGGCGATCGGCCCGAACGGCGACCCGTGGATGGCCTGTGGGTCTTCGGTCTCGGTGATCGACGCCAAGACTGGCACCGTTGCGGCCACGATCGCTGATCCAGAGGAACCAGATGCCATCGTCTTCGCGCACCATGATGCGTACGTCCTGAACAGGGCTTCGCCACCGAGCATCTGGGAGATTGACCCGATAAGGACAAAGGTCATTCACGAAATGGCTTTCACTCAGAACTCTGACTTCGGCTGGAGCGGGCTGCAGTATTCGCCGTCGCTGAAGATGATTTATCTGGAGACTAGTGACTACTGGACGACGAAGTGGCCGACGCTCGATGGCGTTCTTCTGGCGTTCAACCCAGCGACAAACAGGTTTGGAAAGCTTCTCGATGTTCCGGAGATGTGGAACGCGTCTCTAGAGGGCACGAACATGGTGATCGCTCCAGACGGTACGACCGCAGCTTTCGTTGGTTCTGACTACGGGAAGGTAGCGACAGTAGGTCTGAGGGTCGATTCCGTGAGGCTATCGCCCGACCTCGGGGGTGTTCAGAGCGTTGCGTTCTCGCCGAACAGCGAGAATCTGTACGTCACCTGTTACAACGGGGGCGTCAACGAGAACGGTTTCCTCGAAGAGCTTACCTTGCCAGGCTTTAAGGTCGAGCACAGATGGACGATTGCTCAGGACCCAGAGCAAGTGTATGTGAACAGATTCGCCGTGTTTGTCTTGAGCGTGGGACCGACGATCAGGAGTGGCGGGGCGATAAACGAAGGTTTTACTGTAATCAGTTCGTCCACCCACAAGGTTCTTCGCGTTCAGGAGACAGGCCCAGCCGCGAACATTCAGACCGGAGGCGTCAGTCTCGTGTTCGATCCAAGCGGCGGTCTCGGTTGGCTGATAAGCAGATCGACGACGGTCACACCCTTCGAAATAAGAACTGGCAAGCTTCTAGCGGCGGTCAAGGTCCCCTATGCGCCATCGGCCCTAGCGGTGGGCTGACCGCCGTCCGCGCGGGCGACTGTCGTTAAGGCGACGTTCACCCTGCCGGTCTCGGTCCGGTTCGACGCCGTTCAGTGCTTGCTCAGCGAGCTGTGAGGAGAAGCAGTCTCGCGATCGAAAGATTCTCTGATTCAGCGGCAGACGCTTGGAACCGTGACAGAGAGGATTTCGGTTGATGCGGATCCGGAGTCCGCAAGCCCGTTGGTCGCGTAGACGTGCCCATTCCAACTGGCGAATGGATCCCAACTGAGTGTCGTCCTCGTATGCGCAATCCCTCCACTGGAGAAAAGGTGCCCATCCCATTTGAACCGAGAGTGGGGTGGGATGCCCGCTACGCATCCGACTGGTGTGTCACCCAGTCCGGCATTTTCACCTCAGCGCCCAAGTACCAGTACGTAACCATGACTGCCTACTCCGAGAAGGTCGTTTCGAACCTTTTCGTTTCGCCGGCGGCTCCCGCGCGGCGGGGAGGTGGGCACTGATCGCTGCCGAGTCTTGAGCACTCCTCGCAATGCTTGGCGTCGGGACTGACATTGCTGTCATGGCTCTGGCTCCGCCTCACACCATGGCTGGAGCGGACGAAAAGTAGGACGCGACTTGAATCTAA
>PLKG01000112.1 GCA_003140595.1 Acidimicrobiaceae bacterium | reverse complement strand
CCCCACCCATAGTCCGAGAGCTTTATCTCCGTCCCGTTGGTGATGATGAACTCTCGGTGTGCGGAGCGCCAGTCCATGATTGTGACGCACTCGGAGCAACGCGGGTCGGGCTTAATCAGGAAGTACGGGTACCACTCGGCGTTCTCGTCGCAGCTCTCGGCTCGCGTCACCGACTGGCTCGTGCCTCCGCCGCAAAAGCGCTCGGTGTCTGCCGTCTACGGGCGCTACTGCCCGACTGCTTCCCCACGACCGCGAGAGAACCCATCGAGGGCACGACAGTGGACTCTTCCCCTGTCGACCACCTCACCCGCAAGAGCGACCCGGTCACGCCGGTCACAACTCCATCGCGGGGAGTCTCGCCGACTTTCCTCGAAGAGATCTGCACGCGATCACCAACGACTGCCATGCACCGAATGGTGCCACGCCGCGGCGTGTCTGGCCAGCGCGGTCCCACACCTTTCGCCCGCAGAAGCTCCTGGCGCCTGTTCAACGTGCCGAGCTTGAAGGTGCAAGGTTGGACCCTTGACGGCTGCGGCGCGTGACCGCCGGGCTTGTTGCCTCAGCCGTACTGCTCGGTGCACGGGGTACCAGGGGCGTCCGGCCGTGGGACGGCGTAGGCGCGGGTGTCCGGATTGCCGAGGCTGACGAGACCGACATCAGGACGGTGTTGGACAACCCACTTTCAGCTGAACAACGAGGCACGCAAGGTGTGGGTGGGCCCTCGAGGGAAAACCGCACCGAAGAGCCGGCGTAGAGGGTGAGAACCGGCCACGCTGGCAGGTCTTTTGACCGCAGGTGTCGTTCCCTCCTTGGGACGCTCCCGAGGCCCACTACTTCGTCAGCACCCAAGCCCCCTTGTAGTTGCGGGCGGCGGTGGCGAGCGCCGACCCTGCCAACTATGTGCCCCAGAACCAAGCGGGTTCCCAGTTTGACGTGCGCGCGTTCCGTCGCGCCGCCTGACCGGTTTTAGACGCATGCTTCCAGCGGGCCCGGCTGAACCGCCCAGGTTCAGAATCGGGTGCTGCATTGGCGGTAACAGGTGGGAGGACGCTCAGCTACTCGTGGCACCTCCAGGCACGAGTGCGGTGGCCGCACCACCGCTCAGCGCTTCGCGACCAGGACTTTCAACCCTGGACTGGAGTGAAGACGGACTTCTGCTACAAGAACAGCCGCGTCGAGCAGTAAGCCGCGCAGCCACTAGCTACTGGCTGCCGCCTCCCGACTCAGCCTTGGCCGACGTGCTTCGAACCCAAGCGTGCCTTGCTCGTTTTCCGCTTACGTTCGATCGCCGCTCGTCGAGCGAGCACCTGCTGGGCATGCTTGTTGTGTGGCCCGTGCGCTTTCCCGCATACCCCATCGGACGCGGCGAAGTGTGTCGGCATCGTTCGCCTGCCTGTGGCCGTTGACATAGGAGCTACCTGCTTCCCGCCCGGCGTGGCCCGAGTCGTTAGATCCTGTGGCCGTTCGTTTGTGTCGCCAACCAGCTGCGTAGGAGATTGGGAGCCGCGGCTGCACGGAGTCGTCGGGAAGACTCTAACCTGATTGCAGTCCTCGGAAAGGAAGGCAGGTGACCATTGGGATGCTTGCCAATATCGTTGGTCCCGACGGATTGATCGTGATTGTGGTTGTCGTCGTCGTGCTCCTCTTTGGGGGGTCACAGCTTCCCAAGCTCGCTCGCGGGCTCGGCAGCGCGTCCCACGAGTTCAAGAAGGGCATGAAGGAGGGCGATCTGGACAAGGGCGACTCGTCCACCTCCAAAGCCAAGGGCGACGACAAGACGTCCGGCCCGACCCAATCCAACTGAGTACCACACCAGCTGTCGATCCCGCGTTCGTCGTCTGCGCCGGTAGGTGGCCAATGTGTTGGCATGATCTTGGGCATGGTCGCCATGTCGGTCGAGCAGTTCGAGGAGCTAGTAGCTAATGCTTTCGATGGAATACCTGCCGAGCTCGGCGCGGCCATGGAGAACGTTGCTGTCATGGTGGATGATCACAGCCCGCCTGGACGACTGCTCGGCCGCTACCAGGGAGTCCCGCTGACGAGCCGTGGGGCTCACTACTCGGCAATCACTCCGGATCGCATCACGATCTTCATGGCCACGATCTGCGACGTGCCAGACGGCGCAAGAAGTTGTCGAGGTAGTTCGCCGCGTGGTGATCCACGAGGTCGGGCATCACTTCGGTATCGATGACAAGCGACTTGAAGAACTGGGGTGGGGGTGAACCGGCACCATTCCGTAGAGCGACGGCGCCCGCGATTCCTGGCGGCCCGTCAGACCTCGCACGTCTCTCGCGCTCGTCATCGGCGGATGCGGTCACACCCGGTCATTTCCAACAGTCCCCTCGCGTTGCGAGGTTTCAGATGGCGGCGCGCAGGGCGTCCAGCAGGTGACCAACGTGCGCGGTGGCCACGCCGACACAGCGGTCGGCGGCACCGTAAGTGAGGTACAGGTCGTCACCGTCGCAGTGTGCTCCCTGGACGAAGACGACGTTGTCCACATCGCCCCAGCACTCCCAGTCGAGCTCGGGCTCGAAGATCGGTTCGGGCAGGCGGCTGAGGACCCGCCCGGTCGTCTTGTCGAGCAGCGCCAGGTTCATCGTGTACGAACCGTCGGCTCGGCGCTCGTGGAAGAAGAGTAGGAACCCTGCCTCGGTCTGCACGGGCGGCGCTCCCGCACCGACGCCGAGCGCTCCCGGCGACGGGACGAGCAGCGTGTGACTGGCCAGGTTCGCCAGGTGGGCGTCCCAGTAGTCGCCCGGCGGGTGCCACAGATGCTCGAGGTCGTCGAACACGGCGAGTTGCATGTCAGGGTGGACGCGGTGGATGAGCGCGACGCGGCCATCGGAGAGGGTGAACACCACCGCGTCCTTGTTCTCTACGTCGGGTGGCCCGAGTAGCTGGCCGGTCGCCTCTTCACGCTCGAACCTTTTGCCGTCCCAGTGCAGGCGGTAGGCGCCGATGCGCCACGGTCCGTCTCCGGGCGGGGGCACCTGCGTGTAGGTCATCACCAGTTGCCGGTTCCCACGGTCCTCCACCCACTGCACGCGCGGATCCTCGAAGCTCAGCGTGCCCCCGATACCTGCGCTGGCAAGGACGTAGCCGTACTCGTAGCTGTGCCCGTCGGCGGAGGTGAAGACCACGATGTCGGAGACGTAGTCCACAAAACGCGGGCCGGTGCCATCACCGGGGCGGTAGCCATTCCGAACGGCCCGTACGAAGAGGTGGTAGAGGCCGGCGTGATGGAGGACACCGGCGTTGAACAGCGGCCCGTAGCCGAGCACCGTACCGGCTTCGACGATGGGCCGGTCGCGCAATCGCCGGACCACATGGCTTGGGATCGTGGCTACCGAGCTGTCGAGCACCGCGCCTCCTACTCGAATCGATAGGGTAACTACACGCGTGTCTTATCGTTATCTTATCGTAACTATTCAGGTCTCAGGTGCAGGGCGCGGTGTCGAGCGACGACCGAGCTGCGAAGCGCTCAGGTCCGAGGGACGACTCCCTAGAGCCAGGCGTCTTCTTCGAAGAGGCACCGCAGCCCGCGAAGGCCGTCCTGTCCCTTCTTTCGCATCGTCGAGATGTAGCTGCGGACGGTCCATTAGTTGCGGGCACCCTCGAGACTGCGCCAGGTGCCGGAGATCTTCTGCTGGAGCTTCACCATCCGTAACTGTTCAGGTCTCAGCTGCGATCGCCGCGCTCAGCACACTCGAAGCCCTGGCCCACCTGACGAAGGGCCGGGGTCCAGCGCAGGAGACCTCGTGGCTCGCTACCTCACCGTACGGTCCTTCGTGCCGGCGCTATCGCGGCATGGCTCTACGCCGGATGGCACCTCTTTTCCCATTGAGCGGCGCCTGCTGTTCTGAAGCGGTAGTCGGTGTCCGCCGAGATTCTGAGGAAGGACATCAAAGCACGCCATCCTTCAGGAAGGACCCGAGTGGATGAGACCGATGCCTCGAGTCTCGGGAAGGATGCGCCAGACGATCACAATGATCGGCAGCGCTGCGAGCGCCAGGATAGAAACGGTATCCCCCACCGTTGCCCACCAGCGCTCCCGCGGTGCCGAGCACCCCGACCAGCGCCGGCCACGTCGAAACATAAGGCGTCCACTTTCCACGCTTGATGTCCGACGCGACGCCTTCGAGCAGGCCGGCCGCCTCAACGATCTCGGAAAACTTCACGCTCGCCAGCCGGAGCAGCACATCGCGGCGGAACCATCCCGGGTCATGCACGGTCCCCGGGTTCGCGTACTCCCATTCTGCGAGCGGACGCATCGTGAGGACGTGACCGGTCGGGAGTGCTGGGATCGGTCGCCGAGAGGTCGCCGACGGTGCGGTCTGTCAGGAAGAGACGGGATGGCGAGGTTCGTTCCGGCGAGACGGTCGGAACGGGATCACGGCAGGCCTTGTGGACCTGGAGCCATCGCCTCGTCGTAGGTCTTCTCGGCTGCGGACCCCGCCTCGTCGTAGGCCTTCTGGGCCGGGACCATCGCCTCGTCGTAGGCCTTGGCGGCCCAGGCGATCGCCTCGTTGTAGGCCTTGCTGGCCGGGGCCACCGCCGCGTCATAGGCCTTGCGAGCCGGGGCCATCGCCGCGTCGTAGGTCTTTTTGGCCGGGGTCACCGCCTCGTCGTAGGCCTTCTCGGCCGGAGCCAGCACCTCGTCGTAGGCCTTCTCAGCCGGGGCCCTCGCCTCGTCGTAGGCCTTCTCGGCCAGGTCCAACGCCTCGTCGTAGGCCTTCTTGGCCGGGGCCAGCACCTCGTCGTAGGCCATCCGGGCCTGGTCCACCGTCTTGTGGTAGGCAGTCCTAGCCTCAGTGGGCTGGTCGGTGCTCATCTTCTCTTCGCCTTCACGTAGGCCATGTCCACCGTCTTGCCCAGGGGGTGCCGACCGGGGCCACCGCCTCGGCAAGGCGCCGGTGAGGGCTCCTAGGAATGACGACAAGCCTTGGGGACTTAGCCATATGGGCGACCTCTCTATCATCGAGCGTACCCTGCCGGCTGCCTCGCTCCGAGCAACTCCGCGAGGCGCGCCACGCCACTACGTGCGGCGCGAAGTTCCCCGCCCGCACTTAGCTTGCGTTGGACTTCGAGAGCCCGGTCGCCTCGAGGGTGGCAGGAGAGATGCCGGTTCGTAATCGCTCGAAGATGAAACTGAGGCGTACTACTCCACAGCCGGGGACTAGGGTCCGTGACTGCTCCCTTCCCGGACGTCCGTAAAACCGGCAGCCTTGAGGAGCTACCCTCGCTTGCAGTGCGAGCCGCTCAGCGGGAGTGAGACCGAACGCGTCCTCCACTGCAGCGTCGAACCATTGGATCGCGGCGTCCTCCGCGCGGCTGCGGAGGGCGAGCGCCGAAGGCGCTTGCTGAGCGGTGGCGGCCGGCGTTCGCGCTGTACCTCCGGCCCGAGCTTCGCACTCAGGGCACTGGGGCGGCACGGTCTCCCCGTCTCGAACTGGGCGTCTCATTCCCTGCCAGCCAGATCCCCGCCTCTTCACGGCGGCCATCAGCGAGACTCTTGTCCTTCCTGTGGCTCAGGAGTCCGTAGTAGCCCCCGCTTGACGTGGCCTCGAATCGCTTGGAACGCTCAGTTTGAGCGCTCGTCCCCCCGTATGACAACTCAGCCTCGTCCCGGCGGGCCCCTCGCACCGCCACGTTACCGACCTAGTCGCCTTGCTCGGCGCTGCAATAGGGGCGAGCTCACCCTGCCTGACCCTCCCCTCGGAAGGCGCGGCCCCGTCGATAGGTTCAGGGTCAGCTTGGGCGGGTCGGACGATGAGACGACCGTAGCCGACCCGATTCCAGTCACGTCGACGCGCCACGGCAGCACCGCGCTCGGGCGTCGGGGACAACGCGGTAATCTAGTTTTGGTAATTCTTCTTGGGAGAGTCGCTTCGCTTGGGCAGGACGGTCGTTTAGGACCACCGGTTATCGCCCCGTGCAGGTTCGACGCCTCGACCGAGCAACATCGAGGAGTTCCGTGCGCGTCCCAAGTCCACCCACCCCGCCGTTTGGCGGAGGGCGCTTTTGCACCCCGTCTTTTGGGATACTCAGTACCTACCCCCCGACCGCGTGCGGGATGGCGACATTCAGCACAGCGCTTGCCGACGGCCTGATCGCGAACGGCGCCGAGGTGAGCATCGTGCGGGTGGCGGACGGATCGACCGCCTCCAGCAAGCGGGTCATCGGAGAGCTAGTGAATGGCTCCCCCCGGTCCGTGGCGGCGAGCTCGGAACTGCTCAACCGGTGCGACGTGGCGATCGTGCATCATGAGTACGGCCTCTATGGCGGCGCCGACGGCGACGAGGTGTTGGACGTCCTCGCCGGCCTCCAGATCCCGTCCATCGTGATCGCCCACACGATTCTCAGCGACCCCACCCCGCACCAGCGGTCCACTCTCGTCGCGGTCGCTGCGATGGCGAACCATGTCGTCGTCATGTCGGACGCAGCTCGAGCGCGGCTATGCAGCCGGTTCGACGTCGATCCGGCGATCATTGCGACCATCCCGCACGGGGCGGCGGTCCCGACGGGCCGCACCCCGCACGAGCCTGGGGCGCGGCCGACGATCTTGACCTGCGGCCTGATCGGACCGGGCAAAGGCATCGAGCGGGTGATCGACGCGATGCGCTCATTGCATCGCCTTCCGACGCGACCTCGCTACCTCGTGGCGGGCCAGACCCATCCGAAGGTGCTCGCCGCCAACGGCGAGGCTTACCGTCACGCCCTTGTTGAACAGGCCTCGCGCAACGGAGTCGGCGCGTCGGTCTTCTTCGACGCCGCCTACCGGGATGTGGCGTCCCTCACGGCACTGATCCAGTCGTGCGCTGTGGTCGTACTGCCCTACGACTCCACGGACCAGGTGACCTCCGGCGTGCTCGCCGCCGCCATCGCGGCAGGAAGGCCTGTGGTTGCCACGGCCTTTCCCCACGCCGTCGAGTTGTTGGCCAGCGGCGCGGGCATCATCGTCGACCGTGACGACCCGGCAGCGCTGGTGTCAGCTCTGCGCCGGGTGCTCGTCGAGCCCGGGCTCGCCGACCGCATGGCGGCAGAAGCGTCACGACTCGCGCCGAGCATGGCCTGGTCGGTGGTCGCGGGTGCGTATGTGAACCTGGCGAATCGCCTCCTCAGCAAAGACCCGGCATTGGTGTGACCGAAGCGGTGGAGCCCAACTTCGACCACCTCTCCCGAATGACAACCTCGGACCGGTGTCGCCGGGAAGACGCCTTCCGGCGCTTCCACATCTGCCACGACAAGCTTGTGGCGCTCTCTTATATCGGCTCCGAACGAGCCACCCGCCGCGTAGTAGTCCTCAAGAAGGCGTTCCCCGCAGGGCGGCGCAAGGTGTTCCCCGGGGTAATCGCACCCTCGCCGATCAGGCGCGAGATCGGCGGAAGCAGCACTTGCCATATCGAACCGGGGCCGTGTTCGCCCGTGTGCGCCCCGGCGTCACCGCTAGGCCGGTTCCTCCCGCCGGCCAGGCACGACGTGGGCGAGCTCGGCATGGCGTCGGTGGCACGGGGCCAGGCACGACGTGGGCGAGCTCGGCATGGCGTCGGTGGCACGGGGCCAGGTGCGACCGAAGCCTCGTGACCGACTTGGAGCCGGTTGCTCGCCCGCCGGGCGGCGCCGCTTCGCCGCGTATCAGGCGATGTGTGCGATGACAAAACGCGGCCATGCCTCCTGAGCGGTAGCGTTCGCGCGCCGCCCGGTCGCCGGGCGGCGCAACAGGAGGCGCCATTATGGCGAAAGTTCCCGAATACCACACCAATACCGACCCCGCGGACCCCGTTTACCACGTCTACGACGACTGCCCTGCTGGTAAGCGAGTCTTTGCCGACGGAAGCAACGTGGAAGGAACGGGCGGCTTCGTCCTTTGTGCGCTCTGCAAGACCAAACCCACCACCGGGCACTTCTAGACCTCCAGCTTCCGTCGGAAGGTCACGTACCACTCCGGTCCGGGCAAACGACCGTACGTCATTGACCGCATCTGACCAATCTGACCTCCGCACGACGAGCCGCTACCACCGGCGCGACACAACCTCGACCGGCACCCGACATACGCTCGGTTACCTCGAATCACGAGAACGAGCGGCAACGGTGGCGTTGACAGTGAACGGACCGGGCA
>PLKG01000037.1 GCA_003140595.1 Acidimicrobiaceae bacterium | reverse complement strand
AGATTGTTCTGTATCTCGGCGTAAGGTTGGAAGCCCCCGGCGAGTGCCGCCGACAGTGCCACTGACGCGATCAGTTCCTCGGTGGCGTCCCTGCCAGAATGGGTCGGCGCCGGGGCGCTCGATTCCCAACTTCGTCCGTCGCACCGAGGTGTTAGGACATGGCAAGGCTCGCTCCGGTAGTTGCAGCGATCACTTTCCTCATGCCCGTCGCCGCGACTGTGGGCGCCAGTCCATCGTCGCCGCCGACGCTGGACATCACGTCCTACGCCGCGAGCTGGCTGCCCGCACCGCCGCAGGCACCCAATTGGGGCCCAGGCCCGGACGAGCGCGGCCTTCTGTTCACCCAAGGCGGTACCGGGTTCCTCGTTTCGAGCCAGTCCCTCGTTCCGACGGGCGCAGGGTCAGTCGCCGAAGTGCAGCGCACCCGGGACCAGGGCAAGAGCTGGACGACCGTCTGGCGCCGGAGCAGGGTCTCGCTCTCGTGGGTGGGGACCGTTGGCAGTGAGGTGATCGCCGCCGGGATCTCACTAGTGGTGGGACAACCCTTCCTGATAGAGAGCAGCGATGGCGGTGCCACCTGGCAGACGGTTCAGGTCGCCCTCAGCCCGGACCTGGTCCCCGGGGTGGAGAACTCTGATGTGCAGCAGGCGTTGTGGTCGCTGTGGGCCTTTGACCAGTTTGACTTCGTCACGCCAAGCCTCGGGTTCGCCATGCCGGATTCGATGACGGGCCAGGCCGCGTTCATGACCCCTGGGCCACTTGCTCTGCTCCGCACGACCGATGGCGGGAGGAAGTGGTCGCGCGTCGCCTTACCGGGCGGGGTGCCCACAGGCGGCCTGGCATTTGTGGGCAACGGCCGTGGTTTTGCGACCGGCTCCGGCTCCAAGTGCCTCGGTCAGATCTGGCAGACGAGCGATTCCGGTCTCGCATGGTCACCCGTACCAGGCACGTGCGTCGACGACTGGCTCGACGCTCTCTCGTTCCCAACTCCGAGCGAGGGTTACGCGGGTGGTGGTGACTGGGCGAAGTACACCAATACCGGCCGGCAGCAGCTCGACCTGTTCCGCACGACCGACGGCGGCGAGCACTGGGCAAAGGTGTACCAATCCGCAGGACCGCCAGGCCCGGCGCTCGACTACAACCCCTTCGGCGAGGTGGACTTCGTCACCTTGGAGAAGGGTTTCGCTCTTGACGGCGGCCAGACGGCAGGCGCCGGCGGCCCTATCGGCGGGCACCTGTGGATCACAACCGACGGCGGTCGCCATTGGTCCGAGCAAGCGGTTGCAGGTCTCCGTCTCGTCGTGGACGGCAGTCACGGCGTGTGGTTGATGAACGGCGGGCCGGCTGCTGGCGGCGACGTCGTCCTCCGCTCAGAGGACGGAGGTCGCACATGGTCGGAGGTGGGCAACCCCGCGCGAACTGCTGTCTTGAATGTCGCGGGCAGCGGGCGCGAGCTGTGGGTGAACACCGAAGCAGGTGAGTACATAAGCCATGACGGCGGACGCACCTGGTACCGGCCGCCTGCGGCGATGGGACGGGTATCGCTGAGCTCGGATTACGGCTCTTCGCTGAGCTTTGGCCCGGGGGGCTTGGCGGTCATCCTCAATGGTGACGATGACTTCTGGGTGAGCGACGACGGGGGACGGACGGGCAAGACCGTGAAGGTGCCGATCCTGGCTCAGATCGGCATAGTTGCCGTTGCCTTCGCCAACGCGCGCGACGGCTTGGTCGTCGGCTCGGGCCAGTGCGGCTCGGACGAGGTGCTCGCCACTTCGGACGGTGGAAGGTCGTGGCACAAGGTAGGCGAAACGGGCGTGCTGCCCATCTCGTTCGCTTTCGACGGACCACTCGCTGTTGCCGCTGGGTGCCCGGGCAACGAGATCTCGGCCAGCTACGACCAGGGGCGCACCTGGTACGACTTGCCCCTCGGCAACGAGCTGTCTACGTCAATCGTGTCGGTGTCCGTAGCCGGCGATTCCGTCGCAGTCCTGTGCTACCTCATACCGAGCGGGCGCGAGTACATGCTCTTCAGTGCAAATGGTGGACGGCAGTGGGCAAGGTTGAGCTTCAGCGGCCCGGGCGCCAAGACGGTCCCGGGGGCCCTGGTTCTCACGAGCCCGCGATCTGTATGGGCCTATGGCCCTCCCGGGATCCTGTGGCATTCCACGAACGCCGGCCGCACCTGGTCTGCAGTCCGCCTCTTCCTACCCTTGGTGCCCTGATCCTTGGTGACGGTGGTCGGAGACCGGGCGAGGCTACTCGGCACAAACCAGCGACCTCAGCATTATCAGAGTCAGTGAAAGCGTTCTCGGGCGTCGCGCCCAATCGCATTTGGTGAGGCGCGCCCAAAGTTCACCACGAGGCGACGAGGCGAATCGGCGGTTGTGCTACAGCAGGACTGGCGTCCAGGTGGAACCGCCATCAGACGTCCCGAAAATCAAACCTGTGCTCAAGAGGGCGAAACCGTCGAGATCGTCAGCGAAGGACACGCTCGCGACGTCTTGCCCAACAGTTCCGAAGGCCGCGGGTAAGCCCCTCAGCTTCACGAAGATTCGCCCACCGTCGGTCGTCCTGAAAAACCCCGGCCTCACCGCGGTGATCCCGGGCTGGAAGAACGCCGTTGAAGCGGACACCGGCCACAGTTGGGTCCCATCGGTGCCGAAGCCGAAGATCTGTAACCGGGTCAAGTGCGCTCCGCCGTCCGTGGAGCGAAAGAAAGCCACCTGCATCCCTGTAGAACAGGAGATCCACAGCACACGGTCCGAGAACGGCGTGGTCCCGCAAGAGATAGCGGATGGGGCGACAAGCTTCTCGAAGGAACGACCTTCGTTCGTCGAGCCGAAGAGCGTCAGCTGACTCACCCCGTTGCCAACGAGGATCCAAACATCGGACCCGAAAGCGCTGAGGTCGATGCCTCCAGCCGCGTTGAACTTGCCGCTATCGGGCGCAGGTTCCTCCACCCACGAGGAGAACCAGTTCGTCGATCGGTACAGCCCGTAGGAGGGGCAGCTGTCGCCGTTCAAGCAATGGATGACGACGACATACGCGACCGAGCCGGCCGCTTCCATCCGGACGGTGTTCCCTTTCGCGAGATAAACCCAGGTTCCGCTGATGGGTCCGCGAGCGTGGGACCAAGATCTCCCGCCGTCGCTCGTGACAAAGAGCGAGGAACCGACAATGGCGACGCCTCGCTCCGCGCCTTGGAACTGAACGGTGAGATTACCGTGGCGGTAAACGGTCGTCAGGCGACTTGCCGGCGGTAGGGCCTCTTGTTGAAAACTGCTGCCGCGGTTGTCGCTGCGGAATAGCTCGACCCGTCCGCCTTCGGGTCCCGAGGAGGTCCCAACCACGTAGATGACGTTGTTGGTTGGCGTGAACAGCTGGGCTGCGACAAATCCCTTTTGAGGTTGCGCTGCAGTCGTCGATGCGCCACTCCCCCTCGAGGCTACCGAGGTCGTTCTGGCTGCTGGGCTCATTGTCGGCCCCGTCGTCGACCCGTGGAGGTTCGTGAAGCCAGCGAGGGCCAACACGAGAACCACTGCACCTATCGCGCCGAGATTGCGCACCGTGCTCATAGTCTCACCAAACATCCACGTAGCGGGTTCGCGTTCAGGCCCGCACAGAGGTACCCACGTTCGCCCGCCTGGCGGCCTTGGGGATGGGTGTAGGTCGGCGATGACAGGCCCGGGGCGCCGGCTTTTGCCGGTCCTCGTTTGCCGACAACTCAACTCCCTTTGCGGCTCGTCGAGGGGCAGACTACCGACATGGTTTGCGAGGTCCCGACCATCTTCCCTGTCTTGGTCGAAGGAGAGCGGCTTCGACTTCGCGAGGTCGACATCGACGACTTCGAGGCGACGTGGGAGTGGGCTTCGCGTGCAGAGTATTTTCGGTTCTTGCCGATTGACCAACCAGACCGTGATGCGGAACGAGCCTGGTTAGCCTCTGTCGTCGCCGAAGCGCACGAGACAGCACGGCGTAGCTATCAGCTGGGCGTCTAGCTCGTAGAGGGTTCCAGGCTCATCGGCATGGTTCGCCTCGAGATCGAGTCCGAACGGCATCGGAGTGCAGGCATCGGTTACGGCATCAGTCCAGAAGGTGCACAGCCTTCCGACAAGGCGACGCATTCTTGGCATCGATTGATCGCGGAGTGCTCACGGTGCCGGTGCAAAGGGTACGAGGCCAGATCCCGTTGCACGCCCGTGGTCTTATCGCCCTTTGGATTCACTACCACCCGGAGGTCGCCCGGGTGAACCTGAGCAGGCTTGCCAGCGTCAGCTATGACTACAACGAAAGGCGCCGCTGGTTTGACCTCGCCGATCAGGAGGGACGCTCGCTCAGGTTGCTGTACCCGGTCACCGGGCTCACGGAAAAGGAGACGGCCCTGCTCACGGTTCTGTGTAATCACGTCCGCGAGTGCCACCTGATGGTCGATCTCGACACAAGAAGGGTGCTCGGTATCAGCGACTATCTCCCCTGAGCGCCGAGCAAAGCGAACAGCCGAGTCAAACCCCCGACAGTCCTTTTGCCCGATTCGAGTGCTTCTCTACGCCGGGAGCCGCGTGAGCTCAGATCGTCAAAGTCGGCCGGAAAGCCTCGCCCTCAAGCGCGTGGGCGAACTCGGCTCTGGGCATGGCGAGTGTCGCGCTGAGCCTGATCGCAAGCTCGGTGGCTGCCCGGGCGCGCGTCCGGTCCCGGAGGGCCTCGACAGATTCAACAGGGCTAGCAGGGCCAAGAGCTATGTGATCGGCGGGGATGTTCCATCGGTCCCGGTAGGCGGCGACGGTCGTGACCGCGTGCATCCAACGTTCCCTGGCGATGGGCTCGCAAGGTGGTACGCCAAGCGAGCCGACCCAGGCTTGGCCTTGCGCGACCGCCTGCTCGGCCAGCTCCCGCGCGCGGCGTTGCATCGTGATCTCTCGCTCATCGAGCGCCCGGGCCATGTCGGGATCGGTGACTCCGACGGCGCGGGGGATCAGGCCCGCAACGAGGTTCACACATAGCCGGTGGTTCGATCCGGCAGCCTGTGCCCATCGGCGCACTCGAGCGTTCATAACCGAGACCGGGTCCCTGGCATCGTCAAAGCCGCGGGCTGTGACGAACTCGGGGAAGTGTCTGTTCACGTCCAGTCCCCGTGATTCCGCGTCTCTGAGCGCGGCGAGGAGCGGTCCGTAGGTGGCGCTCTGGCGGATCTGTTCGAGATGATCAGGACCGAGTCCGGAGCGGACGAGCAGCTCGTCGAAGCGTTGCTGCAGGGCGACGGCGGCCAAGGTCTCGTACTCGGCGGCAAGGACGGCGAAGTCTTCTACCCGGCGCTGGGCGAGCTCGAGAGCCTCGTGGGCGGAGAGGTCGGCACCCTCGTTGGCGAGCACGCCGACGAGCACCTCGGCGGCACTCTGCTGCGGGGAAAGGTTGTCGTGACCGGTGGCGGGATCGGGATCGAAGCTCGTGTCGACATAGATCATGTTGGACTCACGCCCGCGTGTCGCGGCTACGTAGAGCACCTCGCGAGTCGTCGACGGAGAGACGAGCGTGTGGGAGGTGTCGGTCGTGCGACCTTGGCTGCGATACGCGGTCGTGGCATAGGCGAGCTCGACGTGGCTGGCGACGTAGTCGGCGGGCAGCAAAACCTCAGGACCCCCGGAGCTGCGCCGCACGGCCATGGTCCCGTCGGGGTTGGTGGAAGAAACTACGAACCGGTCGCCGTTTTTCACCCAGCTCTTTCCGACACCAAGCAACCGGTTGTTCTGGCGGGTCACGATCTCGTCTCCGACGCCGGCTGTCTGCCCGTCCGCGATTGATAGCCCCGCCTCGGCGACAATCCCCTCGGCGACCTGGCCGGCTCTCGCCCGGGCGTTCAGCTCTGTGACGGTGGCGGCGTCCCCGGCGATCATGAGGCTCGCCTTTCCGGCTCCAACGTCGGAGCACCAAGCGGCGTAGATGGCGTCGAGAAGCTCTTGGCGCTCACCGGCCTTGATGCGGCCGTGGGCCTCGTAGGAGGCGATGGCGGAGCTGTTTCCGAGGCGCAGCTCGATGCTCGCGGCTTTCTCCCACTCGGAGTCGAAGCGCCGCACGTCGCTCAGCTCGGCGACGAGCTCACCGCGGTCCTTGACAAGGAGGGAGAACGCCCCGCCGGCTTCGACCGAACCACCCTGGGCGAAGTCCCCCAACAAGAGAACCTTGGAACCGGCATCTTTCGCGGCGCCCACGATCTCATCGAGGGCAAAGGTCCCAGCAAGCGAGCTCTCGTCGATCATGACAAGCTGTCCCGGCTTGAGGCGCCTCTCGTTGATCGCCTGGTTCGTCTCGGCGACGCTGTCGCGGAGCTTGGCGGCGCTCGGAGAGTTCGGGTAGGCGTGCCTTGCCAGATTGAGGGCGAGCCGGTCGCGCCGCGCCGTCAGCTGGGGGATGCGCCTCCACTCGGTGAGCCACTTGGCGGTGTTCTCGGTCTCTATCCCGAGCTCGTCAGAGAGCACCTCGGCCGCGACNNCATGGGCCTGGTCGAGACTGAGTCGGTAGTCGCGACCGGGAAGATTCGCCTGGGCAACATCGGCGACCACGGCCGTGCTCACCCGTGGCCCACCAAGCTGCCTGCCCGCTTCGAGGAGGCGTGCCTCTGCATCGAGAAGGGACCCTGTCGTGTAGACGAGGTGGCTCTTCGGGCTGAGCCTCGAGGAGCCGTCGGGGCGGATGTAGCGCTCCGGGGTGTGGTGCAACGCGGGCGGGGTGAGGCACACCGAGCGGGCGATGGCGAGCTCGGTGATGTGCTCGGCGACAGCGACCCGGTCATCAGGAGCTGCGAAGCGCACGCCGTGCAAGATGCGGTGCGCCTCGGCCAAAAGGTTCTGGCGNNCCGTAGGTGGAATGGTGCTCGGCGACCGTGGAGACGACCGTCTCGGCGGCATCGGAAAGGATCGCCTCGCCGAGATCGTCGACGTGTAGCAGAGGCAGCTCGCTGCGGTTCTTGAGGCTCGAGACGAAGGCCAGCTGCTCGTCTTTTGCAACATGTGCTTCGGCCCGGGAGCGCCAGGTGTCGGTGAGCTCGCCGAGACTGTGTCTCTGTTTGTCGGGCCTCGTGGCGATCGTCGCCACGGCATGTAAGCGCATGTCCTCGACAGCGGTGGGCATCCTCTCATGGACGAGGTTGAACTCGGCCCGGAGTCGCGCGGAGTGCTCGGCGATCTGAACCGAACGCCGCGAGAACTCGGCCATGAGGGACTCGGCGACACCGGTGATCTCATAGCGCGGCTTTGCCGAGTGACGCCGTCCCCGCGCCTCCCAGCCGAGCCCGAGAGCCGAGGTCAAAAGGTCCGAGAGGACTCCTTGGTGGAGCT
>PLKG01000126.1 GCA_003140595.1 Acidimicrobiaceae bacterium | reverse complement strand
CCGGAGCGAACATCGACACCAGATCGACGCTCTGGTGAGACTCCTTGTAGATGCGGTTTAGGCCGACCTGGGCCGAGAATGCCACGACCGGTGTGCTGTTGGTGGTGGCATCGGCTATCCCGAGGAGGAGGTTGATGGCNNAGATCTCGGCCATGAACGATGCCGCCTGTTCGTGGCGGACCAAGATGTACCGGATCGAGGACCGGGAAAGGGCGTCGGTGAGGTGGATATTCTCCTCACCGGGGATGCCGAACACACACGTGACGCCCTCGTGCTCCAGGCAGCGCACGATCAGGTCGGCGACTCGTCGTTGGTCCGCGGCCACCGAAGCAGGATATCTGGAAGGCGTTGCAACCCGGTAACGCCTGTGGCGACGCGTTGGGCGGAGAATGCACCGTTGCAGCCGAGTGAGCGTTGGTGAGCCCACTCACGCTGCACTCCTCACGGAGTTGTTCGGCTCGGCGGATGCCGGGCCTCCCTTTCGCGTGTCTTCGCCAGCTGCCGGGCGAGGTTCGGTCTTGTGATCGGCTCCACGAGACCGGCCATTTTGGTTTCCCCGTCAGGCTTTGAGGTGAGCCCTCGTCGCCGATTCCGGGTAGCGTTCCACCCGGTCAAGGGTCGCTCGGCCGCATCATGGATCGACCCGGAGACTGCGCCGCATGGTCACGGGGACGAACTGCCCAGGAGGCGAAGATGATTGTTCACTCGCGGATCGAAAGCGTGCACCTTCGGGGCAACCTGTTGGGGGATCCGAGCGAGCGAGATCTCTTCGTGTACCTGCCGCACGGCTACGAAGGCTCCCACGTCCGCTATCCCACGGCGTATCTGCTCCACGACTTCGGAAAGGACGCCGAGGAGTTGGTGCAACCTCCCACCGACGGGCGCCGATGGACACCTCCTATCGAAGACGTGCTCGATCCCGTGTTCGCCCGTATGGGCGTGGCGCCGATGATCGTCGTCATCCCCGACGGATGGACGCGCCTCGGCTGCAGCCAGTGGGTGGATTCGCCGGTCGGCGGCAACTTCGAGCAATACCTGCTGCACGACGTCGTCGCGCACGTGGACGACAACTACCGGACGCTGCCGGACCCGGCGTCGCGTGGCGTGCTCGGCTTTTCGTCCGGGGGTTGCGGGGCATGGAACCTTGCTTCTCGAAACCCGGACATCTTCGGGGCCGTGGCGATGCTTTCGGGCGACTCGTTCCTGGACATGACGCACAAGACATTTCTCTATGAGTACCTGGAGAGCATCTGGCCGGCGGCGCCCGCAGGCCCTGTCGAGGGCAACGATCTGTCCCAGCTCGTTTACGCGTACTGTTCGTGCTACTCGCCCAACCTGGACAACCCGCCGTTCTACGTCGACCTTCCCGTCGCCTTCCCGAGCGGTGAGCTGATCCAAGAGGTCTGGGACCGCTGGCTGAGCTTCGACCCGGTCGTCAATTGGCGCGACCGCCAGGACAATCTCCGCAAGTTGACTGGCATTCTGCTGGATGTGGGGTGCAACGACGACTACCACCTGCAATGGGGCCACCGGTTGCTGAGTCACCATCTGAGCCGAGCGGGCATTGCCCACGAGGCCACCGAGAACACCGGTAGTCACGGTGGTCGCGCGCGTGAGCGGTACCAGGTGACGCTCCAGTGGATGGCGCAGGTACTGGCGAGGAGCTGAGGTCTCCGCGCTTGACGCCGGCGATTGTCATTTGACGTGCCGCCTGCGTCGTTCTCCGGGTGCGCGTGGGAACCGCCCGCATGACTCGTTCGCGGGTTCGGGGCGCGGTGGCACGGGCAGCTACCCGGGGACCACTCGGCGTAAAGATTTCTTGACATTCTCGCCACGTAAAGGTAGGTTGACAACGTGACCGAGCCGCTCGACGCCTCTGGCAGTGACGTCGAGCGAGATGTCCTGCGCCTCATGCTCAGGACGAACGCCGAACTGCTCGTGGATCGCCTCAAGCAAGGGCCACCTGGAGACGAAGGCTCGGTCATCGCCGCTCTCTCCGCGGCCACGAGCCTTGGGTCGGTACTGGACGATGTCGTCGTTTCCCTGGTGCGACAGGCACGTTCGGAGGCGAACTCATGGGCGGCCATCGGATATGCCCTGCAGGTCAGCCGCCAGGCCGCGTTCCAGCGGTTCGGGTCCCGTACGGGCGAGGCGGTGGAAACGGGAAGCGAAGTGCTGGCTGATGCACCGGGGCGTGCTGTGCAGGCCCTGCGCCAGTTTCTCGACGGGGAGTTCGAAGCCCTGCAGGCCGACTTCAACGAGCGCATGACCGAGGCCTGTCCGCTCACCTTGCTCAAGTCGGTGCGTTCGAATCTCACGCGTGAAATGGGCAAAGTCTTGGAACTCGGGGATCCCTCTGTCACGTCCCGGTCTGGCTATACCGTCGTCGACATTCCCATCACCTACAACAAGGGCAGGCGAAAGGGCCGCATCGCGCTCGACCACGACGCCCGGATAGCCGGATTCTTCGTGCTCATGGAGAGCGTTCTGTGACGGCGAGCACTTGGCCAACGAACCTAGAGATCCAGCCGGCAACAACTACCAAGGAGCCGAAATGAGGTCCAGGACGTGTGAGGAGGTTCGCAACAGGGACCGGGAAAAGTGCGGCAACAGAGGGGTGTGGCCATGAAGACGATGCACCGCAGGGACGCTGCGCGCCACGGTGGAGTCATGGCCATGTCGCTTCTTGCCGCCGCCGCCGCTGTCACGGCGCTCTCGTCGGTGCCGGTTCCCGTCGCTGCGGCGGCACGGGTGACCTCACTGAACGCACGGGCCACCGCGGTCGTTCCGACAGGCAAGGTGCCGACAACTCCGGTCGGCAAACAGCTGGAATGGCTGCTCGGTATCGCGCCCCGCCTGCCGTTGAGCACCAAGGAGATCTCAGCCCACTTTGATGCCGCGTTCCTCGCCCAGGTGAACCCGGCCGAACTGAATCAGGCTTTGGAGTCGCTCGGCCCCCCTGGGTCGGTGACGACATTGCTTGGGTTGTCGAAAGTTGCGGCGACCTCGCTCGTGGCACTCGTCCAGATAGGGCCCAGCCGGTACTCCGTCGAGCTCGGCGTCGATGGCGCAGGCCTCATCGCCGGCCTGTTGTTCAAGCCCGCTGCAAGCGGCGTGCCCCACTCGTGGTCGCAGGTCGACAAGCAGTTGACCGCGATCGCTCCGCAGGTGAGCTTCCTGGCCGCCAAAGTCGGCTCAAACCGGACTTGTAGCGCGGTGCACTCCAAGTTGGCAGGAACCCCGCGGCCACTCGGCTCGATGTTCAAGCTGTTCGTCCTCGGCGCCCTCGCCAACGCCGTGCACGACCACCGGATCAGCTGGAGCCAGAAGGTCGCGGTCACCGCGGCCATCAAGGTCGGTGGGAGCGGAACGCTCCAGAACTCGCCCGATGGGACCAAGCTCACCGTCGAGCAGGCCGCCGTCAAGATGATCTCGGTGAGCGACAACACCGCTGCTGACATGCTGTTGAATCTGGTCGGGCGAGTCGGCGTCGAGGCCCAGGTGCGCGCCTGGTCGTCTCACGCCTCACTCGACATCCCGTTCCTCACAGTGAAGGAGATGTTCGCCCTCAAGTACCACGACTTCCCGGCCATGGCGAACCACTACCTTGCGCTCAGCTCATCGCAGCGCGCGCTATACCTCGCCGCGACAGTCGACAGGGTCCCGGCCAGCGCAGAGCAGTCGGCCAGTCTGCCGCGGGATATCAACTCGATCGAGTGGTTCGCTTCGGCCGACGATCTGTGCCGTGCTTTCACCGGACTGGCCAAGTTTCAGGCAGAACCCGCACTGCGCCCCTTGGGCACGGTGCTCTCGACCAACAACGGAGGGATCGGCCTCAGCGCGAGCACCTGGCCTAGGGTCTGGTTCAAGGGAGGCTCGGAGCCAGGCGTGCTGACTCTCGGTTATCTGGCTCGGGATAACCGCGGTCAGACCTTCGTCGTCGTCGTGCTGACCGAGGACACTTCCAAGCCCGTCCAGGAGTCGGCTGCGGTCGAGATCCAGGCCCTCGATGTCATCTCAGGCGCGTTCGGCCTGATGGGCTGACCGGCACATCTGACTGCGGCGCCTCCCCGGCGCCCACCGGTCGCGTGCCGTCGTGTCATCCCTGGTCACTAGCCATCCAACGGTGAGTTCGATCACGGGCGTATCGTGCGCTCCCCGCACGGAAAGGCTCGTCGCAATGGGAACGCGCATGGCCGACATCCAAGTTGGCTCCGAGTGGGCCGTCGGCTCCGATTCGATCCTTCGCGCGGTTCGGTCACGGGCGGACGAGCCCGGATTCCTGGAGCGCTACCTGCTCGACGACGACTCCTGGATCCACGCGCGTGGGCCACAGGGACCGTGGCAGTCGGTCGTGGCCCTTCTCGATCCCGCTCATGTCCTCGCGAGACTGATCGTGCTCGACGGTGCAGATGCCGACATTCGCAATCTCTGGGACGGGCTCTACTACGTGCGCGTCACCGTGCGCGGGATCCGGGAGCCGTACAGGGCGCGGATGGACGGCGTGAGGATCGAAGCGACTGCAAGGGGCAACCCGGTCGAGCTGTGGGTGCATCGCTCGGTGATGGCGTGCGAATGGCCGGCCTGGATCGTGGAACGGGAGATCGGACGCGCCAGGCTTGTTTCCCGTCGCTACGCCCGTTACGACGACGAGCAGAAGCAGCTCCTGGCAGAAGAGGCCTGACGCGCGAGGCCACCGCGGAGGAGGTCCTCGGATCTGATTCGAGATCCTCGGTCGTCCGCCCTTTCGAGCGTGCCGACAACGGCTTGTCGCTGCACCGGGCGCCCTGCTCGCTCTTGGGGCGCGGACGGTGATACGAACTCTGCACGCGAAGTTGGTCGGAGTTCACGGGTCCAGGTCGAGCAAGGTCAGATCTCGGACGTGGTCTCGCTCTGGTGACGCACCCGTCGGCCCGCAGGCTCTGCCTACGTACAATGCGCTGCCGCCAGCAAGCGGGCCGGCCGGCGGCGCCGCCTCGCCAATGACAGGAGTGTGTCAACCGCAATGCCAGGGATGAGCTCCGGGCTTTCGACGAACAACCCCACGATCGTCTCGGCCTTTCGCTCTCTTCTCGGCCATCAGGCACTGATCGCCGTCGTCCTGCTCGCCCTGCTCGCGTTGGCCTGGAACCTGCTTCGCGCCGTGCAATTACGACGGGCGGGGAACGCTCTGCTGCCCATCGAGGCCCGGACCCCTCCAGAGGCAGCCGGCCGGCGACTGCTCCGGCTCGCCTTCGGTCTCATCTGGATCTTCGACGGTCTGCTGCAGGCCCAGGCTTCGATGCCGCTCGGCATGACGGGTCAGGTGATCGAGCCGACCGCTGCGACCTCGCCGGTGTGGGTGCAGCACATCGTCAACGCCGGAGCGACGATCTGGAGCAACCACCCGATCACCGCGCCGGCGTCGGCGGTATGGATCCAGGTCGGTCTCGGCATCTGGTTGATCGTCGCGCCACGAGGCTATTGGTCACGCCTCGCCGGTCTCGCGACTGGATTGTGGGGAATCATCGTCTGGATCTTCGGCGAGAGCTTCGGCGGCATCTTCGCTCCTGCACTCACGTGGGCCTTCGGGGCCCCCGGTGCAGTTGTCTTCTACAGCTTGGCCGGACTGCTCATCGCTCTTCCCGAGAGAATGTGGTCGAGCCGGCGACTCGGCCGGGCGATCTTGTCGGTCATGGGCCTCTTCTTCGTCGGCATGGCGGTCCTCCAGGCCTGGCCGGGGCGGGGTTTCTGGCAGGGGCGGCTGGGCCACAACGCGGCCCCAGGGACGCTCGCCGGGATGGTCAAGCAGATGTCCGCGACGCCCCAGCCCGCTTTCATCTCCTCCTGGCTGGCCGGCTTCGCCTCCTTTGACGCCGCCCACGGTTGGGCGGTGAATCTGTTCCTCGTGATATCTCTCGCTGCCATCGGGATCGCCTTCCTGGCCGGGCGAGCCTCCGTTGCGCGCGTCGCTGTCTACGCGGGGATCGTCCTGTGCGTCGCAGACTGGGTGCTCATCGAGGACTTCGGTTTCTTCGGCGGAGTCGGAACCGACCCGAACAGCATGATCCCAATCTCCCTTCTCTTTGTTGGCGGGTATGTGGCGATGACACGGGTCCCTGCCGTCGCCGGCGCGCAGGTTTGGGACACCCCGGCGGCCGGCGGCGATTGGTCGTTCTGGGCACGGCTCGCAAGTCGACCGGCGTATGCCTTGCGCTCGATCGCGGCTCTCGCCGCGATCGGCATCACGCTTATCGGCGCGGTCCCGATGGCCGGGGCGTCCCTGAACCCGAACGCCGACCCGATAATCGCAGAAGCCGTCGACGGCCCGCCGGCGGTCGTCAACAGCCCGGCGCCCGCCTTCGGGCTGGTCGATCAGAACGGAACGGCGGTGTCGCTGCAGAACCTTCGTGGCAAGGCGGTGGCAGTGACGTTCCTCGATCCTGTGTGCGTCTCGGACTGCCCGCTCATCGCCCAGGAGCTCCGCCAGGCCGACGGCCTGCTCGGCTCGGCCGCGCGCCGCGTCGCATTCGTCGCCGTCGTGGCTAACCCTGTCTACCGCGCGGGGGCCTACCTGCTCGCTTTCGACCGTCAGGAAGGCCTCGAGCAGCTTTCGAACTGGCACTTTCTCACCGGTTCGAGCTCCGAGCTGAACCAGGTCTGGAGATCGTTCGGCATCGAGGTCGCCTTCGCCCCCGGTGGCGCGATGATCGCGCACAGTGACCTTGCCTATGTGATCGACCCGGCGGGGCGCATACGCTACGTGCTCGACAGCAACCCGGGTCCCGGCACGGAGGCCTCGAAATCCTCCTTCGCGATGTTGTTGGCCAACGAGCTCCGAGCCGTGCTCGGGTCTTGATGATCACTCGACACCGGTGCCCGCGAGGCCGATCTCGCCCGTCGTGGCGCTTTGGAGTCACGGCGCTCGGGCTCGCAGCGCTTGGCGCCAACGTGGTCTCGGGTTGTGGAGTGACGCGTGTGACCGGCTCGGGCGCTACAGCGCGCGTGGGCGTTCTCCGTGCTTCGCTGGCCACCTCCATCGAAACCACGGCCGGTTCCTGGGCAACGATCCCGATGGGGCACCTGGACCAACCTCTGAACACCTTCTGGCAGCTCTTCTTCAGGCCGCCCGGCGCGACGCTCTGGTCCGACCAGGCTTCCGCGCTCGCGGTCGCCACAAACGGGGGCCTGATAGTCGCCTCGCGCGGCTCTGCGTCACTCGTCGTCGGCATCAGACCCACCAATTATCTCGACTACTCGCCGCTCATCGTCACCTCGGACGCGCGCTCGTGGTCTCCGGAGGGCCCGATTGGCGCCCTCGCTGATGAGCCCGACGCCCTGGCGATCGCCGGCGGCGGCGAGGCGATGGCGCTGACGAGTGACGGGAGTTCCACTCGGGTGATCCTGAGCCGAGGACGACTGGCAAGCTGGCGACAGATTGCCACCGAACAGGGCCTCGCGCGCTCACAGGCCGGCCACTTATGTGGCCCGGTCTTGCTTACGGCCGTCGGTTACGCAGCCGGGCAAGGGCTCATCGGGGCGAGCTGTCGCCGCGACGGCATCATCGGCATCTTCACCTTGCGCCAGGGCACCTGGCGTCTCGTCGGGCCGCGGCTGCCGCAGTCGTCGCGCAACTCGACTGCCGAAGTGCTGGGTCTGCAGGCGGGCAATGGAGGCCTGTGTGCGCTCGTCGGAGTCACCGCCGGGGCCTCCGCCGGGGTAGTCGTCGCGTGCACCAGCGGCAGCGAGCTGAAATGGGATGTCTCACCGGTGATGTCGATTGTCGGGCGGCAACACGTGGTCTCCTTCGGTTCGGCGGGTCGCCTCGGGCTGTACGTCTTGACCTCCGGCTCGGCCGACGGGCATCTCCTCGCGGTCTCGGGTCAGACGGAAACGAGTTGGCGGAGGCTGCCGTCGCCGCCGTCGCGAACCGCGGTCGTGGTCTTCGATCCCGCGGGACGGGTGGACGCCCTCGCGGCCGACGACACCTCGTTCACTGACTGGCGGCTTGTCGGCGGTGACAATTGGAAGAGGGTGCAGCAAGTCCGTGTGCCGATTCAGTTCGGGTCCTCGGGCTGATTCGCGCTAATGAGGATCCGGAGTTGGCGTCATGGCCCGGCAGTAGCCTTAAGCAATGACCGGCACCCGAGCCACCCGGGGGCGGGACGTGAAGATGTCCGACGTCGAGGAGCTCCGCTTCGACTTCACCGGAGGTGCGGATCAGCCGTGTGATCAGGCAAAGGCTTCGCCCAGTCGCGCGGCACCGCCCGCAGGACCGGCCGGCAGTCCGGTCGTCACGACGCCACCCCTATCGGTCGTCGCCTCCGAGCCGAGCGCGGAGACGGGATCCTCCTCCGACGCGGCGTTCTCGATCAGCGAGTTTTACAGCCGCGTGAAAGGCGCGCTGCGAGAGAGCTTCCCCGGCGAGGTCTGGGTGACAGGGGAGATCCGCAAGGTGACCACGTCCCGTGGTCACCACTACCTCGAGCTCGCAGACCGTCTCGACGCGCTGGAGCGGCCGGTCCCCGAAGGCCTGGCTGTGGCTCGCGGGGGCCTGCCCCGCAACTCGAACGCCACCTTGGAGGTCGCGTGTTGGGCCCGGGACTGGCCGGTCGTCCAGTACGAGCTCGAGGCCGTAGGCGTCGAGCTCACGCCCGGGCTCGTCGTGCGGGTCCGCGGCACGGTCACGGTCTGGGAAGGCGGCAGCAAACTGCGCTTTTCCATGACGGCCCTCGACGTTGAGGCTCTGATTGGTGGAATCGCAGCGGCACGCAGACGACTACTCGGCGAGCTCGCGTCCGAGGGCCTCCTCGAGGCGAACCGCCGCCTGCGGCTGGCTTTGGTCCCGCTGCGGATCGGGCTCGTCACCAGTCCCGGCTCGGAGGCCTACAGAGACTTCACGGGTCAGTTGGAGCGGTCCGGCTATTTGTTCGATGTCCGTTTCGAGCCATCGGTTGTTCAGGGTACCGAGGCGCCCGCGCA
The DNA here is from genome assembly GCA_003140595.1 of Acidimicrobiaceae bacterium. Classification (GTDB taxonomy): domain Bacteria; phylum Actinomycetota; class Acidimicrobiia; order Acidimicrobiales; family Bog-793; genus Fen-455. The sequence continues at coordinate 10,135 of PLKG01000126.1, read as the reverse complement.
GATTGTCGGCGCTTTGACGAGGCTTTGCGCGTTCGACCCGCAACTCGTGGTCCTGGTCCGCGGTGGCGGCGCAAGAGGCGATCTTGCCGCGTTCGACTCCGAACCGGTCGCCCGTGCGATTGCGGAGGCTCCGTTCCCTGTATGGACCGGTATCGGGCACACCGGTGACCGCTCGGTCGCCGATGAGGTAGCGCACCAAGCGCTTGTGACGCCGACCCAGTGCGGCGAGGCGGTCGTGGCTGTCGTTGACGCGTTCCTCGAAAGCGTGGACAGGCGCGCGCGACGTCTCGCGCAGCGCGTCGAGGCTCACCTCAGCCAAGCAGCGCGGGAGCTCGTAACAGCCTGTGTGTCGACGCGCCGCGTGACCCGCCAGGCCCTCGATCGCTCGTCTCAGAACCTGCGCACGAGCGAGACCCACATCGCCAATGCCGCGTTGGTGGCGATCGAGCGGAGCCAGGGACGCTTGGTCAACCGCGCCCAGAGGCTGGCCGGCCCGTCGTCCCGGCACCTTGCCGCGCAAGCCCAGCAGATCGCCCATCGCCGCGAGATGCTGCAGTTGCTCAACCCCCGCCACCAGCTTGAACGCGGTTGGTCGCTCACCCGCGACGAGAGCGGCAGGGTCGTGCGGTCGGCGTCCTCGTTGAGGCTGGGCGAGCGGCTCGTGACGACCTTTGCGGACGGAAGTGCAGGCTCGGTCGTCGACGAGGTCCGACCGCCGCTCCAAACGGCGGCTTTGAGCAGCGAAACTGCGAACGACGGAGGAGTCCCATGAGTCAATCCGATCCCGTCACCGACTCCGTGCCGGTGGGCGATCTCGGCTACGCCGATGCATCCGACGAGCTTGACGCGATCATCGCCGAGCTCGAGGGCGGCGTCATCGACGTCGACCTCCTCGAGGTCCGTCTGCGGCGCGCGGTCGAGATCGTGGAGGAGCTCGACCGCAGGATCCGTGGAGCCCGGGACAGGGTCGGCTCGCTCCTGCCGCGGCTTGAGGCCGTGGGCCAGGACCCGGCTCGCGAGGACGAGGGCAGGTAGCGGCACCAACTCCGAATCTGGACCCGCGGCCACATCCAGGAGAGCCGAGGGCGTGCGGAGCCCTCGGGTTCAGTCGTCCCGTGCCCTGATGGCTCATCAGCCGCTGCTCGAGCGGGGAGCGAGCTTCGCGGAGGCCCTGGCGCTCACGCCGTCGTGAGCCCGCCGTCCGAACCTCTTCGGTGCGGGCCGCGCTGAGGATGCAACCCGTTCACCACCTCCTCCACGAAGGCGCGTGTTGCGGCGTCCGGCTCGTGGGAGCCGTAAGCGGCACGCTCGACAAGTGCGGTTGCCGCCGAGAGCGAGGCCGTCGCGGTGGGACCCGCCCGCCACCTGGCACAGTTGCCCAGCCGCGAGCCGTATTCGCCGAGAGTCTCGGCCGGCTGTCTCCTGAGCCCGGCAGCTGCGCCCCGGCGCTCGAGCTCAGCTGTGATCTTTCCGGCCCAGCCCCTTGGCCGCCTTCGCCGCCGGCGCAGCTCCACAGCCACGAGCGGGCCGGCCGCGGCCACGCACAGGGCTCCGCCTGTCGGTGCCCAGGGAAGGCTGACTATCGCATGGCCGACGTCAGAGAGCAGAACAGCGCCTGGGTCCGGCGGCGCGAGCGGCACATGCGCTGTCGGATCGAAGTTCTGCCACCCGACTCCGGGGAACCACACCTGAACCCAGGAGTGCGCGTCCTTGGCCTGGATCTCGTAGAGGTCGCTTAAGGGGTCGAAGGGCCCAGGCACGTAGCCGATGGCCTCTCGGGTCGGCACCCCGAGCGTACGGAGCATGACAGCGAGCGCCGTCGAGATCTGCTCGCAGTAGCCGACCCGCGAGCCGAACAGGAACTGGTTGACGGCATCCTGGCCGGCAAGCAACGGCGGGATATCGGTCGAGTAGCGCAAGTGGGTGCTCATCCAAGTCTCGAGAGCATTCACCTTCGCGTAGGTAGTCGTCGCACGAGCGGCGCGCACGATCTCGCCCGCTAATGCAGCCACCCGTGAATAGCGCCCCGGCGGAAGCTCGAGATCGGGATCAGAGGCGCCCGAGTGCGGCGATGGTCGGGGCGTTCGGATCTTCGCGAGGAGGCTGGGAGCGATCTCGCTGTCGTCCGAAATGACCGTGTAGACCGTGCCCGGGGTCATTGCGATCGTGGACCGCATCGAGCCGTCAGCACCAACCACCAGGGAGTGTTCGGGGAAGTAGACCTCGGTGGGATCAGCTGTTGCGAACAGCAGGTTCGCTATCGGCAGTGCCACATAGAACGTCTGCACGTTCACTGAGCCGAATGCGAGCTCCTCGTCGAACAGGTTCTGGGCTGCGCCGCCACCGGTTGATTGGGCGAAAGAGCTCAAGGCTGAGCCAACGTCGAAGGGCGATCCGGTGGAGAGCTCCACGATCCTGCCCGTCGGCCCGGAGCGCTTCCAGTTCTGGCCGTCCCATGTGTCGTAGGTCATCCCGAGGAAGTAGCCGGGCCGGTCTGCTCGCACCCGCATGATGACCTCGTCGCCGAGCGTGCCGCGGATGGCGGTGCTCAGCTCGCTAGCGAAGCCGAGATAGCCGCCGACCCCCGTCCGCCCGCTCGCCCGGCCGGCCTGGGCGGGCTCGGTCGACTGGGACCCGCTGCCGGTGACGCCCGCTGGATCTCGGAGGGGAAGGTATGAGATGAGCGAAGACGGCAGAGTGATCGCCTGTGCGGCTCTCGGCGCCGGCAGCAGGACCAGGAAGCCTGCACCGGCCAGCACGATCACGAGGCCGGTGACTACGAGCGAGCCCAGCGGAAGGCTACCGGCACCGCCGGTCATCGAACGCCACGAGCACCCGAGTGCGAGGAGACATGCGCCGAGCCAGATTGCTACATAGGCGAGGAAGCCGACCGAGACCGCCTGGGCTGCCCCGAGGGTGATGAGCGCGCCAGCAGCAGCAAGGGAGAAGAGCAGGTCCCGTCTTGCCGGCACGTCGAAGGAGTGGATGATCTGCACCCAGACGAAGAGTCCGGTGAGCGGTACCTCGATCGAGCTCAGCTGTCCGACGTGGGCTGCGCTGATCATCTGGAGGACGAAGGAGGCGAAGATGGCCAGCACCGCGACGGCGAGCAGGATCTTGACCCACTGCCACGGTCTGTTGCGCGTTAGGTAGGAGAACGCCATGCCTGCCACGGCTGCTCCGGACGCGACAGCGGCGCTCGTGAGCGATATCTCCCCGACGGCCGCGCAGGCGATGATGCCGGTCAGGACTGCGACCGCGGTCGCGATGCGGAATGTGACGGAATGCTCCGGCGGGAGAGGAGCGTTCGCGTGTCGGATCATCTCGACAAAGCCGACATGCGAGCGAGCTGCTGGCGCGCCCTCGTGGTCCGCTCGGCTCTTCAAGTCTGAGCTTCTCCGCACACCGGCCTGCCTATCGGGCGTCCGAAGAGGCCACTGAGCGTGCGAGGCGCCGCCCGGCTGAGACACGGTCGGCGACGGGGGCGACGACCCTTCCGGTGCTCTCGGTTGTCTCGAGCACGATACGGCGGCCGGCGTTCAGCTGCATCACGATTTCGCCCATGGCGTCCTCGGCTATTCGGTCGGCCGCGTCGAGATCTCGGGGCAGGTCGACGATCAGGCAGATCGGGTCGTCCTGGCGGCTTTCGGACTCGCGGATCATGAGGTTCCCTGTGTGGGCACTCGCACCCCAGTGCACGCGCCGCCGCCCGTCGCCGTGCTGGTAGGGGCGAACGCCCCGAAGGTCCCCGGTCAGCGTCGGGCGCGGAGTCCCCTGGCCCTCATCGGGCGTGAGCGTCTGGCGCAGCGCCGCACCCTGGTCGCGGGTTTGGGGAGCGACATACAGCGGGCGCGTGAGCTCGAGTACTCGGTCCCGCGACCACCAGAGCAGCCCGAGGGGTGCAGCGGTCGCTACCCGAACCGTGACTGCCGAGACGACGCCCCGGCGGGGTGGCACGATGACAAGGTGAGCGGGAATCTTCCCCGCAAGCAGCAAAGGCGTGCCTCCGACCGATCGCGCAGTGCAACGCATTGACCGGTTCCCGATGACGTCGAGCTCCACAACCGATCCGGCGATCGCGTCAGTGGGGGAGCTCTGGCAGATGAGCGTGAGCCCCGGAGCTGCGAACCCAGGAGCGACCAAGCCAAGAAGGAGCAGACCGGCGACCGCCGCGCCCACCGTTTGTACCCAGCCGGAACCGCTCGCGTGCGCCACGCCTGCCCAGACGAGCAACAAGACAACGGAGCCTGCGACCGGCCCGAAGGCACGCTCGGGGAGTGCCAAGTGACGGATACACCGAGTGGAGGCCATCGCCGAGCGCGCTCGATCACCCGGCGGAACGCGCCGGCGGGAGCGCCATCTCATCAGGGCCTCGGCGAAGGAACTCGCTCGAGGATCGCCTCTACCGCCACGATCCCGGCTTCGAAAGCTCCGACCGGAGCGGCGTCGGTGACCAGGCGGTGGGCGAGCACGCCGACGGAAACGGCTTTCACGTCGTCAGGAAGCACGAAGTCCCTCCCGCGGATCACTGCGTGGGCGCGTGCGGCGGCGAGCAGGCCGATCGCCGCCCGTGGGCTCGCACCGAGGCGGATCAACGGGTCGGCGCGGCTCGCCCGAACAATGGCGACGGCATAGCTCGCGACCGATGGTGACACCGGGACTTCGGCGACAGCGGCCTGCGCGGCCGCCAGTCCACTTGGAGTGCACACCGGCGAGAGCAAGGCGAGCGACGGCTGCGCTCCGTGGGACAGAGCGAGCCTCGTCTCGGTCGCCTCGTCGGGGTAGCCGAGGCGTGTGGCGAGAAGGAAGCGGTCCATCTGGCTTTCGACCAAGGGAAACGTGCCCGACTGGTCGATGGGGTTCTGGGTCGCCAGCACGAGATGCGGCTCGGGCAGGGGCCATGATTCGCCATCGACGGTCACCTGTCGCTCTTCCATGGCTTCGAGCAGCGCCGCCTGGCTTCTCGGTGGGGTCCGGTTCAGCTCGTCGAAGAGCACCACATGGGCGAACACCGGGCCGGGCCGAAACTCCCAGGTCTCCGACGAGGCCGAGTAGACCGAGACGCCAGTGATGTCGGAGGGCAGCAAATCCGGGTGGCCTTGGATCCGGGCGAGGCGACTGCCGATGGAGACCGCGACCGCCTTGGCAAGCATGGTCTTGCCCACACCGGGCACATCCTCTATCAGGAGGTGTCCCGCTGCCAGCACCGCGGTCGTCGCCGCGACCACCGCGCCCGGCGTGCCGAGGACGACTGCGTTCAGATTCGCCTGAAGCGCCGCCGCGAGTTCAAGGGCATCGTCGAGCGACGGGTTCACGGTGCCTTCCCTCACAAGGTCATCGGTTGTCATGATGACACCTCACGCTGAGCGATCGTACTGCCACTTTGTGTACTCACGTTCATCTTGCCCCCCGGTGCGTCCAACTCTCAGCCGGACTGCCACGGCGGGGCACCGAACGGCGAGCGCAGACCGACCTTGCCAGGGTTCAAGATGCCCCGCGGATCGAGCGCGTCCTTGAGTTTCTGCAGCACTTCGAAGCCCGCGCCAAGGGCGTCTGGCAGGTACTGACCTCGGACGAGGCCGATTCCATGGTGGTGGCTGATAGATCCACCTTTGATCGAAGTGGCGCCGAGTACGGCCTGCCAAGAGCGCCGGTAGAAGTCCTCCGCCCAGGCGTCGTCAGATGGGTCGGGACCTTGACCAGCAAAGGTGAAGTACAGGCAGGCGCCCTCGAGGTACGCGTGCGACTGGTGGGCCGAGGCCGCGATGATCCCGGGCGTCTGCGCCAGGGCCGCCAGCGCGCTCTCGTAGATGGCCGGGAGGACATCCCAGGCTGCTGCGATCTCGATCGTGTCGACGACGATCCCGGCCCGGATGACCAACTCGAGTGCCGACATGTCGTTGCGGTGGTTGAACCAGTGCTCCACAAGGCTCACGTCGAGCGGTTCAGCGGTCGCGCATTCTTCGGAGAGAACCGCCATGGCGGCCTCGACTATGAACCCGTCGCCTTCGTCGAGGGCGATGAGGAGATTGGTGTCGAGACCGTCGAAACTCCGCTTCGACTCGGTCGCGTCGTAAAGGCGTACTACCGCTGGGGTCGCTCCGCGCTGAAGAGTCCGACGGAGTGCCTCCAGGCCATCGGCGAAGCTCGGGAACGCCCAGGCAGCACGTCGTTCCTCGGGGGCGACCGGGTGCCCTCGTAGACGGGCAGAGGTGATGACACCGAGGGTGCCCTCGCTTCCCACGAACATACTCGTCAGGTCCGGGCCCATGGCCGAGCGCGGCCCGGCTCCGAATGCGGCCAGTTGGCCTGTGCGCACCACGGTCCCGTCGGCGAGAACCACTTCGAGTCCGGCGACCATGTCCTCGATCTTGCCGTATCGGGTGGAGTACTGACCCGCGCCGCGACACGCGATCGATCCACCGATGGTCGCGAGCGCAACCGACTGCGGCCAGTGGCCGATCGTGATCCCATGAGCAGAGCGCAGTTCCTTCTCGAGGTCATCCCCGAAGGTACCGGCCTTGACGTCGACGAGAGACGTTGGGTTGTGGACCTCGAGCACGCCTTGAAGACCGCAACAATCGAGACTCACGCCGCCGAAGACGGGCACGGCGCCGCCGCAGACGCCACTGCGACCACCGGCGGCCGTCACGGGCACGCCGGCGTCGTTGCAGCACCGGAGCACAGCGGCGACTTCGGCGGTGCTGGCGGGTCTGGCGACCACCCCGGGCCGGGCCGTCACGGCACCTGAGAGCGCCCAACGCAGTGAGATGGGCCACCAGTCCCGCCCGGCTTCGGTGAGCGACTCTGGGGCGATGTCGATGATGGCGCATGTGCCCGAGAGGCGCTCGAGAAACTTGGAGTCGAGCGTAACTTGATGGCCGCCGAATCTTTCTCGAGGCTCGCCATCGAAGGCGCCGAACGGGGCTGGCGTCGCCCTCCGCAGGGCGCGCACGAGGACTCAGCTCTCCGGGCTCGGCAGGTCTCGGCCCGCAAGGGACGCGGCCGCTGCGAGATCGTGCCGGCCGATCTCCGCGAACCGAGCGGACTCTTCGCACACACGCGAAGCGTCCCAGCCGAGCTCGGCTGCAAGCAGCTCAGCGGTCCTGACTGCCGCCGTGGCTGCGGAATTGGCATCGAGAAGCACGGCACGTGTTCGCCGTGACAGCACGTCCTCGACACAGGTGGCCATCTCGAACCGGGCAGCGAACACGACCTCAGCCTCAAGGTGCCCGAGGCCGGCGAGGCGCTGACCAAGCTCGGGCCGGTCGGTGCTCAGGCCGAGCACGGCCATCGTCTCTCGGCCGTAGCGACGCTGCAGACGGTCGATGAGCTCCGCGTCGAGACCGAGGGTATTGGCGAGCTCGCGGACCTGGAGGGCGTCCACCGGTTCCGATCCGCGAAGTCGCAGCTTCTTCGTACGAGACGCAGTGACTGTCATGCCGAGCTCGCGTTGAACAGCGTCCACAGTGTCGCTCGCCATCTGGCGGTATGTCGTCAGCTTGCCCCCGGAGATGGTGATGAGCCCGGACGCCGATCGTTCAACCTTGTGACGCCTCGAGAGGTCGGCCGTGCGTGCGCTCGGGCCATGACCGCGAGCACCACTCGTGGCGAGCAGGGGACGCAGGCCGGCCCAACTCGCGGTCACGTCCTCGGGTCCGAGCGGCGACGTGACGACCGCATTCACCGCATTTAGCACATAGGTGATGTCGCTCGGATCGACGCGGGGGTCGTCCAATGGCCCGTCGTAGTCGGTGTCGGTCGTCCCGAGATAGATGTGCTCGTTCCACGGTATTATCGTGATCGAGCGGCCGTCCTCGGCCACCGGCAGTACGGTCGCGATGTCACAAGGCAACTTGGCGCGCGGGACCGTGAGATGGATGCCCTTGGCAGGGCGAATCGAGGTCGGGCTGGCCGCGTCGTCGAGTCTGTGCAGCCCGTCGGCCCACACGCCCGTCGCGTTGACCACGACTCTTGCCTTGACCTCTATCACGCTGGTGTGTGTTTGATCGGTGGACGATTCTGTCAGCCAGCTACCCGAGCAAGGTTCGCTCAAAGGCGCGACTCGCACTCCGGTCAAGTGCGAGGCGTCGTCGTGGACTAGGCCGACCACTGGGGTGTAGTTCACCGCGACGGCCGCGTGCTCGAGCACGGCGGTGCGCAAGACGGCAAGAGTCAGCCGGGCGTCGTCGGCCCAGGCGTCGTAGTAGACGAACCCGGCGACAAGCCTGTCGGTGCGCAGGGTGGGGAAGTGGGAGGCGAGCTCCTGAGCGGTGATGCGGTGGTGGCGCTTGCCAATCCGCCAGCCACCGGCAAGGTCGTACATCCACAACGCTGTCGAGTACGCCCTTGCTGTGGCCCGGTCGACGACCCCGCCTTCGCCGAAAATCGGAATAAGGAGCGTAAGAGGCTCGACGAGATGTGGTGCGTTCTGCAGCAGGAGACGACGCTCATTGAGGCTCTGACGGACGAGGCCGAAATCGTGCTGTTGGAGGTAGCGCAGTCCGCCATGCACCATCTTGGAGGACTTTGAGGAGGTGCCGGATGCAAAGTCGCCTCTCTCCACGAGAGCGGTTCTCAGCCCTCTCGAGGCCGCGTCCAGCGCGACGCCGGCTCCGGTGATCCCTCCGCCCACGACGACAACGTCGAAGATCTCTTCTGTCAGCTTGGATAGAGCGACATCACGGTCGAACATGGTCGCTGGTCGTTTCATCAAGGCACCGTTTCGACAGCCTGCCACAATCCGACGGCGGGACTGGGACGCCTCGTTACTGGCGCCATCGGGGAGCGGCGTCCCGTCGAGGCTCGTGAGCGGGCCTGATCGCGGCCGGGCACGACTTTTCGCTCCTGTGACGATTTGCCTGTCAAGGCGGGGACCCTGACGGCCGAAGAATGGAAGAACAACTAACACGGTTGCCGGGCGCAGTTGGGTGAACCGGCTAGGTGAGAGTTGTTGACAGTTTCGTTACAATCATTCATAATCGAGACTTCGGTCGGCAGACCCCCTGGCGCACGATAAGAGCTCCGCTGCCGCCGACCGATCCCCTGCAGTTCGATCTCGCCGCGGCACGTGGCCATCGGCGGTCGACAGACGACGAAAGTGAACCTGGATGAAAGCCAGTTGGCGCCAACGAGCCGCATGCCGAGGGGTTGACCCTGACATCTTCTATCCCGTCTCGGATGACGACTCGGAAGAGGCGAAGGCAGTCTGCGCGTCGTGTTCGGTCCGCCAGGCGTGTCTCGAATACTCACTTGCCGCGCGCGAGCGCGAAGGCGTNNTGGGGTGGGCTCACCGAGCGCGAGCGTCGTCGGATCGTCCGCCAGCACCGCAAGTCCGCCTGAGGATCTCCCGGCTCTTCGTCCGCTTCGATGACGGCGCGACAAAAGCGTCCGGGTAGCTTCACACGGTGGACTTCTACTCCCCAGAAGAGCTGACCGCGCCGGTTCAGGCTGCATTCAGGGCGCGAGGCGTGCCCGCCCCGGCCGCGTGTGGCAGTGACGCGTGACGTTGACAACCCTTTCGAGCCTGGGCGGATGACCGGCGATCCTCGGGAAGATCCTGAGCCGCCAGGACCTGAGCTCGGACGAGGCTTCCGCTGCCCTCGACGATGTGCTCGAGGGCAGCGCGACTCCGGCCCAGATCGCCGCTTTCGTCGCAGGCCTGCGGGTCAAGGGCGAGAGTGTTGATGAGATGACCGGCCTCGTGCAGGCGCTGCAGTCTCACGCTGAGAGGCTCGATGTCGGTGTGGAGGTCGTGGACACCTGTGGTACGGGAGGGGACCGCAGCGGCACGATCAATGTCTCCACGTTCAGTGCCCTAGTGGTCGCCGGCGCAGGTGCTGTCGTGTGCAAGCACGGCGGGCGGGCGGCATCGTCACTCGCGGGTTCGGCCGACGTGCTCGAAGCCCTCGGTGTGGTCATCGACCTCAGTCCCGACGGCGTGCGACGATGCATCGACACCGCCGGGATCGGTTTCTGTTTCGCGCCTCGGTTTCATCCGATGATGCGCTTCGCCGCGCCGGTGCGCCGTGAGCTCGGTGTCACGACGGCCTTCAATTTCGTCGGTCCGCTCGTGAATCCCGCCGGGCCTACACGCCAGCTTGTCGGTGTCTCCGACCGTTCCTAAACACTGAGC
>PLKG01000061.1 GCA_003140595.1 Acidimicrobiaceae bacterium | reverse complement strand
GCGCCGCCGATGTCGCTGTTACGGACCAGGTACTGCTGGTTTCCGTAGAAGTCGAGGCCCCGGCTGACTTGGCTGTCAGCGATGAAACCGCCGCTGGCATAGTCGTCTGATGCGCAATAGTCCTGGAAAACGAGGCTTCCGTTGACGATGACCCGCCTGATGGGGTCAGCCTGGGACGCCGACCAGCTCTCCTCGGTGTTGGTGCAGCGGGGGCCGTGAGCATCGACGACCGACGGCGCGTAGGCCGGTGGGGAACTCGGTAGGTCCACGTTGAGCGTCAGGTTTGACAGCGATCGCCAGAAGTTGTTGTCCGAATTGCACTCGGAGGTTCCGGCTTTGCAGGAGTTACTGAACACGTCAATGGCCCCGTTTATGACCGTGTCCTGGGGCATATAGCCAAGACCCGCGACCTCCGTGTAGTAACCGACCTGGAAGACCAGGGGGTCGTCGGCCGATCCGTAGGATCCAGGCTCGAAAAGGATGGCGTAACGGTCACGGTCGAACTGACTTGTGATAGGGACTTGCTGAGTGGAGATGTTGTTGAGTTCGGTCTGGATCGTTGCCTGGCTCACGGTGTCGCTGAACACGCAGACGTTCGGGCCGAAGGCGGCGACGTTCGTCCCTGGGCACATCGACACAGGCGGGGACGCGACAGGACTCGACATGGTCAGGCGCGTAATGGCGAGCCAGCTACTGACGACCAGTGCGACCGCCAAGAGCACGCCTGGGAACCACCGCCTGGTGCCATTCTCGGATTGGGTCGGACCGCTGCGGAGTGGCTGGTTGCGTTCAAGCGTCACGGCCGGATCTCCTGTGTTTGGCGAACGGAGTAGCGGCGCCTTGGAGGGCCACGACTGGTGGTCTAGGCGCTTTCCTCCCCGGGGCAGGCCCACTCGTCGAAACTAACGCCAGCGCGGTGAACACCCAACCAAGTGATCCGTTCTTGATGGGCTGGCCTTCGGACGAGGTGACGTGACCAGACGCGGTGGGTATGCCTGGCGGTTCGCGAACTTGCGGGCCTGGTACCAGGTCCGAGGGATCGTGGATCAAGTTCGGCGCGCGTGGGTGAAGCGCCCCACTCTGGGTTAGCGCCCAGCACTTCCCTGTTCCTGCCGATGGCTTCGACAATGCCTGCGGCCTCATGGCCCAGAATGAACGGGAGCTCGTCACTGACACCACCCTCGTGGTAGTGCAGATCGGTGTGGCAGACACCGCGGGCCTGGACCCTCACGAGCGCCTCTGTCTTACCGGGGTCCGGGACCAGGATCGTCACCTCGACGGGTACCCCTTTTTCGCCGGCGATAACGTCACTGAACCTCGTTGGTTTCCCCTCGAGACATCTGAGAGACGCTCAGCTTGCTCCATGTCGTCGTCCGCGCCGATAGACAGCCTCGCTCAGAAAGCCTGGAGACAAGGAGATAGAGGTTCGCGTGCTCCCGCGACCAGATAGTCGTGACCACCTGTTCGTCTGTCCCGTGGCTCCCAAGTTGCGATTGGTGTCCGAACAAGATTCCTGCGCGGTTGTGGTCACCAGCAGCAGTGGACCACCTTCGAGTAGGGCTGCTACGACCGACGCTGGTACCCTCGCCGGAGGGAATCCGCAATGAGCCCAGCCGATGATCACCGCTTTCCAGCCGAGCCGTCGTACGCGGAGAACAATACACTCGGAGCTATGGCCGGTGACCTCGTCAAGGCCTCCTTTGACCTGGCCCGCCACTTCGCTGCCGGAGCAACGATGTGGTGCGCTTCTCCTGAGTGCTCATCGCACGCGCAACACCTGGCCGTCGAGTTCGCGCGTCCCTTCATGGTCGGCAAGGCGGTGTTGCCGGCGGCGGCGGTCGATGGTGGTGAGCTCGTCAGCACTCTGCGAGTCGTGGCATCGCCCGGCGACATACTGGTCGCGGTTGCGTCTGCGCAGGATGCCGCGGTGCGCGCCGCCATGCGCCGGGTTCCCGTCTGGGGCTTGCGCTCTGTCTGGATCGGCCAAGGGAGCCGTCCTGATCCAGGTGCAGCCGACCACGTCCTGTGGCTCGACGAAGGACTGGCGCCTTCGGCCTACGGGGGCGGTTTCGCACTCGTCTCCCATCTGCTTTGGGAGCTCACGCACAACTGGATCGAGCATCCCCGGCTACTCGGTTCCGTGGCCGCCGCCAGCAGTGCTGCCTGCGACTACGAGGTGTGTATCACCTGTTCCGACGAGGGGCGCCTGGCCGAGGTTGTCGAGACAGGCCCTGGGTACCAAGCGCGCGTCCGGATGGCCACCGGTGTCGAAGGGATCGACACGACGCTGATAGGTACGCCGCAGCCGGGAGACCTGGTGCTCGTGCACGCCGGCAGCGCAGTCACGCTCATCGAGGAGTGAGCAGATGGCTCCGGAGACCATCGGCTTCCTCGACCCCGCCATCGAGGACGACGAGCGGGATTCGATCAGCTCTCGAGCGAGATGCTGTGGCAGTGGATCGCGCAGGGGTACCCGTATGTAACGGAGATCGCGACGATGCGCGACATCGAGTACATCGACCTGCCACTGGCCGTTTCCGCAGTTCACCCAAGCCAGTGCGGCTAGGACGCCCGATCGTGGCGGCGCTCGCCCGAGTTGAGCGCGGCGGCCTCAGCGCGACAGCTCGCCTGAACTGCGCCTCAACACAGGGACACAAAATTCGCATAGCAGTGTCAGTGTGCCCGGTCCGAGTCCCGAGGCGACGTCGTGTCGGACCCTCTGCGGGGCGGTCACACCGCACAGCGGACACCAGTCCCGACCCGCGCCCGGACCTGAGTTCCTCGCCCCCCGGCCCGGGCACCGGTCGAAGGCCACTCTATTGGTAATTGGCCGAGATCCACATGGGTGAGGGCGAATATTGTCCCAACCTGAAGGGAACTCTTAACCTTTCGCAAGCTCGCGTCGCGAGCCCGATGAAATTGGGTGGGTGCACGACCTCAACTTGCCTGCGAGGGTGACCATCTGGCCGAGAACCCACTCATCTCGGTATCCAGAGGAGCCTGCCGTCCTCGGCACCGAGGTTTCGGGTCCGGGCTCTCAGCGGCCCTTCACAGCCCCCGGCACTCCTCCCCCCGCGCCGCGACCGTCTATGGCGATCTGAAAATCTACTGGCTAACCGTTGCCACTTCCAGAAGGTTCGGTCAACTGTTCCTTCGACTCACCCGTCTACCCGGTTCGAATTCGGCAGGTGTGGAGTGGAATCGAGAGCTGAACCGGCCGAGATCCCCACACAAGCTCAGAAGTGGTCGTCATGACGTGTCTAGGAATCAAAGACGGCTTCAACCGTCTCTATAATCCCTGGCCTCAAAGTCAGGAGCACCCGGTCGCCTGTCGGAGTCGCGCTGTCGGCGGGCCGGCCATCTATGTGCAGCACTCTCGGCCGCCCTGGGAACACGAGCTCGAGTGACACCTCCCTCGGCGATCGCAAGACGGTGGTCACCCTACCCGGTTCCCACCTCAACTGGTCGACGACGACCTGTCCTCTGCAAGTGACGCCCTCGATGCATCCCGACTTCCATTCGTCGGGGCAAGCCGGCAAAACGCTTATCGTCCGAATCGAAGACTGTACGAGCATCTCGGCGATGAGCGCGGGAAGACCTCCGCAGGCGTCGACATTGAATATCGCACCTTGGCCGCCCGCGGCCAGCAACGAGTCGTGAGTCGACACCAGAGATGGACGCCAATAGCGTGTCGCGAGCTGCGTCACCGCCTCCAGAGCTGCATCAGCCATGCCAAGGTGTGCTGCAACCAGGCCGAGCCACACCACGCCAAATGCCATCTCTCCGTTGCCTGTTTGCCGCCGCCAACGCATCCTTAACTCCACGGCCCGCCGAGAAGCCTGCAGCAGATGCTCGTCGCCCCGCAGCTCGGGGTCGACCTCGTACAGGAGGGGGTAGAGGTGCGATGCGTGGCGATGTGCTTGGTTGTTGCCCAGCGCAGGCCAGGTCCACTCCGCGAGGGCACCGTCTTCGCCCACCGCATACTTGGGCAGCCGACCGAGCAGGGCTCTCCAAGACTCGACCTTGTCCATGTTGATGCCGAACGCAGTGCTTGCAACGATCAGGTTACGAAAGAGATCCTTCGCAACGGCAATGTCCATTGTGGCGTTGAGCGTCGCTTGTGAAGTCGAATTGCCAGGATGGTTCTCCGGCGACACAGAGGGCACGAACACCAATCGCCCGGCCTCATCTTCGATGAGAAAGTCTTCGTAGAAGTCGGCTACTTCTCGCATAAACGGTAGGGCGCGCCGCAACAAGAAATCATCATCTCCGGTGTACTGCCAATAATCATAGAACAGTCGAGCTGCCCATCCTGCGCCCGCTGTCCAGAACTCGTGGCACCATATCTCGTTGAAATGGTTCTGCAATCCATGAGTGCTGAACCGGGACGGCACATAGACACCGCGGCAGGCAAAGAGGGCGCGGCTGTTCTCGCGAAAATCAGCCAGCATTGACTCTAGGTAGGAGAAATAGGCGAGAAACAACTCTGGTGTACTCGTACTCAACAGGCCAGCTAGTGCTATCTGGGCGTTGCCGTTGTGTGTGTAGTCGCCAGACCAGGCGGGAGTGTAGGAACCGGCCCAAACGCCTTGCAGATTTGGCGGTAGAGTGCCGGAGCTCGAGATAATGGCGTAACGGCCCGCGTCGAAGACCTTCTCGAGCAGCGCCGGATCAGCTACACCGGCGCGCGATCTTTCAAAGAGCTCTTCGCTCGTAGAGGAGGCCGAGTCTTGTCCGCCGAGATCGAGGCGGACTCTGGAGAAGAGTCCTCCGTGCACGGTCGTGTGGGCGAGGAGCAACTCGTCATAGTCCGCATCCAGGTCGTTCAGGCGCGAGACAAGGTCGGCGAAGCCCGGGCGCACAGTGTCCGTGAGCACCTCCAATCCGACGAGGACTGTCACTCGATCGGCGCTGCTAACTCGGATTTGCTCCTGCTCTGCGACGACCTGACCACCGTCAACAACCACTCTCGCGGCCGCCTGGTATCCGATAGCGCCGCGACCGTTTGGATGTCTGAAGATCGCTCGGTAGCCAAGGACGGGACCGACATGCTGCCGATCGGCCTCCGCGACTCGCGAAAGGGAAGACTTGACAGACCCGCCGGTATCCAGCGGACCCGGTGTGGGGGAGAGTCTCACCGAGCAGTCGAGCTGTGCAGGCCCGGCGGGAACTAGCTGCAGCACCGCCACCTCGTCGGTGCGCGAGACGAACAAACGACGACACCATGCCCCAAGGTCGTCGTGCCAGCTGACGCGTACTTCACCCGATTGGAACGCAACTCCCCGTAGGTAGTTCCGCGGCTCTCCGTGAACAGTCTCCCTGATTCTCAGGTCGAAGGCAGGGACGAACGGGTCCGTCCACCGGAAGCCTCCGTAACCATTCTCATCCGCGAGTCTTACGGCAAGGTCGGCTGGTTCCTGGTAATGGCCGGCGAACAGCAGAGCCCTCATCTGTGCCAGGTGGCGAGCCATCGGGATGGGCTGCAGGGCAGGCGTCATCGGCAGGAACAGCCGCTCATGGCTGAAGGTAACCACTTCGTCGGCCGGGTCGCCGAGGACCAGGGCCCCGATGCAGCCGTTTCCGCTGATGAGTGACTCTTCCCAGTTGGTAGCACGCGTCGCGGTGACGAACCCTCGTGCGGGCGCCTCTATCTGGATGGCGTCGACCCCCTGTCTCATGAGAGCGCGGGAACCGGTCAGCTAGCAGCGCTCGCCGCACGCAGCAGCTCGAGTAGCGGCTCGCGGTGTGAGCAGGCTGCGAAGCAGAATGAGTCGGCAAGCGCCTCGATCTCATCGCCCGCCACGCCCTCGAAACAGCGCCCGAACTCTCCGACCAGGGGCTCGGCGAGCAGGACGTGGCGCACGACAAGAGCGATCCAGGAGTCCTGGCCCCAAGGGAAGGGCTGAAAGTCAGGGAATTCCTCGCGGAAGGTCTCCTCTATGGGTGACATGATGTGGCGGACACCGGCGTCTGTGGATCCCCAGGCGTCAACCCCGAGACGGGCTTTCGCGTCGAGCACGGGGCGTATCCGCCGCACATATGGCGAGGCGGGATCAGCGCAGACGAGACCCTGCAAACCGATGTCCTTGTAGGTCCAAAGGGACCAGCTCGCCTGGTAATCGCCATAAATGTCCAGCTGGTCAGCAAGCATGCGGTACCGCATCCCATCGCGCGCCACGTCACCGGTGTACACCGGGCCGAACTCTCCGACCCAGACTGGAGTATTGGTTTCACGCATGAACTGTGTCCGCTCAAGGAATTGCCGCTTAAGAGCGCCGCGGTCGAAGTACTCGCCACGACTGAGCCCCGGGTAGTCCCCGCCATCGGGAAACCCTGGGACCGCATAGTCGTGGCACGCGTAGACGGTGTTAGGCCACACCTGCTGGAAGATGCCGAACTCAGTCGAATAGCGATTGCCGTCGAGGAAGAGTATGTGTTCGGGATCGATAGCTCGTACGGCTTCGTACAACCGCTGGTAGAAGGGCCAGATTGCATCGCCGCGGGCGTCGCCCGGTTCGTTCACAAGGTTGTATCCTGCGACCCACGGGTGATGGCGGTAGCGGCGCGCCAGGACCTCCCAGAGGTTCACCACCCGGTCTTGAAAGTGCTTGTGCGTCCAGAACGCGGCCCAGTGGGTCGGGTTGTCGCTGTGCCAGTGCTGGTTCTGGGCACCGGGCAGAGCATGGAGGTCGATGACGCTGTACAGGCCGTGGCGGGCTGCACGCTCGACCGCACGGTCGAGCAGTTCGAACCCCTCCTGCTTCATCTCGAACGGCGCCATGTCGTCTTCGAAATGGCGATAGTTGAGCGGCAGCCGCACGCAGTTGAGGCCAAGTGAGGCGAGGAATGCGGCATCGTCTTCTCCGAAGAACACGTCGAGGAAGCGATCGAAGAAGCGTCGATAGCCGTCGTCCCCGAGGGCTTTACGCAGCGCCAGGCGCTGGAGCGACTCGGTCGAGGGGTAGCCGGTGATGAAGTTCTCCATGTTCATCCAGCCACCGATCCCGACGCCGCGCAGCTTGACGGTGCGACCTGATCGCGTCCCGATCTGTGGCCCATTGGTGCGCAAGAAGATGTCCTCGTCCATCGGAAAACCAGTTCCTTCCCGACCCGCTATCCCGGGTCGACCGTCAACGTATTGCAAAACCACCGAGCCCTTGCACGAACTGGCGACGTAACCCGAAGTAGAGGAGCACGAGAGGCAGCACCGAGAGCAGGACCGCCGCCATGACCACAGGCACGTCGATGCCGTACTGCGATGTCGAGGCCACCTTGTAAAGGCCTACAGGTAGCACGGAGTTGGCGTTGCTCTGGGTGAGGATGAGGGGGAGCAGGAAGTTGTTCCAGGCGCCTAGCCCGGCGAAGATGCTCACTACGGCGAGCACGGGCCGCGCCATCGGCCAGACCAGGCGCGCGAAGACGGTCCACTCGCCGGCACCGTCAACGGTCATGGCGTCGAACAGCTCGCGAGGAATGGCCCGGACGTAGTTGACCATGAGTAGCACAGCCACTGCTATGAGGGACGCGCTGGCCGCCAGGATTACGGCGATCAGCGTGTCGTAAAGGTGCATCTTCACAACGATGATGAAGATCGGGATGATGATCGCCTGGATGGGCACGGCGAGACCGAACAGGATGAGGCGGAAGGAGACGGCTGCAAAGTGCGAAGCGCGCCGGACGATTCGGTAAGCCGCGCCGAGGGAGCACAGCACCACGATGATGATCGTGGCAAGAGTGAGAATGGCACTGTTGCGGAAATCAATGCCGAGCCCGGTCGCGGAGAAGACCGTGCCGTAGGAGGACAAGCTGAGGCCACCGGTGGGGAGCCAGGGATTGCCGCTCAGGTACTGTCCCTGGGTGCGGAAACTCGCCAAGACCATGTAGTAGATGGGTAGGAGGACGATCACGAGCCAGACTGTGCCAAGCACGAAGGCTGCGAAACGCGCCGCGCGGCCCCCTCCAACTCCGGTTGCTCGCCTGCGCCGCGTCCTGCCGCCTCCGTCTCGCACTACGCGAGCGGCAATGGGCCTGGAGGCGACAGCTTCGAAGACCGCTGGGCTCGCAGTGGCGGCACTCACCAGATCCCCTCCCTACCGCTGTCCATCTTGCCGAAGCCCGTGAGGCGGATGAGCAGGAGCGCAACGGCGATGCCAAGCACCGCCAGTACGACCGCCAACACACTGGCGTAGCCGAATTCGGTCTGTAGGAAGCCTGTGTCGTACATGTACAACGAGAGCACGCGTGTCGTGTCGCCGGGGCCGCCCTCGGTGAGGATGAAGATGATGTCGAAGTAGGTGAGCGATCCGACGACGATGAGCATGGACGAGGTGACGATGGTGTAGCGGAGCTGGGGGAGCGTCACGTAACGAAAGGTCTGCGCCAAACTCGCTCCGTCCACCCGCGCGGCTTCGTACATCTCACGGGGGATCGCGCGCCTGCCAGCCTGGTAGATGAGGGCGTGGAAGGGCACGAACTGCCAGGCAATGATCACAACGAGGACGTAGAGGGTGATGCCGGGGCTCCCCAACCAGTTCTGGTTCAAGAAGCTCAGTTTCAGGTGGAAGGAGAACCAGGCGAGGCCACCGAACTCGGGACTGAGTACTCCCTGCCACATGAGGGCGATGCCGGCGGTCGAAAGTAGCAACGGGAGCAGGTAGATCGCCGCGTACACGGATCGGTAGCGTTGCGTTCCGGCTATGAAAAGGCCGAGAGCCATCGCCAACGGTGTCTCCACCAACCAGCTGAGCCCTACAAGCTCCAAGGTGACGAGGAGGGCATGGTGCGCCCCGGGGTCTGAGAAAAAGCGCGACCAGTTGGCGACCCCGACCCATCGCAACGGCCCGACGACGTCCCAGGTTGTGAAGGACAGGAAGATCGCGAACAACACTGGGATCACGATGAACAGCCCGTAAAGCAACAGGGTTGGCGAAAGTCCCGCGACGTCGGCGAGCAGGAGCATGCGGCGCCTGGCGGATCTCGGTCTACGGACCGGTGCCACCGCTCGCTCGTTGCTGAGGACAGTGCTCACGGTCGCCATTCATACCTCTCACTTTTAGGGAGAGGTCCCGCCACCTTCAGGCGATGGGACCTCTCCCAGCAGTGACCGGACGAGTGGTAGTCCGATCGTCAGGGCATTGGATCCGAGAGGATCCTGTGTTCGCTGCTATGAGCCGGTCTGGTAGCCGTTCATGATCTTGACGAACTGAGCTGGCGTTTCGGTGAGGTCGAAAACCTTGCCGAGGTTGGTGACCATCGGTGTGGCCTTGACTGGGCCGAGGGCCTGGTCCCAGGAGTACTGGAAGTAGGGAGCCTTCGCGACCATGTTGTAAACCGGCACTAGGTACTTCTTGAGCGGGGATGCATTGAGGAGGCTCGCCGAACCGGCAACCATTGGCACGAGTCCGTCCTTCACCTCAGCAGCCGCATACGCCTTGCTGCTGAACACCGAGGCGGCGAACTGCTCGGCGACGTAAGTCTGCGCAGACGTGATCTTGGTGGCCATGGCGACGTAGTTCGTCGTGTTGCCTTCGAGGTCGTTCGCGTTACCCTTGCCGCCCGGAACTGTCGGGAATGCACCGATTCCGAGCTGACCGGAGTGGACGAAGGTGGCGTTGTCCGAGAGCATGATTCCCAGGTCCCAGTCGCCCATCAACTCCATTGCCGCAACGCCTTGGTACACAAGGGCGTCGACGAAGCCAGTTCCCCAGCTGATCGAGTCGTATCCAGTCTGGAACGCGTTGTCCTTGACGAGCGTCTGGATGTCCTTCAGCGCGCTGACGATCGCAGGGTTGGACCAGGCGTTCTTCTTGTTGGCCTGGATGTTCAAGAAGACCGACGGGCCACCTTCGCGGTCGGCGAAGTACTCGAGGTACATCAGGCCTTCCCAGTTGTCCACGTTGCCGAGGCCGATGAGGGCGGTGTTGTGCGCGGCGAGGATCTTGACGTCACTCAGCATCTCCGGCACCGTCTGCGGGAAGGCGAGGTGGTACTTGGCCAACACGGTCTTGTTGTAGAAGAAGAGCACCGGCTGGGTCCCGAGGATCGGGATTCCGTAGACCTTCTTGTTGAAGGTGACCGGGCCGAGACTGGAGGAGAGGAAGTCCTTCGTCCAGGAGGGGCTGCCGGCGTCTGTCATGCCTGCGTCCGCGAACGGTTGTGCCTTTCCTGCCTGGATGAACTGCTGGAGTGTTCCTCCACCCCAGGAGAAGAAGAGGGCCGGCGGGTTGTTCGTCCCGAGCGCAGACAGCAGCTTGACTTGGTAGGTATTGCTGCTGGACGGGGTGATGCTCACGTTCACGTGGTCACCCGGGTGTGCGGCATCGAAACTGGTTGCCTGTTGGGTCCACAGGTTGTTGACGTTCGCGCCGTTGTCCACCATCCAGACGTTGATGGAGGCTGTTGGCGCCGTCGAGTGCACCGAGGCGCTCGAGGCTCCAATTGCGGGTACGGCGACTATGAAAGCCGCTACGGCGAACGCGGCGAGCACGGAGCCGAAGCGCCTGCTCCCTATGCGGCTGAGAGATTCGCGGATCAAGTTTCGTTCCCTTCTCACTAAGTCGACCGCCCCGTCTAGCGGAGAGCCTTGCCCGGACAGGGCGGTCGCGAATATGTGATGGCGGCTTCGGTAACCGTCCCCGAAGGGGCCACTCGATGCACAAACAACAGGGTGTCACCACACGCCAACGTGACTATTCCCGGCCGTTCTCAAGACGGTCGTCCTGTCGGCGAGGCCGACGGTCCTGCCCCCTGGGTGCCCGCTTGGATCTTCCCCTTTCTGTCCGACCACGCACCGTTGCGTTTAGGGGCGTTATACAGCCCTATTCCGTTAACGCTAACGGTAAACGATAGCACCGGGATCGGCGTGGCGCAAGCGCATTGTCTCGACTTGATTACGAGTATTTTCCCTTGTCAAGGACGTTGCAGACAGGTCTGGTTGTCGACAGCCGAACGGAAGCCGAGGCGCCGGTTAAGCTTGACCCGCGGCAGAAAGGTCGATATCGTGCGCGTCAAGTAGTCCATTGACAGTTGTCGTAACGGTAACGTAGAACGCTGAGCGAACATGGCATCCCATCATCCGACCGAGCAGAGACTCACGATCCGAGAGATCGCGGAGGCAGCCGGAGTGTCGGCGATGACAGTGTCTCGAGTCCTGAACAAACGGCCGGATGTGGCGCCCGCCACACGTCAGAAGATCGAGCAACTCGTAGCCGAGTCGGGCTTTGTTCGAAGCCGAGCCGCTCGTGCGATGCGCAAGGGTCGTCACGGCCTGATCGATCTTGTCGTGCTGTCGCTCGACTCGCCGTACATCCTCGAGATCATCAGAGGCGTCGAGGAAGCATTGGAGCCGACCGGTCTCCGCCTCGTTGTCTCAGCGACTCACGGCGAAGACCAGCACGAGCGGCAGTGGTTGGCCAAAATCTCCGACGGGTGGACCGACGGGGCCATCTTGGTGCTGGCTCAGGGTCAGTCGGATCGTGTCCAGTCCTTGCGTCGACGTCGGACTCCCTTCGTCGTGGTCGACCACGAAGGCGAGCTCGGCCCTCAGGTGCCGTCAGTGGGAGCGACGAACTGGGCGGGTGCGCGCAGTGCCACCGAATACCTCCTCGCGCTCGGTCACCGTCGGATCGCCTTCATCGGCGGAAGCCCCACGCTCGGTTGCGCCCAGGAGCGGGCCAGCGGGTATCGGGAGGCTCTGAAGGCTGAGGGTATTGATGTCGACCCCGACCTGGTTCGTCCGGGCACGTTCCTCCACGAGTCCGGTTACGAGCAGACAATGGCACTGCTCGACCTGCCCGACCCGCCGACAGCGATCTTCGCAGGCAACGACACGATGGCCTTCGGTTGCTATAGCGCCCTGCGGGCTCGCGGCGTGCGTGTCCCGGACGCCATCAGCGTTGTGGGCTTCGACGACGTGCTGGTGGCACCGCTGGTCATCCCGCCGCTCACAACGGTCCGTCAGCCACTCGCGGACATGGGACGCTTCGCCGTCTCCATGTTGCTGCGCCAGATCGACGGCAGCCCGTTGGACGCGTTGCGCGTCGAGCTGGCGACTTCACTCGTCGTCAGAGAGTCCTGCGCTGCGCCCGGGACTTCCGGCAGCCTGCAGGGACAAACGTGATTCACGACATCGTTGTGGACAGCACGAGCGACGGCTCCTCCCTGTTTCCGCATTGGCGCGTGTGCGTGGGCGGAGGCCGTACGGCCGAGGCCCTTCATGCCCAGTTCCAACGCCATCTTGAGATGCTGCAGGGCGACATGCCGTTCTCGTACATACGCATGCACGGCGTCTTCCACGAGGACATGATGGTCTATCGCGAAAGCGGTGGAGTGCCCGTTTTCAACTGGCAGTACGTAGACATGGTCTACGACCACTGGCTTTCTATCGGGATCAGGCCGTTTGTCGAGCTGGGTTTCATGCCCTACGACCTTGCAAGCGGGACCGAGACCGTGTTTTGGTGGCGGGGGAACATAACTCCTCCCAAGGACTGGGCCCGTTGGGAGCTACTCGTGGCGCGGTTCGTCGATCACGTCATCGAGAGGTACGGCGTAGAGGAGGTGCGTCGCTGGTACTTCGAGGTGTGGAACGAGCCGAACCTCGAGGTCTTCTGGAAGGACGCTGACTTTCCCACCTACCTAGAGCTCTACGAGCGCACGGCGCACGTGATCAAGAACATCGACGCCGGATTGCGGGTTGGCGGACCTGCCTCCTCGGGGGCCGGAGCGGCAGCAGGGCAGTCGCCGTGGGGCCACAAGTTCCTGCGCGAGTGTCGTCGACGTGACATTCCGATCGACTTTTTCTCGACTCACCCTTATCCCACCATTCACACCGTCGACCTCACTGGCCAAGGCGACATGACCTGGGACGGCCCGGATCGCCTCGGCGTCGACCTTCGGGGAGTCGACGATCTACTCGCTGAGACGGACTATTCCCGACTAGAGCGGCACTACACCGAGTGGAGCAGCAGTCCGAGTCCTCGGGACCCAGCGCACGACACGGCATTTATGGCACCGTTCATCGTGCGCAACAACTGGCTCGCCCGCGGGCACGCCGACTCGCTAGCTTTTTGGGCGGTCAGCGATATCTTCGAGGAGAGCCGGCTCGGCGACGGGCCGTTCCATGGCGGATTTGGCCTTCTGAACGCGCAGTCACTGAAGAAGGCCGCCTATCACGGTTACTGGTTCCTCTCGCGCCTAGGTTCGGAGGAGCTGTCCAGCGGCGAGAGTTACGCTGCGACAAGACGCGAAGACAGAACTCTGGCCATCCTCGTGTGGAACTACCGCCACTACCGTGGCGACTCCTCGCCAGCGCAGCTCAGGCGGGAAAGGCTTCCCGACGAACGCGACAAGGGTGAGATCTACGAGCTCTTCGAGCCTGGGCGAGCTGAACACTTCCGGCTGCGAGTGTCGGGGCTGACCGGGTCCGTCCGTGTGCAGACCAGTCGACTCGATCGTGAGCACGGCAGCGTCTACGACGCGTGGGTCGCAATGGGGGCTCCATCGCATATCAGGCCTTGCGACCTCGAGGTGCTGAAAGGTCGCATGGAGCCGGAAGTGGAGGTCGAGTGCGTAGCGTCCCGGGACGGCACGCTGGAATACCCGCTGGCGGTCGAGCCACACGGCGTGACATTGGTGGAGGTGAGTAGCGCTCCCAAGCGACTTGTGCCGGACCTGGACAGCGCTCCGGCTCGCGCCTGACTAGCGAAGCGGCAACGAGGCACCCCCTGGCGGCAGGCTAGGGGGCGGTTACGCTCGAGGAAAGCGAACCTGCCATGTCGTAGCGCAAAGACCTGATCAGCTGCTCGACCTCCTCCGCCGGCAGCGGCTCGGAGAACAAGAAGCCTTGACCCCAGTCGCAGCCTTTGGCCTTCAAGTGACTAAGCTGCGACACCTGCTCGATTCCCTCCGCGATGGTCACGAGGCCGAGGGACTTGCCGAGTTGAATGAGGGCGTCGAGGAAAGTGGTTCCCGTCGAGGTCGCCAGTTGAGCAACGAAGGACCGATCGATCTTCAAGATGTCAGCCGGGAACTCTCGCAGGTAGGAGAGCGAGGCGTAGCCGGTGCCGAAGTCGTCGATTGCGATGCGAACGCCGATGTTCGACAGGGCTTCGAGGCGCTGGGCAGTCACCTTGGGATCGATCATCAACATCGACTCGGTGACTTCGACTGTTAGGAACTTCGGGTCCAGAGCTGCGGCCTCCAAGGCTTCGCGGACGTGATCGACAAGCACGTCGTGGTGCAGCTGGCGCGCACCGACATTGACAGATACGCCAACCGAGCTTCCCCGGTCGTGCCAGGCCTTGACGGCACGACAGGCCTCCATCAGGACAAAGCGACCAACATCGATGATCAGGTCGGAGGACTCCAGGACAGAAATGAACTCGACGGGGCCAACCACCCCACGTTGCGGGTGGCGCCAGCGCAGGAGGGCCTCGACGTCTCGCGGCATCCCAGTCTCGAGATCAACGATCGGCTGGTAGACGAGGTAGAACTCCCTGTTGGCAAGAGCCCTTGCCAGGTCCGTCTCCATCGTGAGCTGCTTCTTGACAACTTCGTGCATTTCAGGTTCGAAGAGCACATGGCAGTTCTTGCCCATCGACTTGGCCCTGTACATTGCAATGTCCGCGTTGCGTAAGAGTTCCTCCGGGCTGGAACCCATGCCGGTGGCGATGCCGATGCTGGCCGAGGTCGACAGCGTGGTCCGAGTCGCGTCGCCCAGTCTGAAGGGCTCACGCAGGACGGCGAGAAGCCGCTCGGCAACGACACCGAGCCCACCGCCGGAGAAGGAGTTCTCGGACAAGACGACGAACTCGTCGCCACCCAGGCGACCCACCGTGTCGGAGCTGCGCACCGATTCGGAGAGCCGGGCAGCAACGGCCTGAAGGAGCCCGTCCCCGGCGTCGTGGCCCAAGGTGTCGTTGACCTTCTTGAAATCGTCGAGGTCAATGAAGAACACGGCGACGGGCAGTCCACCGCTGCGGGCCCGGTTGACTAGATCGTGCGCCCTCTGGTTGACCAAGAAACGATTGGGCAAGCCGGTGAGCGAGTCGTGAAGGGCTTGGTGGCGCAGCTCGGCAGTGCGCTCCTCGACCAGCTCCAGCGCTGAGCGGCGGGAGCGAATGAGGAGACTCAACAAGACGACGAGAAGCATCGTCAGTGCAAGGGCTCCCAGGAACACCGCCAGCGCTTGGATGGCAGGGGAGGGTCCGTTGTCCCTGCCGGTTACTGCCGCGTGGACGACCCAGCCAGGGTCGGCGGGGAAGGTCAGAGTCTTCGTGGCCGCTCCCGGTTGGGGTCGCCCAGCGCGGGCCAGTACTGCCTGTTTGCCTCCGGGCGGCACGTAAGCAAGTACCAAGGAGGCAGTCTTGTCTCCGACGAGCGCGGGACTGAGAATTTGGTCGGCATCGAAGACGGCCATCGTCCAACCGGCGAGGGCCCTTGCCCGGGTTCGTGTGGTGGTGGGCACACGTGTGCCTGAGTAGACGGGGCTGAGCTCCAAGAAGATCGGGAGTCGCAGAAGAAGTGAGTGAAGCGTTTCGGGTATGTCCGGCAGACCCGGAGCGGGTCGTATCAGGCTGACGAGAGACGACGCTACGGACGCGCCCGTCTTGGCTGAGGTGTCGAAGAGGCTCACGAAGGACGAGGCGCAGAAGTTGAAGTGCGCCGAGATATAGGGCGAGATCCAGGCCAACAGGACGTTCTTGAGGATCCCCTCCCCGAGAATCTCGACCGCGACCAGGCGCGTCAGGCAGTAACCGGATCGGCCGTTGAGCGAGGCCCTCACCACTGCCGGGTCTGCGACTGTCACCCCCAAGGGAGGATCGCGCGCAGCTATCGCTTCGAACTCCTGCAGTTTGGGACGACCGACGTTCTCGACATAGGTGAAGGCGAAGCTTCCCGGGTAGCGCTGGGAGAGGTCGAGTTTTGACAATATGGCTGCCAGCTCGGCGTTCGTGATCTGGGGATGGGTTGCAACCACCGCGTTCACGGTGGCTAGGAGGTCGCTGTCACGCTCGAGCGTCGTTCCCAGGATCGATTTCACCTCTGCAAGCGAGGACGCCACCGCCTGATGACTCAGGGAGCTCGTGTAGGCGTACCACGCCCAAGTGCTCGCGAAGGAAATAGTCAGACCGGCCACTAGGACGAGAACGACGATTGCCTTCCACCCGCTGTGCTCGAACTGTAGATGGAAGATCAGGCGGGAAGGCCCGGAGTCACGTCGGCCACTGTCGCCGCGGAGGGAGGTGCCGCGTCGGGCCGATAGAGGCGGCTCTGTCGGCTGATAAGGCGACTCGTAACAAAGGGGTTGTCGGTCCATGTCCCTCAGGAGTAGTGCTCTCAGTCGTCACTCAAGTCGTAGTGCTGGTCCGCCGTCGAGAAGTAATATCGACGTCGATTGGCGGTTCTTGAGCTAGTTGAGCCAGGCAGTTGACCTCCGTAACTGGCTTCAAGAGCGATGCCCTGCAATACGGGCCACAGCAGTGCAGTAGAGATGGCCGGAGGCATCGCTGTGGGACCGGGAGGGCTTAAGGAATACGGGCTTGGCAGCAATAGAGGATCAAGCTCCGGCGGTGATGTCCCGCTCGGCTCCTTGCGCAGTTAGTTCTGTACTGATTTCTTCTAAGTACGATCTTTCAGAGCTGTCGCTTTCAAGCCTCATCACGAGATATCTAACGTCCAGACGGCAGAAATCCTGCGCAGGAAGGCGACATCACCCATGGTTGCACGCAGGGACCGTTGCAAGGCTCACTCGGCAAGGCGACCAAGTGCCCGGACCGGTTCGGCGGTTGGTAAGGAGGATGCGCGGTGCGAGGGCAGATTCCCCAGCTGCTGACGAGGTCGGTCGTTGTCGGGGCGGTTCTCCCGCAGTTCGCTCGGGGCGTTCAGGGTCGGGAGCCGCGCCTACATGCTCAGGAAGTCAGGCCGTCAACAGCCGCTAATGCAGGCGAGCCAGGCTAGCGACGGCTGGAGCGACAGCTCGACAGGTTCGAAGTCAGGGAACGATGACGACAACGACAGCCAGCTGATCTTGACGCGTCCTGTGGAAATCCCTCTTGGGCCTTCATGATCCCGAGCGCCACTGCGTTGGCCACCGGCGACGCTGCCCAGAACGAGCAGGTAGGGGTGATTTGCTCAACGAAGGCCTTCTGCACGGCACCCGCCGTTACGAGCTTGGCGGCGACGCTCGGCCCGGACGGCGTCTGCTGTTCCTTGTCAGCTGGTATGAGCCGCGTCTTTCTGCAAATTCTCGGCCCCACCTGGTTATCGAGGCTCCGGTACGAACAACGTGACCTGCGAGGACGCCTCCGCGATAATTGTCGACGACTACCGCTGGGCGCTTCTCGAGCCTCCCGGCACGAGATGCTTGCTCCAGTGCCAGCGTGCGCGCCAGCGCACCGGCTCACGAGGACGCGAAACTGCGCGGCGGAATCGGTCTGATCCACTGCCGACGAAGTACGGCCACGTAGCATAGGTTTAGGAGTCGGCGCTGGACGGGCTCGAGATGCTGGCACGGCCCCGTTGCGTACAACATGACCGAGCCGAGGGGCACCGAATGGTCAGGGACAGATGAGCGAAGAGATAGAGGACGGGAACTTCGGAGCCTTTGAGCCAGAGCCATCTACGTCCGAGACAAACGGCGCGGGAACCTCATGGCTAGATGAGGGGGAATCCGGGGCTGACGGTTTGGCCGCAGCGGAATTCGGTGGCGCGGGACGGTTCGAGCTTGACGAGGTTCGGAACGACCTTCTGGAGGCCATAGAGGAGCTTGGTCTCGGGTCGCGCGACCCGGACGGCGCCGGCTCGCCTGGCTCTGGGTGCTACCTGTCTATCGTGCCTATGGACCGGCACGGGCACGGAGGCGTCGTCGTTGGCTGGCTCTTGGGCGATTTGGTCCTTCCCGACGAGACGGTGCGAGTGGGTGGTGTGGAGTCCGTGGACATTCTCAACGAAGCACTCGGACCGTTGCTTTTGGCCCTCGGGTTCCCGATCGAGCCCTACGCGGTGGACGGCCGTTGGATCGTGACAGGGTCTCGAAGGACGAGCTGAAGGACCGAGCCAGTCGACGGCCTCATGGCGAGGGAACGGCAGACGGGATGAGCGGAGGATCAGTGGGGTTCCCACGCGCCAGGAGTTGACACGAGGCGAACAACTTGGTTCGGGAGCTTGCCGGACACGACCTGTTCGAGGGTGACCTCGTCGAGAACACCTCGCAGACAGGCTCTCACCGCGACCCAGACCTTTTGCAGATGTACCGCGTCGGCTTCGTAACTAGCCGACTCGGGACGCATGCCGCGAACTTCTGCGAGGGGACCCTCGAGCCGGCGGAACACCTCGCCAATGGTGATCTCTGTCGCGGGCCGCGCGAGCTTGTAGCCCCCTTCGTTGCCGCGCTGGCTAGTGACGATCCCTACCCGGCGAAGATCGTTGAGGATCGCCCGCAGGAAGCGAACGGGAAGGCCTTGGGCGTCAGCCAGCTCCTCAGCGGTGAGTGGTTCGCCCGACCGTGCGGCCAGGGTGCACAGTGCCCGCAACGCGTACTCGATTCTGGCTGAGATATGCATGGCTGCGTCCAGTCGCCTTAGGGCTGTCGCCGGAGGCGAAAGCCCACTCCACCTTTGCACCGATCATTTGACCGAGTAGGTAGACAGAATCTACCAGTGGCGACGACCATCCGTCGGTTGTGGGAGCTCAATCTTCGGCAAGCAGGCTGGAGTCGACCGCCTGTAGGTAACTGCTCCAGGCCACCCGGACAGCCTCACGATGAGCGTCAAGTTCACCGTCCACCGCTGCTCGGTAGGACGCCCGCGTCTCGTCCACGGACCTCAGGTAGCCGTCCCGGGCGATTGCCATGCTCTCGTTGTATGTCTTGCGAATCTGCGCAGCCAACTCGTTGTAAGTGGCGCGTGCCTGGGCAACGATGTCGCGGCGCATTGTCGCAGGGGCGCTCGCTACAGCTTGCTTATAGTCGGCCCAAGCTTCGTCGATCGCATTGCCGTGGGCCTCTTCGGCGGCAGTCTGCGCTACCTCGTAAATGTCGCGCACTGGCTTGAGTGCTTCCTCGTAGTCCGCCCAAGCGCCTTCGACTGCCTCGCGATAGACCTCCCAGGCATCGTCAATGATGCTCAGGTAGTGGTTGCGTGCCTCCACGTCCGACGCTCCGCTGTCGCCGTCTCTAGGCATCAGCCACCCTCCTCCCGTGCCAACTTCCAAGCAATCGCTCGACGTCTAGCCTTCTCACGGAATCGCCCATTACGTGCCATTCTTTGCAGCTACGTTCTCGGCTCCCGTGGCGGCGGGACCCTTGTTCACGAGGCATGCTAGTGCGCTCGCCATGCTACTGGTGTGACCTAGCTCAGGGCACGATCGGCGTGATCGCAAGGCGCTCTCCCGGTCCTTACCTCCCGTCATGGTGCCCCACGAGCCCGTTGACGGCCCGCGAGAAGGGCCTGGACAGCTCGTTTCGAGGCGCGGGACCGTTCAGGTGTCAACTCGGCCAGACGCACAAGGTCGCGATGGGTGGCCTCGATGGCTGCAAGATAGGGCGAAGGCTTACGAACCGAACGGCGTCCCCCGAAAGATCGCTCCCGTGCCCACGAGCAACGAAGGTCGTCCATGGCGCGAGTGCACGCGACATAGAGGAGCCTGCGCTCCTCGGAGGCGGCCTGCGGACTGCGGGCGTGGGCGATCGGCACAAGTCCGTCCTCGAGCCCGGTCACGAACACGACCCGCCACTCGAGTCCCTTTGCTCGGTGGAAGGTCATGACGTCGACGGCGTCGCCGACCTGTCGGGGAGGATCGGCGCGCAGGCTCGCCTCGAGCCAGGAGACGAACCCGGCCGTGCTGGCGCTCGAGTCATAGCGCAGGTAGTCAGCCGCCAAAGCGCCCAATTCGGCGAGATCAACATCGAGCAGCGCGGTGTCGGCGAGATCATTTCCGCTTGAAGGCTCGCCGAAGAGTTCGCATTCGTCGTTCGAGACGTCCGTAGCCTGCCCGGTCCCCGACGTGGCGAGCTCTTCGAGCCACCCGTGAAGACCAGGTGAATCGGAGGGGCTGGTCAAACGATCCAAGGCGCGCCGGACTGCTGGGCGCCCAAGAAAGGCCCGGCCGCCCCCGCTTCGGAACGGCACGCCCGCCGCCTCCAGCTCACGCTCGAAGAGAACGAGCTGGGCGTTCGTCCGAGCCAGAACGGCGAGGCTCGACCAGGGTGCGCCAGGGCTCCTGGCCCGCCTCAGTGCGGTGGCGACGCCTATCGCCTCGTCGAGGTCAGTTTCGTAGGCGATTATCGGTTGGGCCCGCCCGCCCGCCCGGGAGCTCCCGGGCACCGGCATGTCCCGGGGCTCGGCGCTCGGTGCGCCCGACTCATCGGAGACCGACCAAGCGCGGACGGGGGACGATTCGCCTTTGAGAACCGATGACGCGACTGCCACTACGACCTCGGTCGAGCGGTAGTTCACGGCGAGGCGAACAACCCGGGAGCCTGGATGTCGCTGGGGAAAGTCGACAAGGGCTCGCGGATCACTCCCATTCCACGAGTAGATTGCCTGGTCCGGATCGCCCACAACGCAGATGTCGTTATTGTCGCCGAGCCAAGCGTCGAGCAGGCGTACTTGTGCTGGGTTCACGTCCTGATACTCGTCCACGAAGAGGTGTCGGAAGCGCCACCGTGCCGAAGCGGCGAACTCAGCATCGCATTCGAGCTCGGTCGCGCAGCGCAGGAGAAGATCATCGAAGTCGAGGACGCCTCGACGTTGCTTCTCCCGGTCGTAGCGCTTCCAGATCTCCGTGACGAGGGTCGGGTCACACTGGCTAGGTCGCGCGGAGATGCTGGCAGCCCGCGAGTATTCACGAGCGGTGAGGCACTGCGCCTGCGCCCATTCGATCTCGGAGGCGAGTTCAGCGAGCATGGCGCGGTCGCGGCCGTAGTCCTGGCCCGCGGCGGTGGCCAGAAGACGGGCTTTGGAGGCGATGACGACGGGCGGCGGACCGCCGCGCTCGGCAGCCAGTCGCCTGAGCTCTCCGAGTGCAACGGCGTGGAAGGTTCCGGCAGTCGCCGGTTCGGCGAGCCCGAGGCTTGCGAGCCGGCCTCGCAGTTCTGATGCGGCCTTGCGGGTGAACGTGAGCGCTAGCACGTACGGTGCCGAGGCGGTGCCTTCGTTCACCCGCCAGGCGATGCGACGCGTGAGCACCCGCGTTTTGCCGGAGCCGGCGGCGGCCAGCACACATAAAGGCCGCGCCTCAGTGGTGATCGCCTCTCGCTGCTGAGGGTCGCATCCGGCCAGCAGTCGTCCGGCCAGCTCATCTGACCGTATCGCGCCCGACTCCATGATTAGACCGTAGCGGTCGGTTGCCTCAGGGTTCAGGCCAGGTGCGCGAGACCTGCGTAGTGGTCAAGTGCGACCATACGACGACGCGTTAGTTTCTTCTTGAAATGCTCACGTCTTTCGCCGACTCACACCTCTTCGGGGAGTCGTATGGCGCGGGCACTCCATGGGTGTTGGCCTTGCACGGATGGCGGCGGGACCATCGGGACTTCGAAGCCGTTCTCAGGCACTCCGGGATCGATGCGATCGCCCTAGACCTACCCGGGTTCGGGAGCGCTGCCGCACCAGAAGAGGTCTGGGGATCCTCCGACTACGCGGAGGCAGTCGCCGCCGTGCTCGACGAGATGTCGGCGCGGGTAGTCGTGCTGGGACATTCTTTCGGCGGTCGCGTCGCGGTTCATCTTGCCGCGAGTCATCCGGATCAGATCGCGGGTCTTGTCTTGACCGGAGCGCCGCTACACCGACCCCCTGGCGGCGGTGCGAAGCCGTTGCTGCGGTTCAGGGTGGCTCGTGGGCTGGCAGCCCGCGGATTGATCGGTCGGGACAGGCTCGAGGCGCTGCGACAGCGCTACGGGTCCGATGACTACCGCGCGGCCTCCGGTGTCATGCGGGACATTCTCGTGCGTACTCTTGCCGAGGATTACGGTGCGGCGATTGCTGAGGTGCGGTGCCCGGTCGAACTCGTGTGGGGTGATGACGACATGGCAGCGCCCTTGGCGACTGCCGAGCAGCTGCAACGGGAGCTGCCGCACGCCCATCTCGTGGTTTGCCGTGGGGCTGGTCATCTGACCCCTCTTACAGCGCCAGGTGAACTGCGCGCCGCGATGGAACGGTTGAAGACTTGATCTTCTCAACGCCGACCGTAGGCACCGTCATCTCGTGACGCCACTCAACGCCGCCACGCTCGGTGCAGCAGCAATCTCGGTCATCCTGGCTGACCTGCGGTGGCTTCGAGTCGCCCAGCGTGAGCACTATCTGCCCGGCGCTGTGGCGCGCTTCGGGTGGCGCTGGTGGACCAGCACGCCGCTGAACATCGCTCTGGCGGTTGTGGCCGTGGTTAGCACCGGAATAGCGACAGTCGCCCCGGCTGCCGCTCTGGCGAGCGCGGCCGTCGTGGCAATGGGGCCCGCTGGCCTGAGGCTGCGGGGCCGCACATCGCGTCTGGCGTGGACACGCCGGATGTCTCAGGTCGGGTTGGTCATTGTCGGACTCGAAGGCCTTGGCATATCGCTGGCCGCGGCCTTTGGGAGTCCCGTCGACGCCGTCGTCGCGGCGGCGTCGGGCGCGATCGCCGTGCCCCTGCTCGTCGACGTGGCGCTCGCGGTCCTTCGGCCTGTCGAGGACCTGCTCGCACAACGCTACGTCGGGCGCGCGTCGGCCGTGCTCGCACGCGCTCGGCCACTCGTAGTCGGCATCACCGGGTCTTACGGCAAGACGACCACGAAGAACTACGTCGCCCACCTTGTCGCAGGTCATCGCAGCGTCGTGGCGAGCCCACGCAGCTTCAACAACCGCGCCGGACTCGCGCGTACGGTGAATGAGCACCTCTTGCCAGGGACCGAGGTACTCGTGGCCGAGATGGGCGCCTACGGCCCAGGTGAGATCGCGGCGCTCTGTCGCTGGCTCAAGCCCGAGGTTGCTGTCATCACCTCGATCGGTCCGGCGCATCTGGAGCGCTTCGGCACCCTCGACAGGACGCTCGCGGCAAAGGCCGAGATCACCCCGACGGCCCGAGTGGTCGTGCTGAACATCGACGACGAGCGGCTCGACGGGCTCGCGCGACGTCTCGACGCCAACCAGAAGGTAATGCGCGTCTCGGGAACCGATGAGAACGCAGACGTTTCCGTGTTGGAAAGCGGTGATGGCCTGGAGCTACGACTCGGCGGAAAGACTGCAGGCGTAGTTGTCCTTGCGCCGGGGTCCCCGTCGCCGATTCGGACGAACGCGGCCTGCGCGGTCGCCGTGGCGATCGAGCTCGGCATCGAGCCCGAGGTGGTGCTGAGGCGCCTTGCTTCTCTGCCCAGCGTGCCGAACCGGTTGCAGCGCTACCAGGCCAAGGCCGGTTACGTCGTGCTCGACGACACCTTCAACGCGAACCCGGCTGGTGCCCGTATCGCACTCGATGCGCTCGTATGGGAGGGCCGTGAAGGTCGGCGAGTTCTAGTGACACCCGGGATGGTTGAACTCGGCAAGAAACAGGTGATGGAGAACGCGGCTTTAGCCGAGAGGGCGGCAGCTATCTCGACAGACCTGGTCATTGTCGGAAGAACCAACAGGGCCGCGCTCGTCGAAGGTTGTCGTCAGGCGGGGCGGCCGTTGTCGGTGAAGCTCGTCAGTACGCGGGAGGAGGCTGTCGCCTGGACGCGTGAACAGCTCGGCCCGGGCGACGCGGTGCTGTTCGAGAATGATCTCCCGGATCACTTTCCCTGAGCGTGCCGCCGCTCGCCTGGAAGGCGAGTCACAAGTCCGGCGATCCTCGGGCGGTGTCCGCGCTCGGAGTGTGGCATAAAGTGGCCACACGATGAGGCAGAGCGGAACACGTCGTTTGGACTTCGACGATCGGGGAGCGTTCGATTTGCCGCGTGCAGTCGCCGAGGCTCGCCCGGGTGACGCGCGAGAGGTTGGCGCGAACCGAGGCGGTCGGCCCGTGCGCGTGGGGGTTGTCTACGGTGGCCCCTCACCCGAACACGACGTGTCGATACTCACTGGCCTGCAGGCCGTGCATGCGCTTGCCCACGCTCCGGGAATGGGCAGCGTACGTTCGCTGTACTGGTCCAAGTCGGGTGACTGGTACGAGGTTCAGGTCGCGGTCGAGGCGGCGGGCTTCGTCGAGGGAGTTCCCCCCAATTCGGCGCGCCTACGTCTTATAAGCGGCCCTGGCGGCGGTTTTTTCAGACCTGCGAGCGGGTTACGTGGGAGGGAAGACCACCTCGACCTGGACGCGCTACTGATCTGCTGTCATGGCGGACCGGGAGAGGACGGCAGTCTCCAGGCTGCTCTCGACCTCACGGGAGTTCCGTACACCGGTCCGACGGCGATGGGAGCCGCGCTCGGCATGGACAAGCTCGCCTTTGGCGCGCTCGTGATATATGCGGGCTTGCCGGCGCTGCCGCGCGTACCACTGGGAGTCGACAGCGAGGAACCGGGATTTGCGCCCCCTTACATTCTGAAGCCGCGCTTTGGTGGATCGTCAATAGGCATCGAGGTCGTCGCGGACTTCGATACCGCTCGTGCCCGTCTGACGGCGAACCCTCACCTGCGTCGGGGGGCGATTCTCGAACCGTACCAAGCTGAGATGTTCGACTTGCAGGTAGCGCTCAGGAGCTGGCCCGAACTCCAGTTGTCAGCGGTCGAGCGGCCGCTTCGGACGCGCGGTGGGGGAGAGATCCTTGGCTATGAGGACAAGTACGTCGGGTCGGAGGGTATGACAAGTGCGCCACGTGAGTTGCCCGCTCAGATCGAGCCCGAGCTCGAGCAACGCATTCGCGCACTGGCACCCGAAGTCGCCTCACTCGTAGGTTTGCGGGGCGTCGCACGGCTGGATTTCCTGTCCGACGGAGAGGACGTGTTCATAAACGAGATCAACACGATCCCTGGCTCGCTCTCGCACTACCTGTGGGTCGATCCACGCCTGGCCTTTACGTCTTTGATATTCGACATGTTGACCGAAGCGATCCAGCGACCCGCCGCTGTGTACTCGTCGGCGGGTTCGGACGGGTCGGCCCTGAGGCTCGCAGGTTCCATTGCGAGCAAACTCGGATGAGCAGCGGGCCGACGCCCGGATGGGCGCGATGAGTTTCCCGATTCGGTTGTTGGGCCCTGGGGAGGAGCTCTATCTCGACTCGAGGCCGAACTGGTCCTATCTGTTCTGGCCGTCGGTCTTCACGGTCCTCGTTCTGGCTGCCTGTGTGGCCGTCGTCGTTGTATGGACAGGTGCACCGATTGTTGCCTGCTTGGTTCTGCTGGGCGTCGGCGTCGCCGCACTCGTCTATCTGGGCGCGCGCTATCTCGGCTGGCGTACGACGACCTTCGTCGTCACCTCTCAGCGGATCGTCTACCGGACCGGTGTGCTGCGGAGGACCGGGAGAGAGATCCCGATCGGACGTGTGCAGGACGTGACATATCACCAATCCATCGTCGAGAGGATCGTCCGGGCGGGGAGTCTCACGGTCGAGTCGGCTGGACGCAATGGTCAGGACCCATTTCCGGACATCAGCAAGCCGGACCAGGTGCAGTCTCTGATCAACCGCGTTGTCGCCCAGAGCTCCGGTGGGTATCCCATGGCGCATGGCCCCGCGGAATTTGGTGCTCCTGAGGATGAACGGCCCGCCACGACACCGCGCGCCTACTCAACGCCGCCCATCACCGATCCAACGCCGCGTGTCGCACCGCCCCGGGTCGTCGAGGCGGTACCCCGCACTCCGCCCGCGCCAACCGTCGCCCAGCAGATCGGCGAACTGGCCGATCTGCACCAGCACGGCGTCATCACCGATGCCGAATACGAGCAGAAGCGTCGGGAGTTACTTGACCGACTTTGAGGGTCCGAGTGGGGCGGCGTCACGGCGTTGGTACGCTTCGTAGGTGGACGAGCGCTTCTGGATCACGACGCTCGGCTGTCCGAAGAATGAGGTCGACTCGCAGAAGCTGATCGGCCGTTTAGCCGCGGGCGGCTACGAGCGCGTAGAAGATCCCCGCGATGCTGATCTTGTTGTCGTTAACACCTGCGCCTTCATAGATGCCGCGCGCGAGGAGTCGATCGAGGCGATCCTCGAGCTCCACGCCCAACGCAAGCTCGGGTCTCGGCTCGTCGTCACGGGGTGTCTGGCCGAGCGCTCGGGAGAAGAGCTTGCGGACGCGCTCGGCGAGATTGACCTTGTCGCGGGCTTCGGCGTGCCCGTCGAGATGAAGACCACTCAGCGCGTCGTGCGAGCCGGAACGACTACCTCCCCGACAGACGGGTTGACGCAGAGCTTCGATCTGCTGGAGCTGCCTCGGCCACCAGCATTCGCGCCGTGGGCCTACGTCAAAGTTGCCGAAGGCTGCGATCGACGGTGTGGGTTCTGTGCGATTCCATCGTTTCGTGGCAAACAGCGTTCCAGGCCAGCGACTTCGATCCTCGCGGAGATCGAGGCGTTGGACGTGCGCGAGGTCGTGTTGATCGCGCAAGATCTCGCGTCGTACGGGCACGACCGCACCGGAGGGCCGAGGCAGCGCGAGAGCAGTGGTTCCGGCATCGTGGATCTAATCGGTGCTGTGGCGCAGCGGGTAGAACGGGTCCGTTTGCTGTATCTCTATCCGTCCTCGCTCAACGATCGGCTTGTCGAAGCAATCGTCGCGACCGGCGTCCCATATTTCGATCTCTCCTTGCAGCACGCCTCGGGACGCCTGCTGCGCACTATGCGCCGCTTTGGAGACGGCCCCAGGTTTCTTGAGCGGATCGCACGGATTCGCCGTCTCGAACCTGGTGCGGTGTTCCGCTCGTCGTTCATACTCGGCTATCCAGGCGAGACCGAGGAGGACCACGACGAATTGTTGAGGTTCATCGAGGAAGCGAACCTCGACTGGGCCGGGTTCTTCAAGTTCTCTCGCGAGGACGGGACGCTGGCGGCCGGTCTCGACTCGCAGGTCCCGAGCTCGCTCGCGCTCGAACGCCTCCAGGAATGCTCGGAGCTGCAAGAAGCGATCACAGCTCGCCGACGCGGCCAGCTGGTCGGGTCGACGAGCGACGTGCTGGTCGACCGGCGCGGCCACGCTCGCTCGTACAGAGAAGCTCCTGAGATCGACGGGATCGTTCGCGTGCCAGATTCAATCCCGGAGGGGTGGCTCGGCCCAGTCCGCTTCGTGGGCGCTGTCGGCCCCGATCTCGAGGCCGTGCCAGCATTCGAACTCATCAGCGAGTCGGCACTATGAGTCGGTCTGAGACGGTCTTCGGACCGTCGGCTTTGATGACGCCTGCGAACGGGCTCACGCTCGCGAGGTTGCTGGCGTCACCGCTCATGGTCGCGCTCGTCGTTGCCACCGGGCCGTCTACTTGGCTGCTCGTGGCTCTTTGGTTCATCTGCTCGTCATCGGACGGCCTCGACGGCTTTGTCGCGAGGCGTTACGGCACCACGCGCTCGGGCGCTTTTTTGGACCCACTGGCCGACAAGTGCATCGTGCTCGGTGTTCTGGCGGCGCTGGCGGCAATCGGGGAGGTGGGCTGGCTGCCGGTGATCCTGATCGCGTTCCGCGAAGTGTCCATGAGCGTCTTCAGGAGCTACGCTGCCCGCCGCGGCGTGTCGGTGCCGGCCAGGACCACGGCGAAGGTGAAGACGCTGCTTCAGGACATTGTGATTGGGCTCGCTTTCCTGCCGCCGGTGGGCCTGTACCATGCGCGAGCCCTTGGCTGGGTGCTCTGGCTCGTTGTGGCCGTCACGCTGTGGACCGGATTGGAGTACCTGCGCGACTCACGCAAACTCCTCGCCAGCGCCCAGTCGCCCGCGCCCGGCGGCGTCGGCCGTCACGCCGCTTGAGCGCGCGCAGATCCAGGGAGAGACGATGCGCGCCGAGGTCGTAGCGGTCGGGACCGAGCTTCTGCTTGGTCAGATCGTCGATACCAACTCGGCCTGGATCGGCGAGCGACTGGCCCTGTCGGGGATCGACTGCCACTTCCAGACCAGGGTGGGCGACAACGTCGCGCGCATCGTCACGGTGTTGCGCGTCGCGCTGGAGCGGAACGAGGCGGTGATCGTGTGCGGTGGCCTGGGGCCGACTCAGGACGACCTCACCCGCGAGGCGATCGCGCTAGTCATGGGTGTCCCACTCCGCCGCGACGCCGAGGTCTTGGCGACCATCAGGGATCGCTTTGTGTCCCGTGGATCGAACCAGACGATGACGGCCAACAACGAGCAGCAGGCTGACGTGCCTGAAGGCGCCAGCGTGATCCGCCAGACCTTGGGCACTGCTCCTGGTCTCATCTGTCCTGTCGGGAACAAAGTCATGTACGCGCTCCCAGGAGTCCCCTACGAGCTGTACGACATGATGGAGCGAGCTGTACTGCCCGATCTGAGGGGGCGCGCTGGCCAAGCGGCTGTGATCCGCAGCCGGACGTTGAAGACCTGGGGCGTGAGCGAGTCCGGGCTCGCCGAGCTCGTCGCGGGCCGTGTCGAGGTGCTCGAGGCGGGTGGACCGGGCGTTCCCACCATTGCCTTTCTCGCTAGCGGCATCGAAGGGATCAAACTGCGTCTCACAGTCAAGGCTGCCGATGAAGATGCAGCGAACAAGGCGCTCGACGCCGAGGAAGCTGAGCTGCGCGCCTTGATCGGTGAATGTGTTTTCGGTGTCGACGAGGAGACGATGGAAGGTGTCATTGGCCGGTTGTTCCTCGAGCGCGGCTGGAATCTTGGAGTTGCAGAGTCACTCACTGGAGGCCTCGTCGCCTCACGGATTGTGGGCGTGCCAGGCGCAAGCGAGTGGTTCCGGGGAGGGATCGTGGCCTACGACGTCGGGGTCAAGATGGCGATCCTCGGTGTGGCGGATGGGCCAGTCGTGTCCCGCGAGGCGGCAGCGGCCATGGCTGAAGGAGCGAGGCAGGTTTTAGGTGCCGACGTCGGTCTCTCGACGACCGGTGTCGCTGGGCCAACCGAACAGGAAGGTCGGCCGATCGGCACCGTTGTCGTCGGCCTTGCCCTGCCGGGTTCGGCCCCCGACGCCGTCGAGCTTCGCCTGCCGGGAGATCGGGAACGTGTCCGGCAACTCGCGACGATCTCTGCCATGAACGTGCTGCGGCGCCGGCTCCTTGAGATCGGCCTGGGAGCATGAGCGCCAGAAGCTAGGTTCCATAAGGCGTGTCCAGTGTGGCGTCCCGCTGGGCGAGATCCCGCACGAAGGTCCACCAACGAACATATGTTTGGAACTACAGTGATGTAATGACCTCGCAGCAGGGACCCGTGACGGGAGTGACATACCCATTTCGTAGGTTGCGGCCTGCCGGTGCTTCGCCGGTGAGCGGGGACGAGGCAACACCACAGCAGAGAGGTCCGATTTCGGAAGTGAACCGTCGACAGGCAGTGCGAGAGGAGAGAGACCCGACGATGGAGCGTGACAAGGCACTCGAGGCGGCACTCAGCCAGATCGAGAAGCAGTTCGGAAAAGGCTCGGTCATGCGTATGGGGGAGCACACCGGCATGGGGATCGAAGTGATCTCGACTGGTGCCATGGCCCTTGACCTTGCACTCGGGATCGGTGGGCTCCCGAGAGGGCGGATAATCGAGGTGTTCGGACCGGAATCCTCCGGCAAGTCGACCCTCGCTCTGCACGTGGTTGCAGAGGCGCAGCGTAATGGGGGAATTTGCGCCTACATCGATGCTGAACACGCGCTCGACCCCGTATACGCCAAAGCCATCGGTGTCGACATCGACGAGTTGCTGATCTCCCAGCCCGACACTGGCGAGCAAGCGCTCGAGATCGCGGACATGCTGATCCGCTCCGGGGCCATGGACGTGATTGTCGTCGACTCGGTGGCGGCGCTCACACCACGTGCCGAGCTCGAGGGTGACATGGGCGACACTCACGTTGGTTTGCAGGCTCGCCTCATGTCCCAGGCTCTTCGCAAGCTCACCGGCACGCTCAGCAAGTCGTCGACGATCGCCCTGTTCATCAACCAGCTGAGAGAGAAGATCGGCGTGATCTACGGATCGCCCGAAGTGACGCCCGGAGGGCGCGCACTTAAGTTCTACGCTTCAGTCCGGCTCGATATTCGTCGTTTGGAGTCCATCAAGGACGGGGCCGAGGTTATAGGTAACCGCACGCGGGTCAAGGTGGTGAAGAACAAGTGCGCTCCGCCATTCCGCATGGCCGAGTTCGACATCGTCTACGGCAAGGGCATCAGTCGAGAGGGTTCAGTGCTCGATGTCGCGGTTGATTTGGGGATCGCGAAGAAATCCGGTGCCTGGTACACCTACGAGGGCGAACAGCTTGGCCAGGGCCGCGAGAATGCCAAGCAATTCCTACGGGAAAGTCCCGAGCTTATGGTCGAGATCCATCAGCGGATCCGCAGCTTGGTAGCCGAGAAGTCGGCTCTTGCGGT
Source organism: Acidimicrobiaceae bacterium (assembly GCA_003140595.1). Taxonomy (GTDB): domain Bacteria; phylum Actinomycetota; class Acidimicrobiia; order Acidimicrobiales; family Bog-793; genus Fen-455. The sequence goes on along the minus strand of PLKG01000061.1, from coordinate 14,138 downwards.
GGAGACTCCGATTGGAGCCGGTGGCTTGGTCGACGATGACGAGCCCATCTCGCTCGACTGAGCGTTCCACGGGCTTCTAGCGCCGAGGCATAGCCGACTCGGTGCAGGCTTGCCGTCTGCTTATGGGTTAGCAACTAGGTGTTGTCAGACGTCTTTGTCCCGCGCTTGGAATTGGCGAGACCGAGTCGCCCAGCGGCTTCCCAAAGTTCATCGCGCGCCTGGGGAGCGGCAGCCTCTTCGATGAGGAGGCGTGTCTGATCGTGCTGGCTTCGCCCGAAGACGTGGGCGCAGCCCTGATCGGTGACGACCACCGAATGTTGGAACGAGGTCGCGGGCATCTGGAGAAGCGGGACGACGGTTGAGGACTTGGACTTCTCGTGCCATGAAGGCAACCCGATAATGGCCTGACCGCCGGCAGAGTGCAGCGCCCCGACGATGAAGTCGGTCTGGCCACCGAATCCGGAGAAGATTCGGCCACCCACGTAGCTGGCGTTCGCCTGAGCATAGAGGTCGATCTGTACGGCCGCATTGATGGAGATCATCATTGGATTGATCGCGATCATGGCGGGGTCGTTGGTCGTCTCGGTCCGGAACATGCGCAGTCTGGGATTGCCGTCAGCCCACTTGTACAGTTCCTCGGATCCACCGATGAACGAAGTGACGACCTGGTGCTGTTGGTCAAGAGCTCCCGCGCGCTCCAGAGCAAGAACACCATCGCTGATCATCTCTGACCAGATTCTCAACCCGCGGCGATGCGCGAGCCGCCCGAGGGTTGCGTCGGGGATCGCGCCGATCCCGAGCTGCAACGTCGCGCCGTCCGGCACGAGGTGCGCTATGTATTCGCCAATCTGGTCTTTTGGCCCGTCGGAGGCATGTCCCTCGGTCGTGTCGAGCGGCTCGTCCACCTCGATGCCGACGTCGATCATCTCCGTCGCGATCTCACCCTCGCCGAAGGTGTAGGGCATCTGACGGTTGACCTGTGCGACGATGAGCGCTCCGCGGGCACGTGCCACTTCGAGGGCCGCGGGCAGGACATTGACCTCGATACCGAGCGAAACCTTGCCGTCCCTCGGTGTAGAGGTGTGGACGAGGACGACGTCTGGCTGACGGGAGATCGCGAAGAGCCGCGGCACCAGCGAAAGTCGCATTGGTATGTAGTCGAGCTGGGGCGATCGTCGCATCCCGGCCCCTACGAACGGCGTCTCGTAACGCACACCCGGACGGGAAGAGATGGGATGGCGGGAGCCCAACATGAAGACCCGGTAGCTCTCGAGGTTCGCATCCAGGATTTCGAGTGCCTTCTTGGGCGAGGCCCAGTTGCCGGTCACGACAACTCGTGGCGCTGTCCCGGAGAGCGAACCGAGTTGGTTCGCGAGCTCTTGCTCTGAAATTATGCGCATGCGACCGACCCTAGCAAAGGAGGGCCGAAAACGTTTAGTTGGGAATTGACGTGTGTTTGAACTCGTTCAGTTCGGGGTGATTTTGGAGAAGGTCCAGAATTCGCTCGATCGTCGCGGCAGCCAGCCCCACATCTTTGCCCGGCCTTGTCATGACCCGGACGAAGGCGGCCTGCCCATCTGACACGAACGTCGGCACTCCGAAAACGGCATTGTCGGCGACAGCCGCCTCATGAGATTTGCGGAACTCGTCGAGCGGCCACCCGCTCTTGATCTCGCCGAAGACTTCTTCGGAACGCACACCCTCCCGTTCGAGCACCGAGGCCAGCGCGCCTTGCTCGCGGAGATCGCCTCCAAGGTCGTGTCGCAAGGCAAACAGCGCGAGGTGCGTACGGAGGAACCTGTCGGGAAAGCGGTCGCGCACGACTATGCCGACCTGGACGGCGAGCAAGTCGGCTTGGTGTCGTGGGTCTTCCCACACAGCCATGCCGCCTTCTTCCACGTGTGCTTGGTTGAGTGAGAACGGAATGAAACTGACCTCGAACGGGGCACCAGCCTCGAGAGCGGTAGCGAGGTGTTCGTGAGCGTTGCGGGCAAAGGGGCAGCGGTAGTCCCAGTTGACGGAGAACGGGGTTTTGATCATGCAAGCCAGAACCCCTTCCCGAGGCTTGAGATTCCCGGCCAAACGAGGCGCACCGTGGCGGCGCAGCTACCATCCCTGCGGTGCCACAGGTTCACCTGGTCATTCCGGCTGATGTGCCGGTCGCCGCCGCCTCGCTCGTGCGAGCGTTTCACGACGACCCAATGTTGGCTTACATGTTCCCGAACGCACGGACCCGTGAGCGAGCCTTGCTGCGTTTCTTCAAGCTCCAGCTTCGCCAGACCTACATGAAAAGGGGACTGGCCTACACGACAGAAGAGTGCCGGTCGACCGCATTGTGGATGCCCCCTTGTTCCGGTCCTCCCCCGATACGCGACGCGGTTGCACAGCTTCCTATGCTCCTGGTCTTGGGTCGGCGGGCGGGAGCCGCGCTCCGGCTCGTGCAGATCGTGGAGTCCCGTCGCCCCAAGACACCCCATTACTACCTGGGTGGACTCGGCACTGATCCGTTGTGGCAAGGAAGGGGCCTCGCCACAGCGGTGATGGCGCCCGTGCTCGACATCTGCGACCGCGAAGGTCGCGCTGCCTATCTCGAGTCCTCCACGGAGAGCAACGTCGCCTTCTACAGCCACCGCGGCTTCGAAGTGACAGGTGAGGTGACGGTGCCTGAAGCGGCACTGCGGCTGTGGCTCATGTGGCGGGAGCCTTCACGGCCGACGCTATAGCAGGACTACGCCTGATCGACGTCCATCAGCGCTGCGAGGGCGGGGAGAGTCGGGAGGCACCGGAGTAAGCCCATTTGGAAGTCTGGAGGGATCGAAGACGATCTCGGTCAGCAGGTCGAGCACCGCCCGCGCCGGCGCCGAGGGCAGGCCCGTCGCCCGCTGGACGACTCCTATGAGCCGCCTCGGGATCTCCGTGACTTTCACGAGCGCGTAATTGTCGCGTAGGTAGCCGGGCACGGCGGTCGCCGGCAAGATGGACGGACCCCAGCCTTCAAAGGTGAGCGAGGCGATGAGGCGGGTCCCCTCGACTTCGGCCCGAGCCAGGAGCGTCGTGCCAGAGGAGCTGAGAGCGGCATCAAGGTCGGCTCGAAACGCCGTCCCGGCGGCGGGAAGCAATAGGGGCATCCCCTTTAGAGCGCGGAGACTGACCGATTGCGAAGCTGCGAGCGGGTGCTCGACGGGCACGACCAGGACGAGATCCTCCTCGAAAAGGGGCGTCAGCGCGAGATCACTTCCAGTCGCTGGAAGGTTGAGAACTGCGAGGTCGACCTCTCCTGTTGCAAGCTGGACATCGAGCCTGGTGCTTGTCAGCTCGACGAAGACCAGATGAAGGTGGGGGTAACGCTGGGGGACAGTTCGCAACAACTGGGGCACGAGCCATCGCGCGGTCGTACCGATGATCCCGATACGGACGGTTCCGGCAACATCGCGGGTCAGCGCGAGCACGTCGGAGAGCATCGCGTCGAGCTCGACCTGAACTCGACGCGAGCGGGCCACGACGAGCGCTCCGGCCTCGGTCACCTGGCCCGTCGAACGGTCGACCAACTCGCAGCCGAGCTCCCGCTCGAGCTTCTTCACATGGGCGGAAATGTTCGACTGTACGGTCTGCAACGCGTCGGCAGCGGCCGAAAACGAACCATGATCGGCGATTCCGACGATCGCACTCAGCTGGCGCAACTCCATCTCAAACTACGATATCAGCTATCGGTAAGAACTGTTTGANNAGACCTCAGTAGCGGAATCCCCCCTCCAGCGACTGAAGAGTCTTGAGAAGGGGCCGGTATCCCCCCCACCGGCCCTTTCTCCGCGTCTGGAGACCTGTTGCTCGGTGCACACTAGTCGCTGAGATCCTCACGGTTTGGTGCGCGACGCGGGGGAGTCCCTTCACATCGATCGGCCGGGCGCGCACCGGCGCGCCCGCGAGTTGCCTCGGCGCCGTGAAGAGTCCGGTTGTACGATTGTACGAACAATTGTAGGCTCAGGTCGGTGACCATCGTCGAGCTGTCCCTAGTGCTGGTGGGGATATCGATCCTGGCGGGCGTACTCGGCTCGCTGCTCGGCCTCGGCGGAGGCTTCGTCGTCGTGCCGGTGCTCACGTTGGTCTTTCACCTCGACATTCGGCTTGCAATCGGGACTTCGCTCGTGGCGGTGGCGGCGACCTCTTCGGCAGGTGCGGCGAGGAACGTGACCGAGAGCATGACAAATCTGCGTGTCGCCACGTTTCTCGCCCTTGCGACGACTCTCGGGGCGGTGACTGGCGCCTTGCTGACGGGTGTGTTCGACGCTCGTTTCCTGTTCGCTCTGTTCGGGGTCGTTCTCGCGGTCTCCGGAGTGCAGATGGTCCGCAAGCGTGGGACTGCAGTGGCGAGAGATCCGATGCCTGCGATGCAGACAATCGGAGCGGTTGCCGGCGTCGTCGAGGGAGGCGCCCACCCAGGCAGTCTGGCCCACCGACTCGCGCTTCATTCTGCCTACCACGACGAGGCAGAAGGACTGGATGTTCCATATGTCGTGGTCAACACCGGGCTCGGGCTACTAGCGCTCATGTACGTCGCGGGCGTCCTGAGCGGACTACTCGGGATCGGCTCGGGCGTACTGAAAGTGCCGGCGATGGACCTGGCAATGCACATCCCGATCACAACCTCTTGATCGGTCTGACCGCGGCAGCGAGCGCGGTCGTGTACTTCGCGCGGGGTGACATCGATCCACTCATCGCGGGACCGGTCGCGATCGGTGTGCTGGTGGGAGCCACCCAGGGATCCAAGTGGTTGGCCGGCATACGCGCGGATCGCCTCCGGCTGCTGTTTGTGAGCGTGCTCGGCGTGGTTGCCGTCCAGATGATCTGGAAGGGTGTCGGTTGACGATGCCGCCGGCGCGTGGAGCTGGCGCCCTTACACCACCGTCTCCACGTGACGTGCGCGCGGCCGTGGGGAAGGTGTTGCACCTTGGCGTGCTCGTGAGCGCGGGAATCCTGTTGACCGGATATGTTGTTGGCCTCGTCGATGAGCCGAAGTGGTTCGACTCGCACGCTGCCGAGCAAGCCCATCTGAGGGCGAGGGCGGGCTTCCCGCACTCTTTCGCTGCAGTGTGGGATGGGATCTGGCGCGGCAGTGGGGAAGCGATAATCGTCGCCGGGCTTCTGGTGCTGATCTTGACTCCGGTCGCAGGACTGGTGACCAGTGCAGTGGCTTTTGCACGACGGCGCGATCGGCTGTTCACAGCGATCTCGACAAGTGTGCTCTCGGTGATCCTGGTGTCGTTCTTGCTCGGGAGGTTGTTGGGGTGAGGACCGTGTGGCGGAGAGGTTCCGACCGATCGGAGAGGTGGGTTTCGTGATGGTCCTCGACACGAGGGATCCGATGCCGCTGTGGGCTCAGCTCGCGGCGGAGCTCCGGCGGGGTCTCGGCGCAGGCGAGTTTGACGATCGGTTCCCCACCGAGGCGGAGCTCGTCGTCACCTTCGGCGTGAGCCGGGCGACGGTCCGGGAGGCGATTCGCCACCTGCGTAGCGAAGGATTACTCGACGCCCGTCGTGGGAGCGGGACATTCGTCGTGCGACGCCAGCTCGACGCCCCGATCCTCGGGACCTCGGGGCTCGCGCAGGCGATCACGGCTGCAGGTTTCATCGAGGCGAGCAGCGTGCTTCGTCTCGAGGAGGCACCAGCGGGCGACACGGCGGCTCTGGCGCTCGGGATAGGACCTGAAGAGGTTGTCCAATGGGTCGAACGCATCCGGTACGCGGACGGCGAGCCGCTCGCACTGGACAGGTCGGCGCTCGTTCTCAATGGGGCGCAACGTCAGGCGTTCATAGGCGGCGACCTGACACAAGGGTCCCTGTACGGCCTGCTCGAGAAGCTCTTCGGCCTGCGTATCACCGGCGGCAGGGAGTGGCTTCGAGCCGTCACATGCAACCAAACCGAGCGCAGTCTGCTCCGGCCAGGCCGTGGGGAAGGCGTACTCGAGGTGGAGCGTGTCGCCTATGCCGGCGATCGCGCGCTCGAGTGGCGTCGGAGCCTGGTCCGTGGCAGGGGGTACGTGATCGGCGCAACCTGGGGCACGGTGCCCTCGCCACGGCGCTGAATCAACCGGGCCGGGCGCGGCGGGCCCTATTCAGGGGCTCGGCCAGCCGGTGGAGGAGGGGTCGCCCGTTGCCCATCCAGCAGGCACAGTGGACTCGGTCGTGAACGTGCTCGCCGTGCAGCTGGCCACAGTCGTCGGACCGAACCAGAAGTCGTATTTCCCTGGCACAGTCTCTCCGAGCACCGCGTAGGCGGCACCCGGGGAGAGGATGAGTGCTCCGAGGCAGTGCCGGTCGGCGGGGTTGAAAGCCGTGTAGACGGACGCGCCGGCTGTGCTCGCGACACTGACCACCCCGGGTGTGCTCGGCGGCCCTGTCGTCGTCAAGCCTCCCCCTCCCGCTTCTCCGGAGATTCCAGCTTGACCACCTTCGATGGCCGACTCGATGTTGGTCTCCAGGACGACGTCGGTGGCGGAGAGGGCCGACAGGGGAGCGAGGACCGCGTTGCCGAGCGCGGTGCTGGCCCCGCAGCCCGACAGAGCGGCCGCCAGTGCAGCCAAGGCGAGACCGGCGAGGCCCGCGCGTACGCCCAGTTGGCGAGTCGGCATCGGGCGATCAGTCATCGCGACTCCATGGCTGGCGTTTGCGATGTTCGCGGGCCGCGCGCTGGTCCTTGCGCGCAGAGTCCGGCAGTGCCCATTCGCGGCGCCAAGCGGAGACCTCCGGACCCCGAAATCGCGGCGTCGTCCCGGCCGCTGCGCGCCGGCGCGCTGACCACCAGTCCGACTCGGCCTCGTCTGCGAGGGCAGCAACAGCCTGCTCTATGCGAGCTGCGAACTTGCGCGCGTCCTCATGGTCACGGGCGACAAGAGCGTCGCCGAGGCGGATCTCTGTACTGCCGGGCCGAAAGCGGGAGCTGCTCTTTGCGAGCACGGCTCTCGTGCCACGGATGTGCACCGGGATCACCGGAACGCTGCAGCGCTTGGCCAGGTACGAGGCGCCGCCTTTGAATTCCCGGCCCCAACCGTCGGTGCTGCGGCCACCTTCGGGAAAGATGATGAGGCTCCAGCCGTCGTCGATGAGCTCCGCCGCGAGGTCCGCCGATCGGCGATTGAGCTTTGAGCGCTCCATCGGTATCGCCCCAAGGCCGAAGGACCAGAAAGCAGCCTTCCAGTGACGGTCGAAGAAATAGTCGGCAGCGGCCGCGACGATCGTGTGGTGGCGCAGCCCGACGGGCAGGCTCGAGACCAACAGGCCGGTGTCGAGGTGGCTCGCGTGATTGGCCGCGAGGATCATCGGACCCTCGACAGGATCGAGATGTTCCAGCCCGATCACCCGCGGTGACAGCACCAGACGGGCAATCGGCCGGGTGATGTCGTCAAGCACCACCGCCCGCGCGAGGCGGACCGGGTAGCGGCGGGCCCAGGCGGTGTCGTAATCGACTCCGAGCCTTCGTTTCGGCAAGGGCACGGCAAGACCGCCGGGCGTCATCGGCTTTTCGCCCACGAAACGGAACCCCGTCCGTCCTGTCGCCACCGAAGGGCGGAGACGCCGAGTCACGTGACCTCTGCCATCAGGAGGGGAGGCACACGGAGATGCGTGATGGTCGGGTCTCTGCCGACAACGTCCTCGGCAAGTTCGAGGGCATCCTCGAAGGTCGAGGCCGGAGAGAAGCCGAGTCGGCGCACGGCGGCTCGGTCACCTCCGACAATGATCACACGACCGAGGTGCGCAAGCGCGTGGGAGCACCAATACCACATGTACATCGGATGGACGCCGTGGTAGGCGTAGCTTGTGCGGTAGAGGTGGACATACCAGGGATCGGTGGCGAAGGACTCCTCGAACTTGGCCTCGATCTCGAACATGTCCCTTGTCTCGGCCAGCACCTGCTCGAAGAAGTCGATGTAGCTCGGGTGGTGTACCGGGTTGAACTCCCAGGGAGTCGGATGCGAGATGATCACGACGCCGCCTTCACGCACCAGGGGCTTGCCCTTATAGAGGTTGAAGAAGTAGCCGAGCCCCAGGCAGGCGACCAGGATTGGGTTCATCGTCGAGTTGACGTTGTAGGGACCTATGTAGGGCAGGCCCATCGTGAGCACGTCGGTCTGGCCCGAGACCTCGACCAGTTGCTGGCGATAGAGGTTGACGAGGGTGGCTTCGTGTACGGGCTCCACAGCGCCCGCCTGGACAGAAGTGAGGTCATGGGGAGCGTAGACCGAGTGGAAGATCTTGCGGCTCAGCCCTCCGGGAGTCCGCCCGAGAACGGTCGAGGTTGCAAGGAAACTGGCGCGGTCCTTGAGTGACCACTCCCACTCACGCTTTTGCAGGAACGCGAGCTCTTTCGGGAACGTATCTGTGTTGAGAGTCGTCTCGATCTGGAACAGCTTCACTCCGGATTCGGCGATGAACCTCCCCATCCGCCAGTTCGAGCTGTGAAGCTCGGAATGGTGCCTGTCCATGAACGAGCGGCTGTTCAGCATCGTGCGCACGTTGTGGTGGTGTTTGATGCTCTTGTAGGAGGCGAGCCCCGTCGCAACCGACTTGTGCCCCCCGTCCATCGCGGAGAGGTTGATGTTCACGTAGATCAACAGGTCGCTCTCGGCTGCTCGGCGGTTAATCTCCACGTCTTCGCCGTGGTCGGTGACGCCGAGGTCGACAAGATTTGAGGGATCCTCGGCATCGTGCTGCATCAGCAAGCCATGGGGGGCGAAGGCCTCGAACACACGGTCACCGAGGGCATGACGCAGCTCCGGATCGGTCATCCGGCGGTGAAGCGCGAGCGCGGCTATCAGCACGACGTCGTCAACGCCTGCGTCCGCCGCCAGGTCGAGGACTGCCTCGATCACGCGTTGGCGCACATCGGGCGCACGCATGGGAGGAAGGGGGAGGGATATGTCGTCGAACGCGATCGTCAGCCGCATGCCCGGGAAAAGCAGCGTGCGGAGCGGCTGGGAGTCGCCGAGGGGGTTGTCGAGGGCGTCGCGGATGGCTTGGTCTGGATCGGCGAGAGGCGGGAGTGGCTCGGGTCCGTAGATGATCCGGGACCCAACGGGAAGCCGTTCGAGCCGGAAGCCCTCGCCGTGCCAAATCAACGTCGCCGGGGTCGATCGGTCGACCTCGAGGACGAAGCCGGGCCTAGGGCTCACTTTGCCTCCTTGGTTGTGTCGGCCGCATTCGGCCTCCCGGCACCTGAGCCGGGGCCGCCCGGACCAGATCCCGCTTTTCGCATGTCGAAAACGATCTTCACTGCGCCGCGACGCCCAGCCGCTGCGGCGTGCGCCACAGCCTCTTCGTAGCGTTCGAGGGGGTAGCGCGCTGATACCAGCCGCTCGAGGCGCGCATCGCGCACGAGATCCATGGCGAGCTGGAAGGTCGACCGCGGCCCGTCGGGTCGGTCCTCACTCCCATAAGCGTACGCGCCGCGTAGCTCGATCTCGCGCTGCCACAGGGGAGCAAGGTCGACTTTGACGACGCCCGGCATTCCGACGAGCACGATCCGGCCACCGGGGTGCACGACCTCGAGGCTCTGTTGCAACGAGTCGGAGCTCCCCACGCAGTCGACGACGAGATCAACGCCACCGGTTAGTCGCTCGATGTCCCCGCCGTCTGATTCGAGCGCAAGCGAGCCCGAGAGTCGCCGGGCGGCCCGCTTGTGCTCGCCCGGCTTGACGACTTGGTCCGCTCCGAGGTCTCGGGCGAGTTTTCGTTGGCTTGCGTGCTTTGCTACAGCGACGAGGGCGCCTGGAAGGCACAGCGCTCTCAAGGCCGCGATCACGCAGAGGCCAAGGGTTCCCGCCCCCAGCACGATTACTCGCTCCCCGCCGGCTATCTCCGAGGCAAGCGCCGCGTGGATCGCACAAGCGGCAGGCTCGACCATGACGGCTGCCTCGTCGGAGAAGTCGTCGGGGACCGCGTGGAGCTGGCTCTCGTGCGCAACCAGCCCCGTTGACCAGCCACCGCCGGTGTCACGGCAGTAGCCGGTCTGGAGCCCGGGACGGAGATGGCCGAATGCGATGCGCTCGCAAGAGCCCTTCCGGCCGACGGCGCAGGCCGGACAGGGTGGCTCGATCGCACGAGCCTCACATCCGAGCACGGGCTCGATCACCGCCCGGCGACCGTCGAGCGCTCCACCCTCGACATCGCCGACGACTTCGTGGCCGGGGATGAAGGGAAAGCTGACGATGTGCTCGAAATAACGAGAGCTTCGCCCGTCCAAGGTAGCCAGGTCGGAACCGCAGATACCAGCGAGCCGGGGCCGCAGGCGCACCCAGGAAGGTCCAGGAATCTCGATGGGATCGAGCTCGACTAGCTCGAGGGGCCCGACGCGGACTCCTTTGCCTGAACCGACGATCGCCGAGGCGACACGGGCCGCAGCAAAGCGGGGCACGTTGCGCTCGAACTTCAAGGCCTTCATCGAGGCTCTCCGGCCGGCGAGTTGGTGACCCAGCTGGCCGGCCGCGTCTGCAGGCCCGGGCGGCGGGTCGCGATCGCGAGTGTGCGCCTCGGGCCGCCGGCGGCTCGGGCCCAATGCTCGATGAACCATCCCCGGCGACGGGCGATCGCCGCGAGCTTGGCCTCGGGATTGATCACCACCGGGAATCCGGCTGCCTCGAGCATGGGGAGATCGCTCGTAGAGTCCGCGTATGCCACGGTGTCGGCCAGGCTGAGACCCTGGGCTCGTGCGAACTCGTCGAGCAACATGGCGCGGGCCTCACCGGTCGGAGGTGCCTGGGTGAGCTCGCCGGTGAACTTTCCGTCGCGCTCGCCCATGGTCGCACAGACGATCTCGTCGAACAGCGGGCGGAGGGGCTCGACGACGAAGTCGAGGGCTCCGGTTATTAACAAAGTTCGGTGGCCCAGAGCGCGGTGGCGGCGCACGCGGGCGATCGCGTCAGGAAAGGCCCGCTGGCCGAGTAGGTCGCTGAACAGCTCGTAGCTGTCGGTACGCAGCTGATCGACGGGGGCGTCCTCGTACCGGCGGTAGAAGGCCCGCAGAAAGTCGCTACGGTCGCGGCGGTCGAGCCGGAGAAGCCGTGGCCCCTCCGCTAGCAGGCCTGCGACCAGACGGGCGCGTTCGACGCGCTCGAGGTGGCGCGTCGCCAGCCACGCGTAGCTCTCGACCACGTTGGAAGCGATGAGGGTGTTCTCGAGGTCGAAGGCTGCACAGCGCGGCTGATCGGACAGGACCGCCTTCAAGGAGCGCTCTTCGAGGCTAGCCATGACCCGCTTGCCCGCCGGCGTAGTCCGGACCCGGGCGTGCTCGACGACAGAGGGCAGGTGGACGTCTTCGATGTACCGGGGCCAGTCGATCACCGCTGGGTCGAAGCAGAACTCGGCCTGGTCGGCCGGTTCGAGACTCTCGAAGAGCTGCACGGTCCTGTCCATGCGAAAACGCGCCTCGGTCTCGCTGTAGGCACCGTAGAGCTCGACATAACCGAGTGCTCTTTCGGCTTCGGCCCGTCGCTCCTCGATGCGGGCGGCACCCTCCGCGCGCTCGCCGCGCAGAGGCAGGGAGTTGACGAGATGCTCGGCTGCGCCGAGAACTTGCGTCGCACGGCGCAGCTGGCCCTGTACACGGCCACGGCCGGGGAAGGACCATTTTGGAACGACGATTGGCTGGCCACGGTGGTCGTAGAGCGGACGTTGTGTGAACCAGCTCTCGACAAGGTCGACCAACTGGCCGTAATGCAGCGGGTTCCTTGCGCCGGAAGCCACTTGGTAGACCGTTGGTCCGGACGGGTCCGGGCCCTTGGCTGCCACTGCGATGATGGCCGCAACGACGAGATCCACAGGGATGACGTCCACGATGCCTTCAGGCACCCCCGGGAACTGCTTGAGGAGCCCTTTCGCATAGGAGATGATGACCGGCTCCGCCATCCGGAAACCCCTGATCCACCCGGGTCGCGGTTGGGAAAGAGCGGACTCGACGATCGAGGGCCGAACGATGGTCACCGGCAGGTCGCCGCGGATGTCGAGTAGAGCGTTCTCACCGAGCGACTTTGTGAACGCATAGGCATCAGGCCAGCCGAGGGCGCGCGAGCGGCCGCGGCCCAGTGCGACCATCCGGTCGCGGACCCAGTCGATCCGCAGCTGTTCGGTCTTATGGGCCAGCAAGGCCGTGCCGGCCGCCCCGAGCTCCGCGCGCGCTGCGCGGTGGAACCCAGCCAGCCTCTCTGAACTCCGGCTGGTCGCGTCCTCGTCGGCACGAGCTCGGCGGGCAGCTCGCACTTCGGCACGCCAGTCGATCTTGGAGACGAACTTCGAAGCGGTTATGAGCTCTTCGGCAGCATCGCCCTTGTGGCCGCTGTTCACGTAGGCCGTGGAGACCGATATGAGATGGGGCCGGGTGCTCGCGCCGCCCCCGTTGGAGGTCCGCTCCTCCGAGAGCTCGATCAGTATCTCGGCGACGCGGGAAGGACCGAGCAGGTTTACCTCGACCGCACCGTCGAGCGGCGCGTCGAAGGTTACAGAGGCCGCGGCGTGGATAACGATGTCACAGGCCCCGAGCAAGGCTCGCCCAGCCTCGTCGAGCGCCAGACCGTCTTTTCCCACGTCGCCCGCGATCGTGGTGAGACGACGCGCGATCACATCGTCGAAACGGTCGCCCAGCTCGCGACGAAGCCGGTCGAAGCAGTCGTTGCGCAGGATCTCTCGCCGAGTGCGCTCAGCGGGTCCTTGGTTCTGGCCGGGCCGGACGACCACGACCACTTCACATTCGGGCACGCTGCGAAGCAACCGCTCGATGAGCGCTGTTCCGAGGAAACCCGTCGCCCCCGTCACGGCGATATGCCGGCCGGCGAGCTCGTCGGGGATCACGAGAGTGTTTCTAGCACCCGGCTGTCGGAGAGCGGGCACTTCAGCTGCCAAAACGGGGCAGGGAGGCGGACGACACGATCCGGACCAAGTGTTTGCGACACCGCTTTGCGACCCGGCGTCGGTCAGTGCTTGGGGGTCTCGGCGCGAACGGGTGCAGGCTTCTTGGGCGGGGTCCGGCGCGGCGGCTTTGGAGGTGTGTAGCGCTTGTTGGGCTTCGGCGCAGCACGGCTGGCCAGGACTTTGTCGCCCTTGAGAGACCTTCTTTGCTTGGGTTGCGCGCGAGGCCCACGTGCGGCGCCCTGACCTTTACCCCTGGTGGACCTCATCCCCTTCACGACGAGCCACATGCCGAGACCGACGTACGCGATACCGAGAACTGTGAGGGCTTTGATCTGCACTAGCCAGGCGCCGACGAGAAGCGACGCGAAGCCGAAGAAGGCCCTGCGCCTGAGCGCCGTCCCGATCAGCAGGAAGAGGAACAGGACTAGCCCCTCGATCAGGAACACGTGCACGGCGCTGAGGGTCTTGAGGTCGCTCGTCGAGTGCTTGTGATTGTTCACCAGGTAGGGAACGACGACGACCAAGGTCAGGGCTAGCTCGAAGATAGTCGCCATGACCGCGATGCGACGCTCGGTTTGGTCTAGGTAGTTGACCGCCGCCCTGATCTCGTCCGAGTTGGTTCGTGTGGACCGCGCGACCGGTTTCCTGGGGGAGGTGCTCGATCTGAACCGCTGGTTGCCCAAGTCGCGTCGGAACCTCTTGCCCCAGCCGTTGGCGCCGCCGGCACCGGGATCGGTCTCGCCTGGCGTCGGCTCGTCTGGCTCGGGTTCGTCCTCTTCCGCCATGTCGTCAAGGGTAGCTGTCGCGCTCGAGAGCGGCTTGAGCGCTCTCTCGCGTGGCCAGAAGGGGGACGAAGAAGCCGCGCCCGGCCATTGGCCATCTGGGATGGGTACGATGTCTGGGCGGCGCGCGCTTGGTAGGAGGGTTCCTCACGGGCTCGCACACGCAGCATTGGCTAGTAGGGCGCTTGGCTCAGGTGGTTAGAGCGCAGCCTTCACACGGCTGAGGTCGCAGGTTCAAGTCCTGCAGCGCCCACCAGGAAATGTGCCTGAAACAGCAGCTCACGAGCCATTTCAGGTTTGACCGACATTACTCACCAGTGACCCTCAATTCGCCCTTCGTGCCACTCGGTGTGGCACGCGTGTGGCACGAGGCGCATAGCCAACTGGGACGAGGTCGGATTGGTCGAACGCCGTGAAGGGCGTCTGTCCTGACTCGGTCAAGCGGACTTGACCCTTGACC
>PLKG01000011.1:2205-2671 GCA_003140595.1 Acidimicrobiaceae bacterium | reverse complement strand
TGCGTATTCCGATGATTCCGTACACCCAGTCCGACGTTTTCGGACGCGGGCGTCGGAGGCCGCGTAGCGGCCGACGCTTGGGGGCCTATCCCGTTAGCTCACCTCCTTCGCGGTGCTTGATCGATAGTTTGCAGGCACTGAAGCTCGCGGTCGAACGCGTCGAAATGGCACGCTGATCCGGCTCGATTTCGCTCAAGGGAAATTGCCNNTCGCCCGGCGTAGCGCTGCCACGCACTCGCCCGGGTGACTCCGAGAAGATCGGCGATCTCCGCCCACGAGTAGCCCTGGACGCGTGCTTGAGCAACGGCACCGCTCAGCCGTCTCGCCGCCTCGTCGATCAAGCTCGTGAGAAGGTGAAGATCGACGCCGGCGTTGCCCCGCCCTCCCATGGCACGCAATCTCGCGAGCGAGTTGATCGCCTCGTCGAGCACCGACTCGGTGTCGTTGTCTGCAGCGGGAGCGAGGT
>PLKG01000011.1:2006-2168 GCA_003140595.1 Acidimicrobiaceae bacterium | reverse complement strand
CTCCAACAGCCGGTCCAGCACGGCGTCCGCGATCGTGGCGTCTCCTATCGCTTCGTGCCAGTGAGCGACCGGGAGCTGGCTCGTGACGACCGTCGAGTGCAACTGGGCACGGTCTTCGATCACCTCGAGCAGATCAGCCGCCTGGTCGGAGTTGAGCGGACG
>PLKG01000011.1:1841-1975 GCA_003140595.1 Acidimicrobiaceae bacterium | reverse complement strand
AGCGCCGTGTGCCCGTGACGGATGGCGCAGTGCGCGAGAGCGCAGGCGAGGTATGTCTTTCCGACCCCGGTCGGGCCCACGATGAGAACCGCCTGATGCTGGTCCACCCAGTGGCACTCGGCGAGGTGCAGCAC
>PLKG01000011.1:0-1750 GCA_003140595.1 Acidimicrobiaceae bacterium | reverse complement strand
ATGGTCGTGTTGGAGAGCACGTCTGTTCCTTTCATTGGTAGTAGGTCGCCCCGCGCACGTTCTGGTGGCGGGGATGGGGACGGGTCGGGCGCGCCTCGGGCAAGGGTTGTTTGTCGAGGCCGTGGGCAAGGATCGACTGCACGCTTCGATACGAGTAGGCACGAAGGTGCAGTGCCCGGCCACACGCCGCCTCGACGCGTTCGGTGCCATAGCGATCGGCGAGGCGGATGATGCCGAGCGCGGAGCGGAAGCCCTGCTCGGGATGGGGCCGTGACTTGATGATCGCCTCGACCAGCTTCGCGGCCGAGGGGCCGGTGGTACTCGCCCAGTTGATGATGCGGCTCGGGGTCCACTGCGCATAGCGCCGGTGCGACTCGGGCATGTGGGCCGGATCGGTCGTGAACTGCCCACGCTTGAAGCTGCGAAGGTGCGAGGCGACGCGCTTTGAGCTGTAGAAGGCCTCGATGGTCGTAGCGGAGCTGCGCACGTAGACGACCTTGCCGACAAGCTGGTAGGGAACCGAGTAGTAGTGGTGGTCGGCCTCTATGTGGTAGTCGATGTTGACCTTGGCCTGTCTCCATGTCGCGAACTCATAACGCTCGGGCGGGAGGGGCCTTAACGCCGGGCGGTCCAAAGCCTCGAACAAGATCTTGCGTGAGCCGTCCAGCTTCTTGAACGGGCGAGAGTTGATGAAAGCCACGCACTCTGAGATGGCGGCGTTGGCCTCGCCGAGCGAGGTGAAGTGCCTGTGCCGCAGCCGGGCGATTATCCAGCGCTCTGCCAAGAGCACGCCTTGTTCGGCCTTGGCCTTGTCCCGGGGCTTGTAGGTCCGAGTCGGGATGATCGCGACGCCATAATGGGCCGCCATCTCTTGGAAGGTGGCGTTCACGTCGGGCTCGTAACGGTGCGGGCGGGTGACGCCCGATCTCAGGTTGTCGCAGACCACGATCTCGTGGCATCCCCCCATGAATTCGAAGGCGTGGGTGTGCGCGGTCACCCAGTACAAGAGCTCCTGGGAGGCGAAGGCCTCGGCGTAGAGGTAGTTCGACGCCCCGGCGACGGCGACGAACAGCTCGGCGTTGAGTGTCACCTCGCCGGTTCGCTGGTCATAGATGGGGATCGTCTGGCCCGGGAAGTCGACGAAGAGCTTCTCGCCCGCCCGGTGCTCCTGGCGCATGACGACGTCGACTTGTCGCCTAAAGGCCCGATACAGGTTGGCGAACTGGCTGTAGCCGTAACCGTCAGGATGGTCCTCGCGGTACTCGAGCCAGAGCAGCTGCAGGGTCACGCTCTTTCGCCGCAGCTCGACGTGGACATACTTCCAGTCCGGAGTGGGCCGGACGATCCCCTTCGGCACCACCGGCGGGAACAGCAACTGCTCGAGCGCGTGGTCGTCGAGCTCGTCGGGGAGCGGCCAGGACAAGCCCGCCGCCTCAGCGCGCATGACGTGGTCGGACACGGTTGTGACGGGAATGCCGAGCGAGGCACTCACTTGGCGGCGGCTGAGCTTTTCACCGAAGCTCAGCCGGATGACATCTCGGATCTTGCGCATGGCGACACGGGGTCTGGTCAACTGCTGCTCCTCGGACGGGTTGTCCGAGGAGCCTGCCGAGCAGGGCCTACCTCGCGCCAGCTGCTACGAGTTTCTCCTCAGCGGGTGTACGAAAACGTCGGAATCGGTGTACGGATTCGATCGGAACGGGTGTACGGAATGGCTCGGAATCCGCACTTTGGCATCCGCTAACTCCTG
>PLKG01000158.1 GCA_003140595.1 Acidimicrobiaceae bacterium | reverse complement strand
ACCATGGCTTTAGGTGCATTCGCGCCGAATCTGTTGTCTCTCTTCGCTATTGAGTTGGCTCCAAGTTTTCATACTCGGGCGCCCACACACAACCATCCACTGCTGCCTCGATCTGGGCATCGGTGGCCATCGGAGCGACACCACCGTCCCGACCCTCGCGAGCGACAGCGATGGCGATCGCGCGTGAGATCGAACGTAGTTCGGTGAGACGCGGGTATATCGCACCCTGTTCGAGTCGCTCGGCCGGAACTAGATCCGCAAGGGTCGTGGCCGCAACTAGGAACATCCGGTCGGTAATCTCCGAAGCCCGACCAGCGACAGCTCCAAGCCCTACGCCCGGGAACACGAAGACATTGTTCGCCTGCCCCACGATTTGAGTGCGCCCGCCGATCTCGACGGGCTCGAACGGGCTCCCGGTCGCCACGATCGCCCTTCCGTCGCTCCATGCCAGCACGTCTGAGGGCGTGGCTTCGGAGTTCGCGGTCGGGTTGGAGAGTGGCAGCACTATGGGTCGCGGTGTCCGCGCCGCCATCTCTCGCACTGCGGCCTCGGTGAACACGCCTGGCTTGCCGCTAGTGCCGATCAAGATCGTGGGTGCGACGTGGCGGACAACGGTTTCGAGGTCGTACCGGTCGCTCGGCTCGAAACCGAGGCTGCTCAGCTCGTCACTTGTTCGGGCGAAGGGGCGTTTGTCGTCTTGCACCCCGTCGCGCCCTTCGAAGATCAGGCCTTGAGAGTCGAGCATCGTGACAGCCAGACGTGCCTCGAGCTCGGAGGCACCTTCCGAGCGAATGATTGCCTGGACGAGCCGGGCGATGCCGATACCGGCGGCACCTGATCCGAGGAGCACCAGCCGTTGCTCCGAGAGTTTCTCGCCTCTGTGTTGAAGCGCGGCGAGGATGCCGGCGGACACGACAGCGGCTGTTCCCTGGATGTCGTCGTTGAAACACGGGAGCCGATGGCGATAGTTATCGAGCAGCCGAATCGCGTTGTGCTGCTTGAAGTCCTCCCATTGCAGCAAGGCATCTGGGTACACCGCTCTCACCGCTCCGACGAACGCCTCGATGAAAGCTACGTACGCATCACCTCGAAGGCGGCGCTTGGGGTAGCCCTGGTAGAGGGGGTCGTGAAGCAACTCCTCGTTATCGGTCCCACAGTCGAGTGATACAGGCAGCGTGAGGCGTGGGTGGAGGCCGGCTCCGGCTACGTAGAGGGCGAGCTTGCCGATCGGAATGCCCATGCCGCCCGCTCCCTGGTCACCGAGGCCCAGGATGCGCTCGTTGTCGGTGACGACGATGAGACGGACCCCGGGTCGTCCGGTGTTGCGGAGCATCTCGGGGATGTGGTCGATGTCGTCAGGGGTGATCCATACCCCGCGGGTGCGCCGCACGACGTGGCTGTACTCCCGGCACGCATGCCCGACTGTTGGCGTGTAGATGATCGGAGCAAGCTCTTCGAGATGGTCGACAAGCAGCCTGTAGAAAAGCGTCTCGTTACGGTTCTGCAGTGCTGCGAGACCGATGTACTGCTCGAGCTCGTCACCCTTTCGGCGTAGATGCTCCAGCTCGAGGGCGACCTGTTCTTCGATCGTGGTGGTGCGCCACGGCAGGAGCCCGCGCAGGCCGAGCGCCGTCCGCTCGTGTTCGGTGAAAGCAGTGTCCTTGTTGAGTGCCGCGTTGTCGAGCAACTCACGACCCCGTGCTGTGACAGCCTCAACAGGCAGGTCATCTCGACCAGACCGACCCGCGCTCAACACTCGGTGCTCCCTTCGTTTTCCTGTGTGTTCAGGTAACTCGCTCCATTCTTGCGCCGAAAGGGCCGAACGTCACATTCGTGTGGTTGTCGGGCCAAACCAGCAAGACGGTAGGTTGAGGAGTGTTCGCGAGTCGTCGCGACCTTGGGAGGTATCACGGGAGCATGGAGCTCGAGTCGGAGGATGGGGCACCGTCAGCAGAGTTGCTGGCGGAGATTGACGAGGCGGCGACCCGCTTCGATAAGGCAGACCCGGTGCAGATAATCGAGTGGACCGTGAGACGGTTTCCTGGGGGAGCCGCCTTGGCCGCTTCATTCCAGGACGCCGCGCTCCTCGACATGGCGGTCAGCGTCGATCCTTCCATTGAGGTGATCTTTCTTGACACCGGTTTCCACTTCCCCGAGACGCTCGCTTATGTGGAACGCCTGCGTAAGCGCTACGACCTCAACCTCGTAGTGACACATCCTGAAGTGCCGCTCGACGAGTTCCCGTGCGGTTCGCCCCGCTGCTGCGAGCTCCGCAAGGTCGTGCCGCTCGCCAAGGCGCTCCGCGGCCACGGTGCCTGGATCACCGGCCTCAAGCGGGTGGACACCCCTGAGCGGGCTGAGGCACCGGTGATCGCCTGGGACCCGAGCCGCAACATGGTAAAGGTCAACCCGGTCGCCGCGTGGGACGACGACGACGTGGACGCGTATGTCGCCGCTCACGATCTGCCTCGTCATCCGCTCAACTACGTGGGCTACGTCTCGATCGGTTGCGCACCTACAACCGTGCCGGTGCCCGAAGGTCATCACCCTCGCGAGGGCCGCTGGGCAGGCACCGGGAAGACCGAGTGCGGGTTGCACGTATAGGTACTGTGCGCAGCTCTGACGACAGATAGCCGACGTCGGCGCTGACGGCTGTCACAACCCGAGGTTCTGCACTGCCGGTGCGTATGTTGCGGAAAGATGTCATGGCAGCGAAGTGCCGACAATGGCTGTCGGACTCGCGGGGCTGCTCGCGCCGGCCCCTGGCCTTTGTGCTGTATCTTCCATTACAAGGCCACAGGAGGGCGCGCTCACAACTGAGAGCCTCCGCTTGCGTGAATGGAGTGATCATGCGAGGAATCAGAGGAGCCAAGTTGTACGGCTCGCGTACCAAGGGTTTGAAGATCTCCCTGTGTGCTGCCGCTCTAGCGCTGCCCACCCTGGTAGTAGTGCAGGCGGGCGGTGTGGGAGCGGCTCCCGCGGTCACGACGGCTCATGGCGCACAGCAGCGGCCGATGACCGCGACGCTCGCGGCGCAGCTGTCCAAGAACGTCGACCAGCACGTCATCGTCATAATGAAGAGCCAGCTCGCGGCCGCACGCGTCGGTAGCCGCGCGGCAGTGCTGCGGGCCGAGGTGGCCGCCGCCTACCAGGCCCCGCTCATGAGCGAGCTCCGCGAGGTGCACGCCACGCATGTCAAGAGCTACGGACTTGTCGACTCCTTTGCCGCCACTGTGTCATCCGGCGAGGAAACTTGGCTCAAGGCCGACCCGGCGGTGGCCGAAGTCATCCCCGACGTCACGATCCGGGCTCCACAGCCCGCGACTGGCGCCACTGCGACCGGATCTTCGCAATCGCCGAGGTCTGGGCCGTCAGGCGCCGGCACGCCGCTCACTGCGAACGTGATACCCGGCGCGTGCGGCACCAACGGCCAGGTTCAGCTCGATCCGGAGGGCCTGGCGCTCACGAACACCGACTCCTCCAGCCCTTCGGCCAAGACCGCGCGCTCGTTGGGCATCACCGGTGCGGGTGTGAAGGTTGCCTGGATAGCCGACGGCGTCGACACGGACAACGCGAACTTCATCCGTGGCGACGGTACGTCGGTGTTCGATCCGCAAACCGGCGGTGACTACCAGGACTTCAGCGGTGACGCTCCGGGCGCGCCGACCGGCGGTGACGAGGCGTTCATCGATTCGAACGCTATCGCCGGCCAGGGGACCACGGTCTACGACGTCAACGGCTTCTCTGCCCAGTCCGACCCGTCGCCGTGCAATATCCGGATCGAGGGCGTCGCCCCCGGTGCCAGCTTGGTCGGCCTCGACGTGTTCTCGAACGAAGACACGACCGAGTCGAACTTTCTCCAGGCCATCAACTATGCCGTCGAGACGGACCACGTGAACGTGCTGAACGAGTCGTTCGGTTCCAACGACTTCCCCGATGTCACGGCGCTGGACGCGACCAAGCAGTTCAACGACGCAGCTGTCGCAGCCGGAGTGGTCGTCACCGTGGCCACAGGCGACGCGGGCTCGACCAACACCATCGGTTCGCCGGCCACTGACCCGGCCGTCATCTCAGTGGGTGCCTCGACGGACTTCCGCTTCTACGCCCAGACCAACTACGCGGCGGCCCGTTACTTCGCGACCACCGGCTGGCTCGACAACAACATCAGCTCTCTGAGCTCGGGCGGTTATGACGAGGCGGGCGGCACGGTCGACCTGGTCGCCCCGGGCGACCTGAGCTTCGCCTCGTGCAGCAATGACATTGCTATCTACAGCGAGTGCACGAACTTCCAGGGGGCACCCTCCCTGGTCGAGGAGAGCGGCGGAACAAGCCAGTCGTCGCCATTTATCGCCGGTGCCGCAGCTCTTGTCATCCAGGCTTATCGGAACACGCACGGCGGGGCTACGCCGGCACCTGCCCTGGTCAAGCAGATACTGCTCAGCACCGCGACCGACCTCGGCGCTCCTGCCACCGAGCAGGGAGCGGGTCTGCTCAACAGCTACGCGGCCGTTGAGCTGGCCGAGTCGATCCCAACTCCGGCCGGCTCGCCGCCGCCGATCGGCGAGACACTGCTGACCTCGACCGATCAGCTGAACGCGGTCGCGAACCCGGGTACCAACGAGACATGGCCGCTGGCGATCACCAACACCGGCGCCAACACCCAAGCAGTACAGGTGTCCGGCCGGACCTTTGGCCCGGATCAGGACGTGCAGTCCGGCAGCGTGACGCTGGATGACTCCACGAGCCCACAATTCCTGAATTACGCGGGTGAGGAGAACAATTACGCGGTAATCCACTTCACCGTGCAGCCCGGCCAGGACAGGCTGGACGCCGCCATTGCCTACCCCGCCACCTCAGGTGCAGATAACGCCCGGGTACGCCTGATTCTGATCGACCCGCTCGGACGGCTCGCTGCGCACAGCCTGCCCCAAGGAGTGGGAAACTACGGCAACGTCGATGTCACCGAGCCGGTCGCGGGTACTTGGACCGGCGTCATCTTCGGCGACGTCGCAACCGACAGCGGGACCAACGGGGCCATCCCGTGGCAGGTGTCGACACAGCAGTTCATCCCGTTCGCCTCGCTTTCGCAGAGGCAACTTACGCTGCAACCGGGTCAGACCGAGACGATCTGGGTGAGTGCGGTTACGCCGTGGTCGCCAGGGGACGCCTCCGGTTCGATCGTGCTGAGCTCGACCTGGGGCGGCCCGGGCACGTGGTTCGGCGGCGGTAAGGGCTCTTCGTCCGGCGGCAGCGCGAGCACCTCGATCCCGGTCACGCTTCGCAGCCTTGTGCGGGTGAGCGGAGGCCGTGGCTTCTTCAGCGGGGTGATGAGCGGTCGCTCCTTCGGCGGATTGCTCACCGGCGGCAATGGTCGGTCGCCCGGTGAAGGTCAAGCGGACTACTACAAGTTCAACGTCGACCGAACGGTGAACAACATCAGCGCCGAGGTGTCGCTCACCAACGACCCGGGCGACTCCGTTGGCGCCTACCTCATCAGCCCCGACGGCAACACGCTCGGCTATGGGCAGAACAACGTGGTGGGTGGCGCTTCGGGCACCACGCTCACGGCCTACACGTTGAACCCCGTCCCGGGAGTCTGGACGCTGATCGTCGACTTCGCCGAGCCCGTCGTCGGCGATGAGATCTCCCAGCTGTTCACAGGCACTATCCAGTTCAACAGTGTCAGGGTGACCGGTTCGGGGCTTCCCCACAGCGCCGGGGACGCTCTGGTGGCAGGCATACAAGTGACCTATCCGGTCACGATCACCAACACCGGTGTGGCGCCCGAGGACTACTTCGTGGACCCGCGACTCGACACCACATCGAGCCTCGTTCTCGCCCCGCAGACAGAGGACACCGTGGCGCTCCCGATGACGGTCCCGAATTACCCGAGCTGGCTCGTACCGACACAGACCTCGAGCATCTCGGTTTCGCAGGTTGCCAACCAGCCGGCAATGTTCGACTTCAGCCCGTACCCCGGTGACCCCGACCTCGTCAGCGCCGGCAGTGGGTCCGGACTGTGCTCCGACAACGAGTCGGGCTCCTACGGTCCGCCCGGTGGCACCGTCACGGCCGGCGCGTGGACAGCCGGGCCATCAGAGTGCGGACCCTACGGCGCTTCGGCGGCAGCCGGTTCGGCCACCATCAAGATGACCGCTCAGACCAAGGCCTTCGACCCGAACATGCGATCCACCACCGGCGACCTCTGGCTGGCGGCCCTCGATCCGACTGCGCTCGGTCTGATCTCTCCTTTGACGATCAACCCGGGTCAGAGTGCCGTCATCCAAGTGACAATCACGCCGTCGGGGCCCAACGGCACGGTCGTGAGCGGCACGCTGTACGTCGACGACCTCACCTATGGAGTTCCCCCCTACGGGCAAGTCTCCGGGGACGAGCTGGCAGCGATCCCGTACTCCTACACCATCGGCGCACCCAAGACCCGTGGCGGCCACCACGGGAGGTAACAGTCGATGGTAGGGGCCGATGTTGCCCTCCGACCGGGCCGACCCGACCGGGGCTTGGCCCCCGATGAGGCGGGACCGAGTGCCGGACACCGGACCGGCACGTTGCCGAACGTCGTGTCGAGGAACGGCCACGTCAGGTCGTGGCACACCGGGAGCATTCGACGGCGCCAGAAATGACCGCACCGATATTCAACGGCGTCGGGGTAGCCCTGCTGACGATCTTCGACTCGTCGCAGAACCTGGACGCCGGCGCCACTGCCGAGCTTGCCAGCCGACTTGTGGACCTCGGCGTCCGGGCTGTTCTGGTCGCCGGCAGTACGGGCGAGGCTGCAGCTCTCACGCCCACGGAGAGGGCGACGCTGGTCGGTGCGGTGAGGGCGGCGTTGCCAGCGCAGGTCGCGGTGTTGGCGGGCTCAGGCGCCCCCTCTGCGCCTCAGGCCGTTCATCTCACCAAGGTTGTCCTGGACGCGGGTGCCGACGCGGTCCTCGTTCTTTCGCCGCCGCAGACCTCCGACGCGCGCCGATACTACGAGCTCGTGGCTTCGGCTGCGGCTGGGACGCCTGTGCTCGCCTACCACTATCCGTTCGCCTCGCCCCCAGGCCTGCCCGTGGCCCTGCTCGCGGAACTGCCGGTGCAGGGACTCAAAGATTCCAGCGGCGAGGTCCGCCGGCTCTACGACGAGCTCGATGTGCTCGACGGCTGGCTCTACACCGGCTCGGCAAATCTCGTCCTGTTGTCAGGAGCACTGCAATGCGCCGGCGCGATCCTGGCAATCGCGAATCTCCGCCCGGAATTGGCGATTCGTGCGTTCGAAGGCGACGCGACTGCCCAGCGGCAGCTTGTCGCGGCAGGAGACGAGGCATCCGGTGACTGGCCGCACGGGCTCAAGCAGGCAGTCTCGGCTCGCTTCGGCACCTCGGCTGCAGCTCGAATGGGCTTTTGACTGCTCCACTTTGATTAGTCTCTAGATGGCGTACGTGTGTTCTATAGTGGAACCGTGAACCTTTCGGACTGGGCTGACCAGGTAGGGGTGAGCAAGTTCACTGCCTATCGCTGGTTTCGTGAAGGATCGCTCCCGGTTCCAGCCCAGCGGGTCGGTCGTCTGATCCTTGTGGAGACTCCGTCTCTCGAGAAGGTAAGTAACCGAACTGTTTGCTATGCGCGAGTCTCCTCCCACGATCAGCGAGGAGACCTCGATCGACAGGTCGCCCGCATTACCTCGTGGGCGACCGCCCACGATCTTCCGATCGCCGAAGTCGTGACCGAGGTCGGATCAGGAATGAACGGCAAGCGGCGCAAGCTCGCTCGACTGCTTGCAGACCCGAAAGCGCAGACCATCATCGTCGAGCATCGGGACAGGCTTGCCCGATTCGGGGTTGAGCATCTCGAAGCGGCACTCTCGGCGCAAGCTCGCTCGATTCGGGTTGTCGAAGACGGTGAGGTAGACGACGACCTCTTAAGGGACATGACCGAAGTTCTCACCTCGTTCTGTGCCCGCCTCTACGGGCGAGGTGGCGCACGCAACCGTGCGCTGGCCTCGATCACAGCAGCCAAGCAAGCCCTACCGAGGTGACTGTCGTACACCAGAGGTTCCGTTTCGAGCTTGACCCAAACGACAAGTCTTCCTCGAAGTTGTCCTCACACACCGGTGCCAGTCGCTTTGCTTACAACTTCGGTCTCGCTCTTGTGAAACAGCGGCTTGCCGAGCGGGCAAAGCTCCGCGCTTGGGCGACCGACTACGGCCTTTGCGCCGATCAAGCCGAGGTCTTCGCCCGCAGCGTCGAAGTGCCGTGGAACCTCTACTCGCTCCGGCGGGAGTGGAACTCCGCCAAGAGCACCATCGCTCCGTGGTGGTCGGAGAATTCGAAGGAGGCGTACTCGTCCGGTCTTGACGGGCTGGCTCGTGCGCTCGACAACTTCTCGAAGGCCCGCTCTGGCGAACGAGCGGGACAGAGCGGGTTTCCTTCGTTCAAGAACAAGTCGGCACGAAAGTTCTATCGGTTCACAACCGGGGCGATCAAGGTCGTCGACGGCCGGCATGTCCAACTGCCGAGGATCGGCGTTCTCCGCACGAAGGAACCGGCGACGAAGCTCCGCGCGATGCTCGATAGTGGGCGTGCCCGGATTCTGTCGGCGACGATCTCCGAGCTGGCCGGTCGATGGTTCGTCTCATTCGCTTGCGAGGTCGAGCGCTCCGATCGAGAAGCCAAGTGCCCGTCCGAGATCATCGCCGTCGATCTCGGAGTCAAGCGGTTGGCCACGCTCTCCAATGGCGAGATTATTGAGAACCCGAGAGTGCTCTCTCGCTACCGGCGGCGTATGGCGACCTTGCAGCGAAAGATCGCACGCCAGCAGTCTGGCTCCCGCCGTCGCGCCCATTCGAAGGCGAAGCTCGCCCGCTGTCACAAGCGGGTTGCCGACGCTCGGCGAGATGTCCTCCACAAGCTCACCACTGAACTTGCCGAGACCTACGGCACGGTCGTCATCGAAGACTTGGCCGTGAAGAACATGACCAAGTCGGCGTCGGGAACGGTGGAGTCGCCAGGCACAAACGTCGCTCAGAAGTCGGGCCTCAACCGAGCCATCCTCGATGTCGCACCCGCTGAGTTCCGGCGTCAGCTCACCTACAAGATGGCCTGGCACTCCGGCTGCCTGATCGTGGCCGCTCGGTGCTACCCATCATCGAAGACCTGCTCGTCGTGTGGGGAAGTGAGAGCCAAGCTCTCCCTTCACGAGCGCACCTATACCTGCGAGCACTGCGGTCTTGCCATCGACAGAGACCTCAATGCCGCAATCAACCTTGCCGCCTACGGGCGACGAGAGCTGAACGTCGCCGGGAGTGGCCTGGAGACGGTAAACGCACGTCGAGGAGGCCAACCGCGACTTCGGTCGCAGTCTCCGGTGAAGCGTGAAGACGGCACCGGCTCGCCGGATAGGACCGTCACCGCCTCATCGCAAGGTCAGGCTGCTAAGTGAGCTGCGTAACTACTGCACACTCATTTCGCAACGGTGTTCTTCAGTCTCATGGTCCTCGGCCTGGCGGCGTCGCTTCCGTCACACCTGTACTCAGGCTTGAGATCGGCCGGGGTGCCGTCCTCCGACGCGACGCGCATCGCACATCTTCCGCCGGTCGGGCTGCTGTTCGCGGCCTTCCTCGGAGACAACCCGATGCGCGTGCTCCTCGGCCCGACCATTCACCATCTATCTGCGGCGCACGCCCAGCTGGTGTCGAGCCGGTCCTTCTTCCCCGCCCTGATATCGGAGCCCTTCGAGAACGGCCTGCGCGGGGCCTTCGACTTTGCCAGCGGCGCGTGCCTCGTCGGAGCGCTTGCCTCTTGGCTGAGCGGTCAGCGCTACGTTCACCAGGAGTCAGGTGTCGACGCGCCATCGGACAGCGGTATCGACAAGGTTGGCCCCCCAGAGCGGCGGGAGTTCGCCGAGCCCGTCCCGGTGGCGGTTCACAGCGGCGGAAATTCGCCGCTCGGCCGGTAGCGCTTAGTCTTCAGCGGTGACCGAGGTTCGCCGTTTCCTGGTTCGTACCTTCGGGTGCCAGATGAACGAGCACGACTCCGAACGCATCGCCGCGGTGCTCGCAGCCGACGGCATGGCCCGCACCGATGACCTGGACGAAGCCGACGTAGTCGTCCTAAACACCTGCTGCATCAGGCAGAACGCCGACGACAAGCTTTACGGGCACCTCGGCCAGCTGAAGTCGGTCCAAGAGCGCCGTCCCGATCTGCAGATTGCGGTCGGGGGCTGTCTCGCTCAGAAGGATCGTGAGATCCTTCTCGAGCGTGCGCCGCATGTGGACGCCGTCTTCGGAACCCACAATGTCGGCAGGGTCGCGGAGCTGCTCGGCCTCGCGCGCTCGACCGGCGAATCTGTGATCGAGGTGCCCGATGCCCCCGGGCGCGACGAGGAGACCGACTTCCCGACGGCGATGGCCGTTCGACACGACCAGCCGTATGCAGCCTGGGTAACGATTCAGGTCGGATGCAACAACTCTTGTGCTTTCTGCATCGTCCCGGCCGTACGCGGGCCGGAGGTCAGCAGGCCGTTCGGTGAGCTCGTCGAGGAACTCGAGACACTTGCGGCGCGCGGCACGGTCGAGGTCACGCTGCTCGGCCAGAACGTGAACTCCTACGGTCGCGACCTGACTACCAGGTGGAGGGGTGCTGCGGCCGAGAAGACCGATCTGGCCTGGGCGGCAGGGGAACGATGGGTGCAGGAGGGTGCTGTGAGGGCCCGCCCCCTGTTCGCGGACCTGCTCCGGGCTGTCGGTGCGGTACCGGGCATCCGACGGGTCAGGTTCACGAGCCCCCACCCCAAGGACCTGCGGCCGGAGACGATCGCCGCGATGGCCGAGACGCCCGCGGTCTGCGAGCAGCTCCACCTGCCCCTCCAGTCAGGCAGTGACCGCGTTCTTCGGGCGATGCGGCGGGGTTACACAGCAGAGCGCTATTTGTCGCTTCTCGCTGACGCGAGGGCCTCTGTCGCGGACCTCGCTGTGACCACAGACATCATCGTCGGTTTCCCGGGCGAGACCGAAGAAGACTTCGAACGAACGCTCGAGGTCGCCTCAGTGGCCGCGTACGACAGCGCGTACACATTCATTTTCTCGCCCAGGGCGGGCACGCGCGCGGCCCAGATGACCGAGATGTACGTGCCCGCAGAGGTCATCGCCGATCGTTTCGAACGGCTCAAAGTCGTGATCGAGCGGTCCGCGCTCGCACGCAACATGAGCCGCATCGGCCTCGTCGAGCGAGCGGTCGTCGAGGGTCCCTCCAAGAAGGACCCGAAGGTGCTGAGCGGCCGCACCCGCCAGGGAAAGCTCGTACACTTCGCCCCTCCAAAGCACGAGGACATCGCCCCGGGTACCTTCGTCAACGTCCGCGTCGAGCGAGCCGCGCCGCACCATCTTGGAGGGTCTCTCGTCTCGGTCGACCAGGGCGCTCACCGCCGCGTCGGCGGGCGGATCCCGGTGGTCGCCGGCTGAAGCGCAAGTCCTGAGACCGCGACGGCGCGCCGGCGACCCGGAGCCACAGAGGCGGCGGCGTACAAT
The DNA here is from genome assembly GCA_003140595.1 of Acidimicrobiaceae bacterium. Taxonomy (GTDB): domain Bacteria; phylum Actinomycetota; class Acidimicrobiia; order Acidimicrobiales; family Bog-793; genus Fen-455. Next base: position 10,634 of record PLKG01000158.1, on the reverse strand, counting down.
GATTGGTCGTGAGCGTGTTCGGGAAGGTACTTCGCGCGGGCGAAAGCAAGAAGGTCCGCAGCCTCGCTGCCATCGTGCCCTCGATCAACGCGTTCGAACCCGAGATCCAGGCCCTGTCGGATGCAGAGTTGGCCCGCAAGACCGTCGAGTTCAAAGAGCGCCTTGATCAGGGCGAGGACATGAACGACCTTCTCGTGGAGGCTTTCGCCGTCGTACGCGAGGCGGGAGTCCGCACCATCGGCCAGCGCCACTTCGACGTCCAGCTCATGGGGGGCATGGCTCTGCACTTCGGTTGGATCGCGGAGATGAAGACCGGTGAGGGCAAGACGCTCGTGTCGACGCTCGCTATCTACCTGAACGCGCTTGGCGGCCGCGGCGTGCACTTGATCACCGTCAACGACTACCTGGCGACGCGTGACGCCGACTGGATGGGCCAGATCTACCGGTTCCTCGGGCTGACGGTAGGTCTCATCACCCCTGACGTGGACGACTTCGCCGCCAAGGCGGCGGCGTACCGCGCGGACGTTACCTATGGGACGAACACCGAGATGGGCTTCGACTACCTGCGCGACAACATGGCCCCGCAACGTGAGCACATGGTGCAGCGCGAGCACGTCTATGGGATCGTCGACGAGGTCGACTCGATCCTGATCGACGAGGCCCGGACGCCGCTCATCATCTCCGGCCCCTCGAACGAGTCGACGAAGCTGTACTACCAGTTCGCGAGTGTGGTGCGGACATTGAAGCGCGACATCGACTACGAAGTCGACGAGGAGAAGCGCACCGCCGTGCCGACCGAGGCAGGCATCGCCAAAGTCGAGCGGCAGCTAGGGGTCGCCAACCTTTACGACTCGGTCGCGGTGAACTACGTCCATCAGCTGGAGAAGGCGCTCCAGGCCAAGGAGCTCTACCACCGGGACAAGGACTATCTGGTGGCCGACGGCGAGGTGAAGATCGTCGACGAGTTCACGGGCCGGATCATGGAAGGGCGACGCTGGTCCGACGGCCTGCACCAAGCTGTCGAGGCCAAAGAGCGCGTCAAGATCCAGGACGAGAACCACACCTGGGCGACCGTCACGCTTCAGAACTACTTCCGCATGTACGAGAAGCTTGCCGGGATGACCGGTACCGCGGAGACAGAGGCCGCAGAGTTCGCGTCGACCTACCAGTTGCACGTCGTTCCGATACCGACGCACCGGCCCATGATCCGCGCCGATGAGCCGGACCTGATCTTCAAGTCGGAGGCCACCAAGTTCGAGGCGGTCGTCGAAGACCTGAAAGAGCGCTACGACCGGGGCCAGCCCGTCCTCGTGGGCACGGCATCGGTGGCCAAGTCCGAGGAGCTGTCCCTGCTCTTGGACAAGCAAGGCATCCCTCACCACGTTCTCAACGCCAAGCACCACGCCCAGGAGGCTGTGATTGTCGCCCAGGCGGGGCGTCTGCACGCGATAACCGTCGCGACGAACATGGCCGGACGTGGCGTCGACATCGTGCTCGGAGGCAACCCCGAAGGTCTCGCCCTGGACGAGGTCCGCGCCCAAGGGCTCGACGTCGGCTCTGACGAGGGCCGAGAACGCCTCCAGTCGCTTCTGGGCAAGTTCAGGCAACAGTGCGCAGCCGAGGCAGACGAGGTTCGGGTCCTCGGCGGCCTGTACGTCCTCGGGAGCGAGCGCCACGAGAGCCGGCGCATCGACAACCAGCTCCGGGGCCGGTCCGGCCGTCAGGGAGACCCCGGTGAGAGCCGGTTCTACCTCTCACTCGAGGACGAGCTGATGCGGTTGTTCGCCACCGGTGCGGTCAGCTGGGTCATGGGACGTGCCCTGCCCGATGACGTGCCGATCGAGGCACGGATGGTCACCAAGGCGATCGAGCGGGCTCAGCACACCGTCGAGGGCCGCAACGCCGAGACCCGCAAGGAGCTGCTCAAGTACGACGAGGTGAGAAACGAGCAGCGCAAGGTCATCTACCAGCGGCGGCTCCAGATCATCGACGGGGAGGACCTCAAGCCTCACACCGAGGCGCTGCTCACCGCGATGGTGGACCACGTCGTAGCGAACCACTGCCCGAACGACTTCAACGAGGAATGGGACCTCGAAGGCCTCCTCGTGGAGCTGACGCAGTACTACCCGACCCGCTTCACCGTTGATGACCTCGATGCGGCGACCAGCGTGGTGCAGCTCACCGAAAGCATCCTCGCCGAGGCCCTCGAGTTCTATGACGAGCGGGAGGAGACCTTCCCGGGCGGGGCCCAGACAGCGCGGGACATCGAACGCAGCGTCCTGATCCAGATAATCGACCAGCGCTGGCGCGAGCACCTCGTGGAGATGGACTACCTGAACGAAGGCATCCACCTCCGCGGCATCGCGCAGACCGACCCCCTCGTGGCCTGGCAGCGAGAAGGATTCGAGATGTTCGGCAAGCTGATGGACTCCATCGACGACGACTACCTGCGCTATGTCATGCACGTTCAGGTGCTCGAGGCCCCCGCTGAGGAACCCGACTACGCCCAGGCGGCGTTCGTGGCTGCAAACGACCCGGCTGCCGGGCTAGGCGATCTAGCCCAGGTCCCTGCCGAAGAGATCGCCGGTGTCCCGGCTCAAGCACCCATGGCCGCTCCTCAGACGGGCCAGACACAGTCACCGGAGGCCCGTCCCGGACCGCAGACGCCACCGCGGGCGCCGTCTGGCGCGGGGTCCTCTGGCCGTCCCGCGCCGCAGGGCACGCCGAACCGGGGCGGCAACGGAGGCGGCCTAGCGGGCCAGAGGCGTCCGCCTGCGGGGCCGATCTCGCCGACCGGGAGCCGTGTTGTCGGAGGGCCACCGGCCAAGGTCGGACGCAATGAGCCCTGCTGGTGCGGCAGTGGACGCAAGTTCAAGGTCTGCCACGGCGCGAGCTGAACGACGGTGACCCGAGCATCCGACGCCGGTCCCGACAGCGCGCGCCTTGACCTCGGAGAGGTCCTGGAATCGCTTCGCGGCCGCCTCGACGCGGCGAAGGTCTACCTGCGCATCGACGACTTGATCGAACGCCAGGGAGAGCTCGAGAAGATCATCGGGGAGCCCGACCTGTGGTCGGACGCGGACCAGGCCAGGAAGGTGACCTCTGAGTACGGCCGGATCCGTGACGACATCGAGGGCCTTCGTGCACTCGAGACCCAGCTGGGTGACGCCGAGGCATTGCACCTTCTGGCGGTCGAGGAGGGCGGGAACGATCTCGCCGATCTCGAAGCCGGGCTGACTGAGGTCGCCGCAACGGTCGCTAGGGCTCTCGACGAGCTCGAGCTGCGCAGCTTGTTCTCAGGGGAGCACGACGAGAGGGACGCCGTCGCGGAGATCCACGCCGGCGCCGGCGGCACCGACGCCCAGGACTGGGCCGAGATGATGTTGCGCATGTACCTGCGCTGGGCCGAGCGCCGCGGTTTCGCAGTCGAAGTCGACGAGGTCTCCGAGGGAGGCGAGGCCGGCATCTTGTCGGCGACCTTCATCGTGCGCGGGCGCTATGCCTACGGGCTACTGGCCGCAGAGAGGGGCGTGCACCGCCTCGTGAGGATGTCGCCTTTCGACTCCCAGCACAGGCGTCAGACCAGTTTCGCCTCACTCGATGTGGCGCCGTTCCTCGAAGACCTATCCGAAGAAGTCGAGATCGACGAGAAGGAACTTCGCGTCGACACCTACCGCTCCTCGGGTGCCGGGGGCCAGCACGTGAACGTGACGGACTCGGCCGTGCGGATAACGCACCTTCCGACCGGCATCGTCACCTCCTGCCAGAACGAGCGCAGCCAGCATCAGAACAAGGCGAAGGCACTGCAGATCCTCGCCGCCAAGCTCGCCGAACGCCAGCGCGCGGAGCGTCGCAAAGAGCTCGAGACCATTTCGGGCCCGTTGAGCGACGTCGCCTGGGGGAGCCAGATCCGGTCCTATGTGCTCGCGCCCTACCAGCTCGTGAAGGATCTTCGCAGCGGTCACGAGACAGGCAACGTCGAAGCCGTTCTGGACGGGGACCTTTATGATTTCATGATCGCGTTTTTGAGATTTCGCAGGGAACATGAGGGTTCCTGAGCACGAGATGTCCGGTTCCCCCTTCGGCACAGGTGTGACTGGTAGCGTGCAAAGAGGGGATTTCGTGCCGAAGCACGGGGGAGAAGGGCACCGATGATCCGCTTCGAGAACGTCACGAAGTCCTACAAGGGCTCCGTAGTCGCATTGAGAGAGGTTTCGCTCGAGATCTTGAAGGGTGAGTTCGTCTTCCTCGTGGGCGCCTCCGGATCGGGCAAGACCACCATGCTCAAGCTCCTGTTGCGCGAGGAGGTCGCCGACCGAGGCGAGATCTGGGTGGCAGGCAAGGAGATCGGGCAGCTCTCCAACTGGAGGGTTCCGTACCTGCGTCGCAACCTTGGTTGCGTATTCCAGGATTTCCGGCTGCTCCCGAACAAGACTGTGTCCGAGAACGTGGCCTTCGCGCTCGAGGTCATCGGTCGGCCGCGACACGTGATTGGGATACAGGTGCCGCAGGTTCTTGAACTGGTCGGTCTCGGCCAGAAGGGCGATCGGCTGCCGCATGAGCTGTCGGGAGGCGAGCAGCAGCGCGTCGCGATCGCGCGTGCCTTCGTGAATCGCCCGTTGATAATCCTCGCCGACGAGCCGACAGGCAACCTCGATCCCACGACCAGCCAGGGCATCATGTCGTTGTTGGACCGGATCAACCGCACGGGGACGACGGTCGTGATGGCGACCCACGACGCCGGGATCGTTGACAACATGCGCCGACGCGTCATAGAGATCGACCACGGAGCGGTCATCCGCGACCAGGCACGCGGCATCTACGGGCTGGACCCGATGCTGTCCACCACCCGGGGCGTACCGGTCGTGTCTGTCACAGCGACACGCGCAGCGACCGACCTCGACCTCGACCTCGAAGACGCGGACGAACCGGTCTCCAGTCGTCAAGAGACCGTCCGGGCCCGGAGAGGGCGGCACTGATGCCCATCTCGGCCGGCTACGTCGCGCGCGAGACCGCTACGAACCTTTGGCGGAACCGGTTGATGGCGATCGCGGCAATCCTCACCGTCGCCGTTTCGCTCTCACTTGTCGGCACCGCTCTGTTGATGCGCCAAGCGGTCAACAACGAGCTGGTGCAGTTGAACCAGAATGTGGACCTGCAGGTATTCGTGCAGCCGAAGGCCTCGGCGGCCGAGGTGGCGACACTGCGGACCACCATCAGCCAGACGCCTCAGATCCGCAAGATCGTGTACCTCGACCACGAGGCCTCCTACAAGCTGGCTTGTCGGATCAGCGGCAAGACCGTCTGCAGCGTGCTCAACGAGCAGACGACCCCACCGGTGTTCCAGTGCACCTTGACCAACCCGGGGGGCGCGGCTGCGGTGGCGAGCGTGCTCCAACACCTTGCCGGCGTCTTCCAGGTCACCTATCCCTCCCAGGCGGCGCACACCTTGACCGCGGTGAGCAACGTCCTGCAGATGGTGCTGCTCGTGATCGCGGTCGTGTTGCTGATCTCGGCGTTGGTGCTGATCCTGAACGCAATCCGCATGGCGATCTTCTCCCGTAGGCGAGAGGTCGGCGTCATGCGCCTCGTCGGCGCGACGAGCTGGTTCATCCGCCTGCCTTTCATGGTCGAGGGTCTTGTTCAGGGGCTGATCGGAGCCATCGTCGCGGCCGGGATCGTGCTGCTCGGGGACCTCGGCATCCGCACGCTGATCAGGCACTTCCAGGAGTTCTCATCGGCGGTCGTGCCTGGCCATGACGTGATCATCACCGAGATCCTCGTCGTGGTCATGGGAGCGCTGATCGGTGCCATTGGCTCGGCTGTGGCGGTGAGGCGCTTCCTCGACGTCTGATCCGTCCCCGTTGGCCTCCTGAGAGGCCAAGGGGGACCATGAGTAGGTCTCCGGCCGGGTGGGTTCGCGGGTGAGCCTTCAGCTCAGGATGTCCTTTCGTTGGAACACACAGAAGGCGAGGACAAGGGGCACCACTCCCCAGATCGCAGCAGAGATGACGCCTCTTGTCATGCCCCCGAGCGAGCCGCCGGGCAGGAACAGGTGCGTCCAGGCTTCGAGGTAGTGCACCGGCAGGATCGGGTGGATGCGCCTGAGCCCGGGCAGGGCGTCGAGGATTGCCGAGACTATGTAGAGCCCGATGCCCGAAGCCATGGCGGCCAGGGCGTTCTCGGTCGCCACCCCGACCAGGGTCGCGACCCCGACCACGCTGAACATGCTGAAGAGCGTGTACGCGGTCGCCAGCAGCAGGCGGGCGAGGGAGTCTCCGACCGACAAGGTCAGAATGGGTGAGCCGATACCGATCCCGAAGGCGTGGATCGGATGCAGGCCGAAGAAGCCAATACCGACGATCGTGCCGATTATCGGGATCAGCACCGTCGCGACCACGGCCAGAACGACCGAGACGCCGAGCTTGGAGGCGAGCACCCTGGCGCGTGTCACGGGCCGTATCAGCAGGTAGCGCAGCGATCCCCACCGCGCCTCGGAGGCAACGGGCTCCCCGGTGAAGATCGCGAACACGATCGGTATGAGCAGCACCGACGAGAACGAGAGCGCGAAGATCCCGATGACGGTGCCGGACTGGTGGGTCACGAAGTTCAGGTTCTCTCCGCCGCCTCCGTTCGTGCTGCCGCCCAACTCGAAGCCGAGCCCGACGAGAAACGGGATGACGACGCAAATCGCCGCGACCACCCAGGTGCGCACACGGCGGATCTGTTTCGCGAATTCGACCGCGATCATACCGAGTGCTCCCCGACGAGCTCGAGAAACGCGTCCTCGAGGCTCCGCCGCGCCGTCACGGTGTCGACGCGGACGCCACCTTTGACCAGCGCTGCGACGAGATCAGAGCGCTCGGCACCACTGAGCTGGACGACGATACCGGGCGGAGAGGGATCAACGGTATTCACTCCTGGCAACCCGGCGAGGATGGTGACCGCCGCATCAGGGTCGTCGACCTCCAGGTAAGCCGAGGCGACCGAGGCCGTCACCTCTGCAACGGTCCCGGCCTGCATGAGCCGCCCACGGTGCATGACGACGACGTGGCTACAGGTTTGCTCGACCTCGCTGAGCAGGTGGGAGGAGAGGAGGATCGTCGTGCCGCTTGCCGCGATCCGCAGCAGGGACTCACGGACCTCGACTATCTGTCGAGGGTCGAGCCCGTTGACCGGCTCGTCCAAGATGAGCAATTCCGGCTTTCCAAGGAGCGCCTGAGCGAAGCCGAGCCGTTGGCGCATCCCATGGGAGTAAGTCTTCACCTTCCGGTCAGCCGCCGGGCCGAGACCGGAGATCTCCAGCGACTGCTCTAGATGTGCCTCCGACAACGCGCTCCCGCCCGCTCGCCAGTAGAGCTCGAGGTTGCGCCTGCCGGACAGGTGGGGGACGAAACCAGGGCCCTCGACGAGCGCACCGACCCTCGAGAGCACGGCAATGCCGGGTCTGATGGTTTCGCCGAAGATCGCCATCGTCCCGCTCGTCGGTCGGACGAGACCGAGGAGAGCCCGCAACGTCGTCGTCTTGCCGGCCCCGTTCGGGCCCAGCAGACCTACGACCTGGCCGCGGCGCACAGTGAAGGACAAGCCGTCCACTGCGATCACGTGGGTACTGAAGCGCTTGGTCAGGTCCGTGACCTCGACGACCACGGGAGCATCCATCGCGGAAGCCTAACGATGGTCCTTCTTGCCCCCAAGTCAGGATGCCGCCCGCTTTCTCCAGTGAGCGACGCGCCACTACGCTTCTCGCGACAAGGGCCGCCATCAAAGAGAGACCTCTCGATGCAGGAAGGGGACAAAGCGACTCGCCGGGAAGCTTCCCGACGGGATCGCAGACGCCGACGGGGCCTCAACCTGGCGGCGGGTGCTGTCGCTTGCCTGGTTGCGGTTTCAGGAGCCGCCGCATTCGGGGGCTCGGCAACGGCGGCGGTCCCGATGACCAGATCTAGCCAGGTCCTGGGCCGGTTCGTGCGCATCGGTTCGCCACCTTTGATGCCGCGTGCCGCGGCTCTTGTCGGCCTGGTCCCGGGATCGCAGGTAATCGACCTGGACGTCGCGCTTCGAAGTCGCGATCCTGGAGGACTGGAGAGGTACGCGAACGCCGTCTCGACTCCGGGCACGCCGGAGTTTCACCGCTATCTTCACGTAGCCGCCTTCGGTGCTGCTTTCGGGGCGACAGAAGCGACCGTGCGCTCGACGACCGCGGCGCTCGGGCGGCTCGGCCTCAACGTCGGCCCGGTGGCTCCCAACCGGCTCATCGTCAGTGTCTCGGCGACGGTCGCGACCGCCGAGCACGCCTTTGCCACGACGCTCGTGCGTTACCGCCTCGGGTCCGGGGCTCTCGTCTACACGAACCTGTCAGCGCCGCGGGTCCCGACCGCTCTTGCCGGAGCGATCCAGGCGATCGCGGGTCTGAGCGACTTGGCGCTGTGGCATCCGGCGGGTATTTCGCGCCCCGGAGCGAGCGCCGGTGCTCGCCCGCCGAGCTCGGTGAAGACCAATGCCCTCAGCACCGCAGGCCCGCAGCCATGCCAGGCAGCGACGACGGCTGCTTCGGCTGCGGGTGCCTACACAGCCGATCAGCTGGCATCGGCCTACGGCTTTGACGGTCTCTACGAGGCAGGCGACTACGGAGCCGGCGAGACGATCGCGGTGTTCGAGCTCGAACCGTTCAACGCGCCGGACGTACGCGCCTACGACGAGTGCTACTTCCCGGACCAGGCCGCCACGATGGAGTCGTCGCTGCACGTTCTGACCGTCGACGCCGACAACGGTGCGGTCCCGGCAACCGACGTCGAGTCGACTCTCGACGTCGAGGATGTGAGCGGCTTCGCGCCGCAGGCGACAATCGACGTGTACGAGGGACCCAACAACGGCGCAGGGCCGCTCGACGTACTCAGTGCGATCGTCTCCCAAGACCGTGCCCAGGTGATCTCGACCTCGTGGGGCAATTGCGAGCCGCAGGACGGTGGGAGCGAGGTCACCGCCGTCGAGGCCAACCTGTTCGAGGAGGCGGCGGCCCAGGGCCAAACCGTCGTGGCGGCCTCGGGAGACGACGGCTCTACCGACTGCGGTGCCCCGACCGGTAACCAGGTCGCGGTCCCCACCGTCGACGACCCCGGGAGCCAGCCGTATGTGACCAGTGTCGGCGGTACATCGCTGGTCTCGCTCGGGGCCCCGCCGGCCGAAACCGTCTGGAACAACTCGGCCGGTGCGGGTGGCGGCGGAATCTCGTCGAACTGGGCGATGCCCGCCTATCAGTCGGGTGCCCCTGCCGGGCTGGGGGTCATCAAGTCGTACTCCTCAGCCGACCCGTGCGGCGCGCCGAGCGGCTACTGCAGGGAGGTTCCCGACGTCTCGGCCGACGCCGACCCGGATACCGGTCTTGTCATCGACTGGAGCAGCTGGGGCGGCTGGACCTCCGTCGGGGGTACGAGCCTGGCCGCGCCGCTTTGGGCGGCGCTGGTCGCGCTCACAGACGCCTGGCCCGCCTGCAATGCCCACCCTGTCGGGTTCCTCAACCCGGCGCTTTACTTGATCGCCGGGAAAGGTGGGTACGGCCGCGCCATGAACGACGTCACCAAGGGCGACAATCACCTGGAGTCGATTCCCAACTGGTGGCGCTACCCGGCTACGGTCGGGTATGACCTCGCGTCGGGCCTCGGCACACCTGACGCCGCCAACGCCTCAGGTGGGGGCCTGGTCACCCGGTTGTGCTCTTTGCCGGAGAGCGGAGGCGTTCAGTACGCCTCTCCGACCAGGTCCTCGATCGCGGCCTCGGAGCACAACCTCGACGCCGTCCGCACGTCGTTTTCCACCGTCACAGTCACTTTGCGTACGAGGTTCGGCTTGCCGGTTGCAGGCAAGCGAGTGTGGCTCAGCGCGACCACGGCCCCGCTGGTTGCGATGAGAACGAAGATCAGGCCGAAGTCCGTGACCACCAATACGAAGGGAGAGGCGGTCTTCCAAGTGAGCGACACCCTGATTCAGAAGGTCATCTACCGCGCGACCGATCTCACCGACGGTGTCCTTGTGTACCCGTCGGTGACCGTCAGCTACCTACAGCCATGAGGGGCGTGATCCTCGCCGGCGGTACGGGCAGCAGGCTGCATCCTCTGACCCGGATCACCAACAAGCACCTCTTGCCGATCGGCGACCGGCCCATGATCAGCTACGGGATCGAGGCGCTCGTCAAGGCCGGAGTGACAGAGATGATGATCGTGACGGGCGGCACCCACGCCGGAGAATTCCTCAGGCTCTTGTCGAACGGCCAGGAGTTCGGCGTCGAGCGCCTCCTTTACGCGTACCAGGAACGCGCGGGAGGGATCGCCGAGGCCCTGGGACTGGCGGCGCAGTTCGTCGGGGACGACTCGGCCGTCGTGATGCTGGCCGACAACATCTTCGGCCGGTCGTTCGCGCCCTCGGTGCGTCGCTTCGGTGAGCGACCNNTACTGCGTGACCGGTGTCTATCTCTACGACTCGGGCGTCTTCGACGTGATTCGCACCCTGCGACCCTCAGGGCGGGGCGAGCTCGAGATCACGGACGTGAACAACCACTACGTCGCCGAGGGGCTCATCGACTACGACGTGCAGGAAGGCTTCTGGGGTGACGCGGGCGAGTCCATCGACGCGTA